>JAMFSN010000147.1 GCA_026225295.1 Frankia alni
CCAGACGACCGAGGCCCAGACGACCGAGGCCCGGACCAGCGGGGCGAGGATCAGACCCGGTGGACCCGGGTCCTGCTGAAACTCTCGGGCGAGGCGTTCGCCGGCGGTGACCCGATCGGTATCGATCCGGTGGCCGTCAAGGCGATGGCCCGCCAGATCGCCGACGTCCACACCAGCGGGGTCGAGATCGCGATCGTCGTCGGCGGTGGCAACATGTACCGCGGTGAAGCTCTCGCCGAGCAGGGCATGGACCGCGCCCGGGCCGACTACATGGGAATGCTCGGCACGGTCATCAACTGCCTGGCCCTGCAGGATTTCCTGGAACGGGCCGGCCTGGTGGTCCGCGTCCAGACCGCCATCGCCATGGGCCAGGTCGCTGAGCCCTACCTTCCGCTGCGCGCCATCCGGCATCTGGAAAAGGGCCGGGTGGTGATCTTCGGCGCCGGGCTGGGGGTCCCGTTCTTCACCACCGACACCCTGGCCGCCCAGCGGGCCCTGGAGATCAAGGCCCAGGCCGTCCTGAAGGCGACCAAGGTCGACGGGGTCTACGACTCCGACCCGAAGACCAATCCCGGCGCCGTGCGGTTCGATTCCCTTACCTACGGCGAGGTCCTGGCCCGCGGTCTGAAGGTCATGGATGCCACGGCCACGTCGCTGTGCATGGACAATCGGATGCCGATCGTGGTTTTCGATCTGCTCGAAGAAGGAAACATCGCCAAAGCGGTCCGGGGTGAGAAGATCGGCACGCTCGTCCACGCGGACCCGAACACGGCCAGCACCACCAACGGCTCTACGGAAGGATCCTGGTGATCGACGACACCCTCCTCGAAGCTGAGGAGAAGATGGAGAAGGCGGTCACGATCGCCAAGGAGGACTTCGCCAACATCCGGACGGGTCGGATCACCCCGTCGGTGTTCTCCAAGGTGCTCGTCGACTACTACGGCGCTCCGACCCCGGTGAACCAGGTCGCCTCGTTCCACATCCCCGAGGCCCGCATGGTCGTCATCACGCCGTTCGACAGGAATTCGCTGGGCGCCGTCGAACGCGCGATCCGGGACAGCGATCTGGGCGTGAACCCCACGAACGACGGCTCCATCATCCGGGTCATCTTCCCCGAGCTGTCCGAGCAACGTCGGCGGGATCTGGTCAAGGTCGCGCGGGGCAAGGCCGAAGACGCCAAGATCAGCGTGCGGGCCGTCCGGCGGCACGCCAAGGACGCGTTCGACAAGATCGTCAAGGATGGCGACGCGGGCGAGGACGAGGGTCGGCGCGGCGAGAAGGACCTCGACGAGGCCACCCACCGGTACACGGCGCAGATCGACGAGCTGCTCAAGACCAAGGAGTCCGAGCTTCTCTCGGTCTGACCGGTATCCGCGTCGCGCGGACCGACCCCCGTTCCGGCATGCTCGTCGGCATGCCGTTCCCACCTTCCGGGCTGCCCATGAGTCGTGATCTCGGCGGAGTCGGGCCGGCCGACCAGGCCGACCCGCCGGACCCGGCCGGTCAGCCCGAGACGGTGGTCGCGCCGCCGCCCGCCCGCCGGAAGGTCCGGGCCGGTCGCAACCTGCCGGCCGCGATCGGCGTCGGCGCGTCGCTCGGCGTCATCATCATCGGCACGTTGTTCACGGTCCGGGCGCTGTGGGTCGCGGTCGTCGCAGTGGCGGTCTGCATCGGCACCTACGAGCTGGTCCGGGCGCTGAAGGTCGGGGGCCGCCAGGTTCCGTTGCTGCCGCTCGCCGCCGGCGCCGTCGCCATGCCGGTGGCCGCCTACCGGGCCGGCACGGACGGACTGTTCGTCGCGCTGGCCACGACGGTGCTGGTCGCGTTCGCCTGGCGCAGTGTCGAGGCGACGTCCACCTCGCGGACCGACCCGACCGCCGCCGGCCGACTGGCCGCCGACTACGCGGCGATCGTCTTCACCGCCGGGTACGTCGGCTTCCCGGCCGGGTTCGCGACCCTGCTCACCCGGCCCCCGGACGGCCCCCGCCGGGCGCTGGCGTTCCTGCTGGTCGTGGTGGCCAGCGACATCGGTGGCTATACCGCCGGGGTCCTGTCGGGCGGTCGCCACAAGCTGGCCCCGAAAGTCTCGCCGGGTAAGTCCTGGGAAGGCTTTGCCGGGTCGGCCGTCGCGTGCGTGATCGTCGGCGTCGTGATGATGGCCTGGCCCCTGCACGCGGCGGTCTGGACGGGGATCGTGCTCGGGCTGGCCTGCGTGGCCGCGGCCACGCTCGGGGACCTCGGCGAGTCGCTGCTCAAACGCGACATCGGGATCAAGGACATGGGGAACCTGCTGCCCGGCCACGGCGGGATCATGGACCGCCTCGACTCCCTGCTCTGCGCGGCGCCGGTGGCCTGGCTGCTGATCACGGCGTTCGCGCCAATTTCCTGACCGGCCAGTTCCCTGACCCGCCGGATGGCCTGACCCGCCGGGCGGTCCGGGCCGGCCGGAAACGGGCCGCCACCGGTTCGGCCCGTCCATTTGGCAGACTGGGACGGGTTATGACGTCTACCGCTACACCGGTCACGCTGCAGTTCGCGGCGCCCCGGCGGCCGAAGCCCCCCCGTCACCTGGCTGATCTGACCGCGGCCGAGCGACGGGCGGCGGTTGTGGAGCTCGGTGGGCCGGCGTTTCGGGCCGACCAGCTCTCGCGTCACTACTTCGCCCGGCTGACCGACCCGGCGGACGTCGACGCGATGACCGACCTGCCGGCCGGGAGCCGGGCCGCGCTGGTCGCGGACCTGCTCCCCACCCTGCTGACCGAGGTCTCGGCCCGCACCTGCGACGCCGGCCTGACCCGCAAGTCACTTTGGCGGACCTTCGACGGAGCCCGCCTGGAGTCGGTGCTCATGCGCTACCCCGACCGGGCCACGGTCTGCGTGTCCAGCCAGGCCGGGTGCGGGATGGGCTGCCCGTTCTGTGCCACGGGCCAGGCGGGGCTCACGCGCAACCTGTCGACCGCGGAGATCGTCGAACAGGTTGTGACGGCAGCCCGGACGGTCCGCAACGGCCTGCTCGGCGGGGGCGCGGACGGCGGCCCCGGCGAGCCGGACGATCATGGTCGGCTGTCGAATGTCGTCTTCATGGGCATGGGGGAGCCGCTCGCCAACTACCGGGCGGTGACCGGGGCGCTGCGCCGCCTGACCGATCCTTCCCCGGCCGGCCTCGGGCTGTCGGCCCGGTCGGTGACGGTCAGCACGGTGGGTCTGGTCCCCGCGATCCGGCGGCTCGCCACCGAGGGACTGCCGGTCACGCTCGCGGTGTCCCTGCACGCGCCGGATGACGAACTTCGCGATCGGCTGGTGCCGGTGAACACCCGGTGGCCGGTCGCCGAGGTCCTCGAGGCGGCCTGGGACTATGCCGACGTGACGGGCCGGCGGGTGAGCATCGAGTACGCGATGATCGCCGGCGTCAACGACCGGCCCGACCAGGCCGAACAGCTGGGTCGACGATTGGCCGGCCAGCTCGCCCACGTCAATCTCATCCCGCTGAACCCGACCCCGGGCTCGGAATGGACCGCCAGTACGCCCGCCGACGAGCGGGAATTCGTCCGCCGGCTACGGGCCCACGGCGTCACCACCACCGTTCGCGACACGCGGGGCCGGGAGATCGCCGGAGCCTGCGGCCAGCTGGCCGCCGATCCTGACGCCGCCCGGCCGGCCGTCCCGGGCCCGGGCGGTCCCGGCCCGATCGTTGTTCCTGGCCCGGTCGCCGCCCGACGCGACGGGACGGCCGAACGTGCCGGGGACTGAGCGCCGCGCGGGAGCCCGTACCCCGAGCCCCCGTAATCCGCTGCTGGTCCCGGTCATCGCGGTGGTCGGCATCCTGCTCATCACGACCGGGCTGATCGTTTCGTTCTCGGGGGGCGGCGGAGGGGACAAGAACACGACCGGTACGGCTCAGGCGTCGACGCTGGGCCGGGCCGCTCCCCGGCCGTCGGCCGCGACCGCCGCCCCGGTCACCGCCGCACCCACCCCGTCCGCGGCGCCGGCCGATGCCTGCGTGAGCGGCAAGCGGCTGGCCGCGCAGGCCCCGACCGCCGTCTGGCTGACCGTCGCCGGCGTCCGGCGCGGGTATCTCCTGGCCGTGCCGGCCGCCGTGAAGACGGCGTCGTCGTTGCCGGTCATCGTGAACTTTCACGGCTACCACCAGGACGCCGGTCAGCAGGAGAGCTACACCCACCTGTCGGCCTCGGGCACCGCGGCCGGCTACCTCGTCATGACGCCGCTGGGCGTCAACGGTCAGTGGAACTTCGTGCGGCGGCCCGCGGTCGGGCCCGACGACGTCACCTTCATCACCCGGGCCCTCGACGGTCTGGCCACGCAGACCTGCGTCAGCCGGGCCCGGGTGTTCCTGACCGGTATGTCGGACGGGGCCGATATGGCCGTCGCGCTGGCCTGCGCCGACCCGTCCCGCTTCGCCGCCGTCGTCCCGGTCGCGGCGAGCGTCGTTCCCGCCTCGTGCGGGGCCTCGCCGCCGAGCCTGCTGGAGATCCACGGCACCTCCGACCCGGTCGTCCCGTACGCGGGCGGCGGGGCGGACCGGCCGGCGCCGTTCCAGGGGACCCGCCCCCAGGCCGCCCGGGACCGGACGGCCCGGTACGCCTCCTACGCGGGCTGCCGGGGGACCGCGGCCTGGCGGGACAGCGTGGCGGGTACCCGGCTGCTGGGCTACGCGGGCTGCCCCACCGGCGTCGACGTCGGGTTGCTGGCCGTGACCGGAGGTGGTCATACCTGGCCCGGGGCCGCGCCCCAGCCGTCCCTCGGCGCGACGTCGACCAGCTTCAGTGCCAACCAGCTCATGCTGACCTACTTCCAGTACCACCCGCGAGCCGGAGTGACCCAGCCGACGGCGGGCCCCCCGACCCCGAGCGCCGCTCCGGCGGCCGGCTCCAACCTGCTCGGCGGGGTGGCCGGGTCGCTGGCCAGCGGCACGGGCTGATCCGACCGACCCGCGCAGTGCCCCGGTCGGCCGGTCCGGTCGGCCTGGGCCCCCCGGGATCCCGGGCCGCCGTCAGCGGTTCATGCGTTCGCAGGCGAAGGGGATGTGCGCGACGGTTTCCCAGGCCACGAATTCGCACCGGGCCCGCCAGACCCGCCGGGTGATCCGGTTGGGCCGATCCTCGACCTCCAGCGGGACCCGGGCACCGACCTGGTCGGCCTGGTCGTGGGCCCAGGCATGGGCGGTGTCCCAGTCCCCGAACGAGCCGAGCACCTCACCGAGGGCGTTGAACACGTGGTAGCTGTGGGTCGCGCCGTCCGGGGCCGCGACCCGGCCGCCGTTCGGGACGCGCGGACCGTCCGGGCGGATCCGCGGCCCGGTGGCACAGCTGGCCGGGGCGGTCGCCCGACCGTGGCCGTGGAGCCCGGCGGGGAAGGGTGCCGCGAGTGTCGAGCGCACCGCGACGTCGCCCGTCGCCGACCGACCGGAGCAGTACCGGCCGGTCGCGGGAGCCGACCCGCGGCGGTCGCCGTCGGCCCGTCCGGTCGCCGACCGGCTGATGACCCGGCGGCCGGCGGGTCCGCCGCGGGTCGGCCCGTGGTCCTGGCCCGCGGCATGGTTCTGGCCCGCGGCCTGGTCCCTGACCGCCGCGTAGTCACCCGCCGGGTAGTTCCGACCCGCCGCCGGTGTGGGCTCCGCCGCCCCTGTGGGCTCCGACGGCGGTGTTGACGGTATCGATCCTGTGGCCATTGCGTCTCCCCGTGTCTGCGTGTCCCCCACCCGCTATGAGATCAACTGAAGCGCGCCCGGGCGTCTCGCGGAACCGGTTCGGGCTGTGCGGCACCTGAGCGTCCGATGCGCCCTGTGCACTCGCTGAAGGCTTGTGCACATGCACAGACAGCGATAACCCCAGCGTGGGGACATCCACAGGTCCAACCGCACCACACCTCGTCGGATCGCCCCGTCGCCTGCGAGAATGGACCGGTGGCGGAATCGACGGTGCAGAGCGTTTCCGGGTCCCATCCAACGTCGGACGGGCGTCCACCCGGGCCGGGGGGCGGCGGGCGGCGCGACATCGTTCTGCTCGGGGCGACCGGCTCGATCGGGACCCAGGCCATCGACGTCGTCACCCGTAACCCCGATCGCTTCCGGGTCGTCGGTCTGGCCGGCGGGGGCGGGCGGGTCGAGCTGCTGGCCGCCCAGGCGCTGGAACTGGGCGTCGAGGTGGTGGCCGTGGCCCGCGCGTCCGCCGCCCAGGATCTGCAGCTGGCCTTCTACGCGGAGGCGTCCCGGCGGGGCTGGCGCCGGGGGGAGTACGCGGTCCCGAAGATCCTGGCCGGCCCGCAGTCGGCCGCCGAGATCGCGACCTGGCCGTGCGACATCTTGCTCAACGGCATGACCGGCTCGGTCGGCCTCGGCCCGACCCTGGCCGCCCTGCACGCCGGGCGGACCGTCGCCCTGGCCAACAAGGAGTCCCTGGTCGCCGGCGGACCGCTGGTCCTCGACGCGCTGGGCGGCGATCTCGACCGGCTCATTCCGGTCGACTCCGAGCATTCCGCCCTGGCCCAGTGCCTGCGCGGGGGGCGGGCCTCGGAGGTCCGGCGCCTCGTGCTCACCGCCAGCGGTGGCCCGTTCCGCGGCCGGCGCCGCGAGGAACTGACCGCGGTCGGCCCGAGCGACGCGCTGGCCCACCCGACCTGGGACATGGGCCCGGTGATCACCATCAACTCGGCCACCCTGGTCAACAAGGGTCTCGAGCTGATCGAGACGCACCTGTTCTTCGACGTCCCCTACGACGACATCGCGGTGGTCGTCCATCCGCAGTCCCTGGTCCATTCGATGGTCGAATTCCACGACGGTTCGACGTTGGCCCAGGTCTCGCCGCCGGACATGCGGTTGCCGATCGCCCTCGCGCTCGGCTGGCCGGACCGGATTCCGGACGCCCAGCCACCGATGGACTGGACCCGGGCCCAGTCGCTGACCTTCGAGCCGCTCGACACCGCGGCGTTCCCGGCTGTGGATCTGGCCCGCGAGTGCGGTCGGCTCGGCGGGAGCGCGCCGGCGGTTTTCAACGCGGCCAACGAGGAGGCGGTCGCGGCCTTCCTCGAAGGTCGGCTGCCCTTCCTCGGCATCGTCGACACGGTGGCCCGGGTGGTCGAGGAGCTGGCCGACCGGGAACTGTCGAGCCTCGCCCAGGTGTTGGACGTGGAGGGGGCGGCCCGGATCCGGGCCCGCGAAATCGTCGGAACGACGGCCGCGTGAGCGGCCCCGGTGACCCCGCCGCACCGACCACCCGCGGGAGCGTGACCGACCGATGATCGACGCCATCGGCATCGTGGCCTTCGTCGTCGCCCTGCTCGTCTCGGTCACTCTGCACGAAGGGGGCCACTTCCTGACCGCTCGCCGGTTCGGCATGAAGGCCTCGAAATTCTTCGTCGGGTTCGGCCCCACGCTGTGGTCGCGGACCCGTGGTGAGACCGAGTACGGCGTGAAGGCCATCCCGGCCGGTGGTTTCGTCAAGATCGAAGGAATGACCCAGCTCGAGGAGATCGCCCCGGTCGATCTCGACCGGGCCTTCTACCGGCAGCCCGCCCCCCAGCGGGCCGTGGTTCTCGCCGCCGGGTCCTTCATGCACTTCGTGCTGGCGCTGATCGTGATCTTCATCGTGGTCGTCGCGGCCGGCGTCCCCAAGCTGTCGCAGAACACCGTCGGCGGGACGAGCTGTGTCCCGGTGACCGTGTCGGACAGCGGCCCGACGAGTTGCGTCGGCACGGCCGCCGCCCCGGCCAAGGTGGCCGGCATCCAGCCGGGGGACCGGGTGCTGAGCTTCGACGGCGCGGCGGTCACGTCCTGGACCGGCTTCACCAGCCAGGTGCGCGATCACGGCCCGGGCGTCGCGACCATCGTGGTGCGCCGCGGCAACCAGACCCTGACCCTGCGCCCCGACCTGGTGGCGGTGAAGCGCGATCGCGCGACCGGTGGCCCGGGCGACGACACGGTCGGGGCGCTGGGCATCTTCCAGGGCACCGAGACCATCCACTACAACGTCGTGACGGCCGTCCCGCAGACGTTCCGGATCATCGGCGACGGCGTGACCGGCACCTACGACGCGCTCGTGCACCGGGTCGGCGATCTGCGGAACCTGTTCAACAACAAGCGCGACCCGAACGGGCTGGTCGGCGTGGTCGGCGCCGCCCGGGCCGGGGGGGAACTGCTGTCCGCGCAGGGCCAATCGGTCGGCGACCGGATCGCCAGCTTCGCGCTGCTGGTCGCGGGGGTGAACCTCGCGGTCGGATTGTTCAACCTGCTGCCGCTGTTCCCACTGGACGGCGGGCACCTGGCTGTGCTCGGATTCGAGCAGCTCCGTCAGGGTCTGCGTCGGTTGCGGGGGTACCGCGGGGCGACCCAACGGGTCGACCTGGTCAAGCTGCTGCCGGCCACCTACGCCGTCGTCGCGGTGCTCGTGGTGGTGAGTGTTCTCGTCCTGTCCGCCGACATCGTCAACCCCATCCGGATCAACCAGTGAGCGGCCGTCCGGTTCGCCCGGTCGCCCACCGCCCGCTCCGACGTAGCCGTTACGACCGTCGTTGCTATGACAGCCACCGTTCCGACAGCCGCAGTTCCGATACTGGTGTGAGGAAGCCGTGACCACAGCCCTGGGGATGCCCGCAGCACCGTCCCGACCGCTCTCGCAGCGCCGGACGAGCCGCCAGATCCGCGTCGGTACCGTGCCGGTGGGCGGCGACGCCCCCGTCTCGGTGCAGTCGATGACCACCACGCTGACCTCCGACGTCAACGCGACCCTGCAGCAGATCGCGCAGCTGACCACGGCCGGCTGTCAGATCGTGCGGGTCGCCGTGCCCAGCTCGGACGACGCCGACGCCCTGGCCGCCATCGCCGCCAAGTCGCCCATCCCGGTGATCGCCGACATCCACTTCCAGCCCAAGTACGTCTTCGCCGCGATCGACGCGGGCTGCGCGGGGGTCCGGGTCAACCCGGGCAACATCAAGCAGTTCGACGACAAGGTCGGCGAGATCGCCCGGGCCGCCGGGGCGGCCGGCGTCCCGATCCGGATCGGCGTCAACGCCGGGTCGCTCGACAAACGGCTGCTGGCCAAGTACGGCAAGGCGACCCCCGAGGCGCTGGTCGAGTCGGCGCTCAACGAATGCGCGCTGTTCGAAGAACACGATTTCCGGGACATCAAGATCTCCGTCAAGCACCATGATCCGGTGGTGATGATCCAGGCGTACCGGCTGCTGTCCCAGCAGTGCGAGTACCCGCTGCACCTGGGGGTCACGGAGGCCGGCCCGACGTTCCAGGGGACGGTCAAGTCGGCCGTCGCGTTCGGCGCTCTGCTGGCCGAGGGCATCGGCGACACGATCCGGGTCTCGCTGTCGGCCCCGCCGGTCGAAGAGGTCAAGGTCGCGACGGCCATTCTGGAATCGCTCGGGCTGCGCCAGCGGACGCTGGAGATCGTGTCCTGCCCGTCCTGCGGGCGGGCCCAGGTCGACGTCTACAAGCTGGCCGAAGAGGTCTCGGCCGGCCTCGACGGACTCACCGTGCCGCTCCGGGTGGCCGTCATGGGCTGCGTCGTGAACGGCCCGGGCGAGGCCCGGGAGGCCGACCTGGGCGTCGCGTCGGGCAACGGCAAGGGTCAGATCTTCGTCCGGGGCGAGGTCGTCAAGACCGTCGCCGAGGCCGCGATCGTCGAGACTCTCATCGAGGAGGCCATGAAGCTGGCCGAGGCGATGGAGGACGAGGGCGTCACTTCGGGTGAGCCTTCGGTGACGGTCGGGTAGCCGGAGAGGTTGCTCAGACGATGATGGGCCTGCCGCTGCGGTCGGCGCCCACCCGGGTGCTCGACGACCGGGATCTGCCGGCGGTTCGGAACCTGCTCGCGCACAACCCGGTCGCCGACGTGTTCGTCGCGTCGCGGGTCGGAGCCGCGGGGCTCGATCCGTGGCGTCTGGGCGCCGAGATCTGGGGTCATGTCGTCAACGGGCAGTTGACCTCGGCCTGCTATTCGGGGGCCAATCTGTGGCCGGTCGGTGCGACGGTGGCTTCCGCACGGGTGTTCGCCGAGCGGGCCCGTCGCCAGGGCCGCCGGTGCTCCTCCATCGTCGGCGCGGCCGACGGCGTGCTGGAGATGTGGCGCCACCTGGAGCCGGCCTGGGGCCCCGCCCGGGACGTGCGGGCCGACCAGCCCCTGCTGGCGATTTCGTCGGCTCCGGCCGTCGCCCCCGACCCCGGGGTGCGCCGGGTCCGCCCCGATGAGGTGGACACCCTGCTGCCGGCCTGCGTGGCCATGTTCACCGAGGAGATCGGGGTGTCCCCGGTCGGAGGCGACGGCGGCGCGCTCTACCGGGCCCGGGTGGCCGAGTTCGTCAACCAGGGCCGGGCGTTCGCCCGGATCGAGGACGGCCGGGTGCTGTTCAAGGCGGAGATCGGCGCCGTGGCCGGCGGGGTCGGACAGATCCAGGGCGTATGGGTCGACCCGGCCGTTCGCGGCCGGGGCCTCGCGGCCGCCGGCACCTCGAGCGTTGTGGCCATCGCCCAGGCCACAATCGCGCCGATGGTCAGCCTCTATGTGAACGAGTACAACCACCCGGCCCGGCGGGCCTACGCCCGGGCCGGATTCCGCCGGGTCGGAACATTCGCCTCGGTTCTGTTCTGAGGCTTGGTTCCAAGGCTTGGCCGGACAACGCTTCGTACTGTCCGCAGGCGTGTCGTTCCGGGACGGAAAGCCACCCCCATAACGAACCGGACCGGTTAGGCAGAAAACGCCGCTATCGGGGTCGGGAGGACGATC
Source organism: Frankia alni (assembly GCA_026225295.1). Taxonomy (GTDB): domain Bacteria; phylum Actinomycetota; class Actinomycetes; order Frankiales; family Frankiaceae; genus JAMFSN01. The sequence goes on from JAMFSN010000147.1 coordinate 10,749, forward strand.
TCCACCGTCGGGTCGGTGGGGCCGGGTCAGCATAGGGGTGATCTTCTGGCCGGTCCGATCGCGCCGATTTCGCGGCCGTGATTTCTCGTGGACCCGCCCCACGCGGAGAAACAGGTGACCGGTTTATAACGATCAGCTAACGACGCGGTCATGGGCGGACGCCGAATTCTGTATCATCCGTACCGCTCTGATCGACAATGTGGACAAGGCTCTGAAGGAAGAAGTGACTATGACCGTCGTCCGATCCCACCGTGCGCGTGGCATCACCCTGTTGGCCGCGAGCGGTGCGGCCGCGATCGCGCTGGCCGGGTGCTCCTCCTCGGGCGGCGGCAGCAGTGCCAGCTCCAGCGGCAGCAGTTCCGGCGGAAAGGTCGCCATTGTCGGGTTCTCGGTCCTCAAACCGGGCTATGACGCGGTCGAAAAGGCGTTCCAGGCGACACCCGACGGCAAGGGCGTGACCTTCTCGGCCTCCTACGGTGCCAGCGGCAGCCAGAGCAAGGCGGTGTCCAGCGGACAGCCGGCCGACTACGTCGGCTTTTCCATCGGGTCGGACCTGACCAAGCTCGTGCCCAAGTTCGTCGACCCGGCGTGGAACGCGGGCCCGACGAAAGGCATCGGCACCACCTCGGTGGTCGTCATCGCGGTCCGCCCGGGCAACCCGCTGCACATCAAGGGCTGGGACGACCTTGTCAAGCCCGGCGTCAAGATCGTGACGCCCGACCCGGCCACCTCCGGGTCGGCCAAGTGGAACATCCTCGCCGCCTACGAGCACAAGCTGCAGACCGGTGGCAGCGAAGCCGACGCGAAGGCGTACCTGACCTCGTTCTTCAAGAACGTCGTCGCCAAGCCGGACAGCGGCGCCGACGCCACCACCGCCTTCCTGCAGGGCACCGGGAACGTCCTGCTCTCCTACGAGAACGAGGCGATCGCGGCCAAGCAGGCCGGCAAGAAGCTCGACTACGTCGTCCCGACCGACACGTTTAAGATCCAGAACCCGGTGGCGGTGACCAAGACCGCCTCGCCGGCCGCGTCGAAGTTCCTGAGCTACGTCGAGAGTGACGCCGGCCAGAAGGTGCTGGCCAGCAAGGGCTTCCGGCCGCTCAACGACGCCGACGTCCCGGCCTCGGTCACCGGCGCGAACGACCCGTCCAAGCCGTTCCCGGCGGTGACCAAGCTGGCGTCCATCGCCGATCTGGGTGGCTGGTCGAAGGCCAACACCGCCTTCTTCGGGGACAGCGGCATCGTGACGGTGATCGAAAAGGGCAACGGATGACCCTTGTCGACACCGCGGTCGCGGCGGACGCCGCGCCGGCCCGGGTCGACGACGGAGCCGAGCGGAACGTCGCTCGGCTCCGTCTACCGTCCGGTCTGGGTCTCGGTGTGTCGGTGCTGTGGCTGTCGCTGCTGATCCTGATCCCGCTCGCCGCCGTCGTCAGCAAGAGCTTCGCGGGCGGCTGGTCGGGTTTCTGGGACGCCGTCACCAACGCGCAGGCCCTGGCCACGCTCCGCCTGACCGTCGTCATCTCGTTGATCGTCACGGTGATCAACGCGGTGATGGGCACGGTGGTGGCCTGGGTGCTGGTGCGGGACGACTTCCCCGGCCAGCGGGCGGTCGACACGATCATCGACATCCCGTTCGCGCTACCCACAATCGTCGCCGGCCTGGTGCTGATCAGCGTGTACGGCCCCGACAGCCCGATCCACGCGAACATCTACGCCACCCGCCTGGCCGTGGCGCTGGCCCTGCTGTTCGTGACCCTGCCGTTCGTGGCCCGGTCGGTCCAGCCCGTGCTGGTGGAACTGGACACCGATGCCGAGCAGGCCGCCGCCTGCCTCGGGGCCGGCGGGTTCACCACGTTCCGGCGCATCGTGCTTCCGCAGCTGCTGCCGGCCATCGCATCGGGGGCCGGGCTCGGGTTCGCCCGCGCGATGGGGGAGTACGGCTCCGTCCTGCTGATCAGCGGCGGGCTGGCCCACACCCAGGTCACCTCGCTGTACGCCTACGGGCGCATCCAGAACTACGACTACGTGGGCGCGTCGGCGGTGTCCACGGTGCTGCTCGCGGTCAGCTTCGTGGTGCTGCTCGGCCTGGACATCCTGCAGCGCCGGGCGCGTCGTCGTGGCTAGCGGCGCGGTACCGAGCGGTGCGGTGGGCCGCCAGGGCCCCGCCCGGTACGGACTGCGGGTGGCCGCGCTGGTTTATCTCGGCGTCCTCGTTCTCGTGCCGCTGGTGGTGATCGTCACCAAGGTGATCGGCGACGGCTGGTCGCAGCTGGTCGACGCGCTCAGTTCCCAGGCGGCGCTGACCGCCTACCGGCTGACCGCCGAGGTGTCGGTCATCGCCGTGGTGCTGAACACGATCTTCGGCGTGGGCTTCGGCATCCTGATCACGCGCTACCGCATACCCGGGCGGCGGTTGCTCAGCGCCCTGGCCGACCTGCCCATCGCGGTGTCGCCGATCGTGGCCGGCCTGGCCCTGGTGCTGGTCTACGGGCCGGTGAACGGCTGGTTCGGCCAGTCCCTGGCCGACGCCGGAATCAAGGTCATCTTCTCGACGCCGGGCATGGTGCTGGCGACGACCTTCGTCTCCTTCCCGCTGGTGCTGCGGGAAGTCGTGCCGGTCCTGGAGGAGGCGGGCACCGACCTGGAGCAGGCCGCCAAAAGCCTCGGGGCGAGCGCGTGGCAGCAGTTCATCCGGATCACCCTGCCGACCATCCGGCCGGCGCTGGCCTACGGCGTCGTGCTGAGCCTGGCCCGGTCGATCGGGGAGTTCGGAGCGGTGCGCGTCGTTTCCGGCGGTATCAGCGGCGCCGGGCAGACCCAGACCGTCACGCTGCTCATCGAGGACAAGTACCAGCAACTCGAGCCCGGCACCTACCAGCTGGCGTTGCTGCTGGTGGTGGTGACCGTGGTGGCGATCGTGCTGGCGTCGCTGCGACGTGACGAGACCAAGACCAAGGACTTCCTGTGAGCATTGAGGCCCGCAACATCTCCAAGCGGTTCGGTTCGTTCGTCGCCCTCGACGATGTCGACCTGACCGTGAAGCCGGGACGGCTCACCGCCCTGCTCGGGCCGAGCGGGGGCGGCAAGTCGACGCTGCTGCGCATCATCGGTGGGCTGGAGGAAGCCGATTCCGGCCGCGTCTTCATCGAGGGCGTTGAAGCGACCAACCTGCCGGCGCAGCGTCGCAACGTCGGCTTCGTGTTCCAGCACTATGCGGCGTTCAAGCACCTGAGCGTCTACCGCAATGTCGCCTTCGGCCTGGAGATCCGCAAGCGGCCCAAGGCGGAGATTCGCCGCCGCGTGGACGAGCTCCTGGCGCTGGTCCACCTGGAGCAGTTCGCCGACCGCCTGCCGGCGCAGCTGTCCGGCGGCCAGCGCCAGCGCATGGCACTGGCCCGGGCCTTAGCGGTGGAACCGAAGGTGCTGCTACTGGACGAGCCGTTCGGGGCGCTGGACGCGAAGGTGCGCAAGGAGCTGCGGGACTGGCTGCGCCGCCTCCACGACGAGGTGCACGTGACGACGATCTTCGTCACCCACGATCAGGAGGAGGCGCTGGAGGTCTCCGATGAACTGGTCGTGATCAACCAGGGCCGGATCGAGCAGGTCGGGACGCCCGACGAGCTGTACGACCATCCGGCGAACGACTTCGTGATGGGCTTCATCGGCGAGGTGACGGAGCTGGGCGGCCGGCCGGTCCGCCCGCACGACATCGAGATCTTCACCGCGCCGGCCGAAGGGACGGTGGCCGCCGAGGTGGTCCGGTTGAACCGGGTCGGCTTTCAGGTGCGGGCCGACCTTCGGGCCGGCGACGAGCAGCCCTGGGCACAGCTGACCCGCAGTCAGGCGGAGTCGCTCGGGCTGGAGGCCGGCCGGGAGGTCTGGTTGCGGGCGACGACCGGTTAGCGGTCGGGGGACCGCCCGACCGCGGTCGGGCGGGCGGACCGGGCGGCGGCCCAAAGGGGCCTGGGGCGACGGTCCGGGGTGGCGGAAGCGGGCCGGCCAGCACGTCCGGCCCGCGGGGCGGCAGGATGGACGGGTGCAGATATCCGCGAGAGCCGACTACGCCCTGCGAGCCCTGCTCACGCTCGCCGCGTCCGACGGCGGGCTGGTCAAGGGCGAAGCGCTCGCGTCGGCCCAGGATCTGCCGCTGCGCTTCCTGGAGAACATTCTCACCGACCTGCGCCGCAGCGGGCTGGTGACGAGCCGGCGGGGCGCGGAGGGCGGCTACCGGCTGTGCCGGCCGGCTGAGGAGATCAGCATCGCCATGGTGATCCGGGCGACCGACGGGCCGCTGGCCAGCGTGCGGGGCCGGGGGCCGGAGCTGGCCACCTACGACGGGGCCGCCCGCCACCTGCAGGAGGTGTGGATCGCCGTGCGGGTGAGCCTGCGCCGCGTCCTGGAACACGTGACGCTGGCCGAGGTCGCGGCGGGCCGCCTGCCCGAGGTCGTCCGGGAACTCGTCGCCGATCCGGACGCCTGGAAGACCCGCTAGCCCCGATCCGGTCGGCGCTGGTCTCACCGTCGCTCGTCTCACCGTCGCTGGTCCGCCCGGCTGACGGCCACCGGTCCGGCCCGCGGACGGCCGGAGCGGGCCCCGAACCGGAGCCGATCCGGGCACCGCCTAGGTTCTCGCGGGAGGGCCCGGCCCGCTCCGAGGGGAGAACCCGTGATCCAGCCGATGTCGACCCTGTTCCTGCGGACGCTGCGGCAGGATCCGGTCGATGCCGAGGTGCCGAGCCACCGGCTCCTGGTCCGCGCCGGCTACATCCGCCGGGTGGCGGCCGGCATCTACACGCTGCTGCCGTTGGGCAAGCGGGTGGTCGACCGGGTCGCCGCGGTCGTGCGGGCGGAGATGGACGCGATCGGTGGCCAGGAGATCCTCCTCCCGGCCCTGCTGCCGCGGGAGCCGTACGAACAGACCGGCCGCTGGACCGATTACGGGCCCGAGCTTTTCCGGCTGACCGACCGGCGGGGCGGCGACTACCTGCTCGGCCCCACCCACGAAGAGATGATGACGCTCCTGGTGAAGGGCGAATATTCGTCCTACCGGGACCTGCCCCTGGTGATCTACCAGGTCCAGACGAAGTACCGGGACGAGCCCCGGCCGCGCTCGGGCATCATCCGGGGCCGGGAGTTCATCATGAAGGACTCGTACTCGTTCACCGCCGACGACGCCGGACTCGACCGGGCCTACGCCGATCACCGGCAGGCCTACCAGCGCATCTTCACCCGGTTGGGGCTCGACTACCGGATCGTGACGGCCATGTCGGGGGCGATGGGGGGCAGCCGCAGCGAGGAGTTCCTCGCGCCCACCCCGATCGGGGAGGACACGTTCGTCACCTGCGCGGTGTGCGGATACGCGGCGAACGAGGAGGTCGCCGAGGTCATGGTGCCGCCGCGGGCGGCCGCGGGTCAGCCGCCGGAAGCGGCCGGCGGCCCGGGGGGCCACCCGCCGGTGACCCGGGTCGCCACCCCGGACGCGCCGAACGTCGAGCCGCTCGTCGCCCACCTGATGGCGGCCGGTATCCCGCTGACGGCCGGCGACGTCCTCAAGACCCTGCTGTTCCGGCTCGACACCGGTCCGGTGGCCGGGCCGGCCGACCAGATCGCCGCCGTGCTGGTGCCGGGGGACCGCGAGGTCGACCCCGACCGGTTGGCCACCCTGGTCGCGCCGCGGCGGGCGACCCTGCTCGCCGAACCCGATTTCGCCGCCCGTCCGGAGCTGGTCCGCGGCTACGTCGGGCCGGTCGGTCTCGGGGCGCTGGGCATTCCGGTGTTCGCCGATGTCCGGGTCAGCCCGGCCACCGCGTGGGTGACCGGGGCCAACGAGCCGGGCCACCACGCGCTGAACGTGGTCGTGGGCCGCGATTTCACCCCCGAGCGGGTAGCCCGGCTGTCGGCGGTCGCGGTCGGGGATCCGTGTCCGGTCTGCGGCTCGCCGCTGGCCCTCGACCGGGCGATCGAGATCGGCCACATCTTCCAGCTGGGCCGCAAGTACACCGACACCTTCGGGTTTGATGTGACGGGTCCGGACGGCGCCCCCCAGCGGGTGACGATGGGTAGTTACGGCGTCGGTATCTCGCGGGCCGTGGCGGCGATCGCCGAGCAGAATCACGACGACGCGGGGCTCGTGTGGCCGGCGGCGGTCGCCCCGTACGACGTCCACGTGGTGCCGGTCGGCCGCAAGGACGAGGTCCGGGCGGCCGCGGCCGACATCGCGGCCCGGGCCGACGCCGCCGGACTGGCTGTGCTGCTCGACGACCGGGGGGTCGCCGCCGGCGTGGCGTTCGCCGACGCGGACCTCATCGGCGTTCCCACGATCGTCATCGTCGGCAGGGCCCTCGCCGACGGCGAGGTCGAGATCCACGACCGGACCACGGGTCATCGCGACCGGGTGGCGCTGGCCGACGTGATCACCCGGGTCACGCCGGCCGACGGGACCGCCCGCGTAGCGCCGGTGGGTGCCGCCGGTTCCGCCGCGGGCCGAGCCTGAGTCGACCATGGTGCCGACCGCCGTCGTGTTCGACTGGGGCGGCACGATCACGCCGTGCGGCGACGCCGATCTGCGGGATCTGTGGAATCTGGTCGCCCGGGTGGCCGCTCCCCACCAGGCCCGACCGCTCGCGGAGGCCCTGGAGCGCGCCGAGCAGGCCTGGTGGCGGGAAGCCCTGCGCAGCGGGCGGAGCGGGACGACGACGGAGGTCCTGGCCGCGGTCGCGGCCGCGGTGGGGGTCGACGTGGTCGCCGCCGTCCGGATCGCCGCCGAGGGCAACCTCGAGGCGCGCACGCCGCACACCATCGCCGACCCGGAGGCCCTGCTCGTCCTCCACCTGGTGAAGGCCCGCGGCCTGCTCACCGGCCTGTTGACCAATACCAACTGGCCGCGGTTGTGGCACGAGCGGTGGCTCGTCCGGGACGGTCTCCTGGGGCTGTTCGACGCCCGGATCTACACCAACGACCTGCCCTTCATCAAACCGCACCCGGGCACCTTCGGGGCGGTCCTGGGTGCCCTGGGGATCACCGATCCGACGACCGCGGTCTTCGTCGGCGACCGCCCGATCAACGACGTCTGGGGCGCGCAGCAACTCGGGATGCGCACGATCCTGCTGCGGGGTGGGCCGGTGCCCGGGTACGACGTCGTGCCGGACGCCACGATCAGCCGGCTCGGCCAGGTGCTCGATGTGCTGGATGCCTGGTCCACGGAATGACCCCGTTCGCCGGCCACCGCCGGAAGTGAACCCGATCGTCGGGAGCCCGTCAGCGACCCGGGGACCATGGCCTCCGGCGGCGCGAAGAAAATCATGATCGCGCCGCCGGTGGCCCGCTAGGCCCCGGGGAACGGGCCGCTGGCCCGGGCCGGTGAAAGCCCGGCGGCCCGCCGGGCCCGCTGGGCCCGGACCGCGGCGGCGACCAGGGCGTCGGCGGCCAGCGCCCGGTCGGCCCGGACGGTGAGCGGACCGACCGCGTCGTGCGCGGCCGCGGCCGTGCGGTCCTCGACCGTCGCGAGCAGCGCGAGGGCCGGGATCACCCCGGCCGGCTCGATCGGCAGCTGGTAGGCGGGCCGCGCCGGCGGCGGCCGGCCACCCAGGGCGCCGATCCGGTCGATGAGGGTGTCGCGCAGGCGCGCGTGGTCGACGTAGGCGGCCTGGGCCAGCGCCCGGGCCGTCGCCCCGGCCGGGCCGGTGACGGCCAGCGCTCCGCCGACGGCGCCCACCGCGTACACCGCCGCGTGTTCGACCGCGACGAGGGCCGCGAGGGTCGTCGCCTCGTCCCGGGACGGGCCGCCGCCGGCCGCCGGGCCGCCCGATGGCGCCGCGCCGGCTGGGGAGGTGCTGGTCACCGCCATATCTTGGCCCCGAGAGGGATCGGTGACGAGACCACCGGGTCGGATCTCGCGGCCCGTCAGACCCGGGCCGCGTCCAGGAGGTCGTCGTGCGCGGTCTCGGCGGCCCGGATGCTGGCCCGCACCGGGGCGAACGCCGGCGACGCGGCGAGGCAGGCATCCCGGCCGGCCAGGGCGGCCCGACGCTCCAGCGTCCGCAGCGCGGCGACGGTGGTGGCCCGGCCGGTCGGGGTGTCCGTGCCGACGGCCAGCGGCCCCGGGCCGGCGCGGGCGGTCGGCGTGGTGCTGGTCGTCGGCGCGGCGCCGGGGGATGGCGAGGCGGTCGCCGCCGGGGGGACGAGCGCCGCCGCGTGGCGGGCATGGTGATCGCGGATCGGGTTCAACAGGGCCGCGAGACCCGGGTGCATCGCCGTGGCCTGTTCGTAGGCCGCGATCAGGTCGGCCTCGCGGGACCGGGCGTGGGTCCGCACCTGGTCGTCGATGACCTCCGCGGCCGTGGGTCCGGGCGGCGGCGCGGTCCGGCCCACCGTGCACCCGGTCCCGACCAGCACCGGAACCGCCACCACCGGAACGGTCGCCAGCAACGCGCGACGGCTGGGTCGGGCCGGACTGTCCACGGTTGGCAACCCTCCCACACCACAATCCTGAACAGCGGCGCGAGGCATCCCGGATAGCGGCGTGACGGGATCCCGGCTCGTCGCCCGGCGGGTCGGGACCATCCGAGCACGGGTTCGTCGCAAGACCGGCGGCGGGTAGGGCGCGGTCTGGGGGCCGGTCGGACGTAGGCTCGGCATTTCCGGGCCCGTGATGTTCGCCAGGCCCGGGACTCGTGCGGGCAGGCGGCGTGACGGTCGGGAAGGAACAGACGTGAGCGACGCGGCAGGCGGTGCGAGGCCCGGAGCCTCACGCCGCTCGACCCCCAGGCGTGCCGGCGGGCCGCCGGCCCGGCCCCGGGACGTGCCGGACCGGTCCGAAGGCGTCGAACTGGCCGGGCGGCTCGGGCCGGCCCTGGCCGAGGCCGGGTACGACCTGGAGGACGTGACGGTCGGGCGGGCCGGTCGCCGCAGCGTCGTGCGCGTGGTCGTCGACCGGGACAGCGGCATCAACCTGGACGCCGTCGCCGACGCGAGTCGGCTCGTCGGTTCCGTGCTGGACGCCGCCGAGGACCTGCTGACCGGTCCGTCCGTCCTGGAGGTCACCTCACCGGGGGTCGACCGGCCGCTCACCCATCCGCGGCACTGGCGGCGGGCCACCGGGCGGCTGGTGGCCGTCTCGCTCACCGACGGGCGTGACGTCGTCGGCCGGGTGGTCGCCAGCTCGCTCGACGCGGTGCAGCTGGAGCTGGCCGCATCGGGGGAGCTGCGGGTGCCTTACGACGAGGTGACCCTGGCGGTGGTCCAGGTCGAGTTCACCAGCGCGAAGGACTCGGCGGTCGACCGGTCCGGCCCGGCCGACGTCGTGGAGTTCGGCGCGGCGGACCCCGACAACCTCGACGTCGCCGACGAGTTCGACGACATCGATGACCCCGTCGGCGGGGACAAGGGGAACGACGACCCGGAGCCACGGGTCGGCATCGGGGAACGGGCGGACGGACACGTGAACGGGCACGCGGAGGGTGGGTCGGACCGATGAAGCTGGACGTGGCCGCTCTGCGCGGTATCGAACGGGAACGCGACATCTCCTTCGAGACGCTCGTCGAAGCGATCGAGACGGCGCTGTTGACCGCCTACCGCCACACCGAGGGCTCGGCCCCGGACGCGCGGGTCGTGGTCGACCGCAAGACCGGCGACGTCGGGGTGGTGGTCCGGGAGACCGCCGAGGACGGCTCGGTGCGCGAGTGGGACGACACCCCCGGTGACTTCGGGCGGATCGCCACCATGACCGCCAAGCAGGTGATCATGCAGCGGCTCCGGGAGGCCCAGCAGGAGGTCACCTACGGCCAGTACGCCGACCGGGAGCACGAGATCGTTTCCGGGGTCGTCCAACATCACGAGCAGCGGGCCGGCTCCCGGGTGGTGCTGGTCGATCTGGGCACCATCGAGGGCGTCCTGCCGCCGGCCGAGCAGGTTCCCGGCGAGCGGTTCGAGCACGGCGACCGGATCAAGTGTTACGTCCTGAGCGTGGTCAAGGGCATCCGCGGGCCCGCCGTCACGCTCTCGCGGACCCATCCGGAGCTGGTCAAGGGCCTGTTCCGCCTGGAGGTCCCGGAGATCGCCGACGGGACGGTAGATATTGCCGCCATCGCGCGGGAAGCGGGTCACCGGAGCAAGATCGCGGTCCGGTCGCGAACCCCGGCGGTCAATCCCAAAGGGGCCTGCATCGGTCCGATGGGCAGCCGGGTCCGGGCCGTGATGGCCGAGCTGCACGGCGAGAAGATCGACATTGTGGACTGGTCGGCCGAGCCGGCCGAGTTCGTGGCCAGCGCGCTGTCGCCGGCCCGCGTCTCGAAGGTCGACGTGATCGACCTCGTGGCCCGGTCCGCCCGGGTCGTCGTCCCCGACTACCAGCTTTCGCTCGCGATCGGCCGGGAAGGTCAGAACGCGCGGCTCGCGGCCCGCCTGACCGGCTGGCGGATCGACATCCACAGCGACACCGAGGCGGCGCCGACCGGGCCCGCGTCATCGGACTCCCGCCCGCCCGCCCAGTCCCGGTCGGCGTCGCACGCTCCGCCGGGTGGCGGCGGCCCCACCGGTAAGCGGACGTCGGGTGGGTCGGCCGCAGGTGGGACCGGTCCGTCCGGTCCGGCTTCCGTGGCCGGGCCGGCCCCGGCGGCGGGCTCGGCTGCGCCGACCGGACCGGCTGCGCCGACCGGCTCCGCCCCGCCGACCCAGCGGCCGGTCCGGTCCGGCCCGCCCGAACGCGCAGCCGGTCCCCGCCGGTCGTGACCGGGCCGGCCGTCCGGTCTGACCGGGAATCCGAACGCCCGTAGCGGGTGCTGAGGAGGGGGACGGGGCGAACGCTGACCCGCCCTGGTTGATGGGCGCGGGATAGACTGCCCTGTGACGTGCCGAACGGAGCCGGTCCGCACCTGTGTGGGGTGCCGGAACCGGACGGTGAACGTCGAACTGCTGCGGATCGTGGTCGTCGACGGCGAGGTTGTTCCTGACCTTCGCCGCCGGCTGCCGGGCCGGGGGGCGCACCTCCATCCCGTCCCGGAGTGCCTGGATCTCGCGGAACGCCGTAAGGCGTTTCCGCGGGCTTTCCGGGTCCCCGGTCCGCTGCGAACGGCACGGGTACGAGCCCATGTCGACGGCGTCGAGACGGAAGCAGGTCGAGACAGCGATGAGCACCCGATGAGATCGCAGCCATGAGCACGCCCCACAGATAGCGAGGTCACGCGGGCACACCGCGGGCCGGAAGAAGGAGCACCGTGGCAGGGAAGGCCCGCGTACACGAGCTCGCGAAAGAGCTCGGAGTCGACAGCAAGACCGTGCTCGCCAAGCTGAAGGACCTTGGCGAGTTCGTGAAGTCCGCGTCCTCCACCGTAGAAGCGCCCGTCGTGCGCAAGCTCAAGGAGTCGTTCCCCGGTGAGGGGGGCGCCCCCGCGGGCCGGCCGAACGGCGTACCCCGACCGTCCGCGCCCCGTGGCGTGCCCGGCCCGGCCGGTCGTCCCGGCGGCCAGGGCCCGCGCCCCGGCCCGGTGCTCGGCACCAACCAGCCTCAGCCCGGTCCCGTCGGCGCCACCCGGGTGCCCGCGCCCGGTCGTCCCGGCCCGGCCGCCCCAGCCCCGGCCACGCCGGCCCCGGCCACGCCGGTCGTCCCGGCCGCGGCGGTGCAGACCGCGCCGGCCCCGACCGCCGGCCGTCCGGCCCCCGCGGGTCCGCCGGCCGGCGTCTCTGGCAACGGCGGCCCCGGTAACGGCGCCCGGCCCGGCCCCGCGCCGACCCGGTCGGCTCCGTCGCCCGGCCCCCGGGCCGCCGCACCGAGCACGGGGACCGCCCCGCAGGCCGGCGCCGCTCCGGCCCGTCCGGCGGCCGCGGCGGCTGGTTCCACGCCGCCCGCGACCCGCCCGGCGCCCGGTCCGCGGCCCGGTCCGCGTCCGCAGGGTCCCGGCAACAACCCGTTCACTTCGCCCAGCCAGAACGCACCGCGCCCGGCGCCGGCCCGGCCGGCCGCTCCGGGTGCCCCCGCGGCACCCGGAGCGCCCGGTGCTCCCGGCCCGCGGCCCGGTGCCGCGGCTCCGCGCGCCGGCGGCCCCGGTGGTCCCCGCCCGTCGCCCGGTTCGATGCCGCCCCGTCCGGGTGGTACCGGTGGTCCGCGGCCGTCGCCCGGTTCGATGCCGCCCCGTCCGGGTGGTACCGGCGGTCCCCGACCCGGCCCGGGTACGTTCCCGTCCCGCCCGGCGGGCGGCGGCGGTCGCCCCGGTGGCGGTCCCGGCGCCGGTCGTCCCGGTGGCGGCCCCGGTGGCGGCCCCGGTGCCGGTGGCGGAGCCCGTCCCGGTGGCGGCGGCTTCGGCGGTCGCACCGGTGCTCCCGGGCGTCCCGGTGGTGGTGCCGGTGGCGGCGCCCGTCCCGGCGGTCCCGGCGGTGCCGGTAGCGGCATGCCCGGTCGGCCCAGCGGCGGTCGTCCGGCTCCCGGCGGTCGCGGTCGCGGCGGCACCACGGCCGGTGCGTTCGGCCCCGGTGGTCGCGGTCGTCCCGGCCGGCAGCGCAAGTCCAAGCGCGCCAAGCGCCAGGAATGGGAGAGCGGCCTCGAGGCGCCGCGCATGGGCGCCATGGTCCAGCGCGGCAACGGGCAGGTCATCCGTCTGCCCCGGGGCGCGTCGCTCGCCGACTTCGCCGACAAGATCGACGCCAACCCGGGCGCGCTCGTCCAGGTGGTGTTCACCCAGCTCGGCGAGATGGTGACGGCCACCCAGTCGTGCACCGACGAGACGCTCGGGCTGTTGGGCGAGACCCTCGGCTACGTCGTGTCGATCGTGAGCCCGGAGGACGAGGACAAGGAGCTGCTGGAAAGCTTCGACGTCACGTTCGGCGGGGAGTACGGCGAGGACGACGACCTGCAGCCCCGGCCGCCGGTCGTCACGGTCATGGGTCACGTCGACCACGGCAAGACGAAGCTGCTCGACGCGATCCGGTCCACCGACGTGGTGGCCGGCGAGTCGGGTGGCATCACCCAGCACATCGGTGCCTACCAGGTGCGCTCGATGATCGAGGGCAACGAGCGGCCGATCACCTTCATCGACACTCCGGGCCACGAGGCGTTCACCGCCATGCGGGCCCGCGGTGCCCAGGTGACCGACATCGTCGTGCTGGTTGTCGCGGCCGACGACGGTGTGAAGCCGCAGACGATCGAGGCGCTCAACCACGCTCAGGCGGCCGGCGTGCCGATCGTCGTGGCGGTCAACAAGATCGACAAGGAAGGCGCGGACCCGCAGAAGGTCCGGGGCCAGCTCACCGAATACGGGCTGGTGGCCGAGGAGTATGGCGGCGACACGATGTTCGTCGACGTCTCCGCGCGCAACCGGCTCAACATCGACGGGCTGCTCGAGGCGGTCATCCTGACCGCCGACGCCTCCCTCGACCTGCGCGCGCCGGTCGACACCGACGCCCAGGGCGTGGCGATCGAAGGTCGGCTCGACCGCGGCCGGGGTGCCGTGGCGACCGTGCTCGTCCAGCGCGGCACGCTGCACGTCGGTGACTCGATCGTCGCCGGTGACGCGTTCGGCCGGGTCCGGGCGATGCTCGACGAGAACGGCGACACGCTGGCCGAGGCCGGTCCGGCCCGTCCGGTGCAGGTGCTCGGGTTCACGAGCGTGCCGGACGCCGGGGACAACTTCCTCGTCGTGCCGGAGGACCGGGTCGCCCGGCAGATCGCCGAGCGTCGGCAGGCGCGCGAGCGCAATGCCGAGCTCGCGATGAGCCGCGGCCGCCCGACGCTCGAGACGATCCTGGAAAGGATGAAGGAGGGCGAGAAGACCCAGCTCAACCTCATCCTCAAGGGCGACGTCTCCGGTTCGGTGGAGACGGTCGAGGACGCGCTGCTCAAGATCGATGTCGGCGAGGAGGTCTCGCTGCGCATCATCGGGCGCGGTGTCGGCGCGATCACCGAGAACGACGTCAACCTGGCCAGCGCGTCCGATGCCGTCATCCTGGGCTTCAATGTCCGGGCCGAGGGCAAGGCGCGCGAGCTGGCCGAGCGTGAGCACGTCGATGTCCGCTACTACTCGGTCATCTACGCGGCCATTGAGGACATCGAGAACGCCCTCAAGGGCATGCTCAAGCCGATCTACGAGGAGGCCCAGCTCGGCACGGCGGAGATCCGCGAGGTCTTCCGGGTGCCGCGGATCGGCAACATCGCCGGTTCACTGGTCCGCAGCGGGACCATCCGCCGCAACACCAAGGCGCGCCTGGTGCGCGACGGGGTCGTCGTGGCGGAGAACCTCACGGTCGAGTCGCTCAAGCGGTTCAAGGACGACGCGACCGAGGTGCGCGAGGGGTACGAGTGCGGCATCGGCCTGGGGTCGTACAACGACCTCAAGGTCGACGACGTGATCGAGACCTACGAGCAGCGGGAGGTCCCCCGCGTCTGACGGATCTGCGCCGGTCGGGCCCCCTCGCGAAGGGGCCCGACCGGCGCGTCCGTCCGGGCCGGGGGACGGGGTGGCTTCCATGTGGACCGGAACCCTTGTCCTCGAACTGCTCCTCGGCGATGTGCATTCGCTGAAGGAGAAGCGGTCGGTCGTCCGGCCCGTGCTCGCCGAGCTGCGTCGCCGCTTCGCGGTGAGCGCGGCGGAGGCCGGCCATCTCGATCTGCATCGCCGGGCCCTGCTCGGCGTGGCGGTCGTGGGGCCCGACCGGGCGCACTGCGTCGAGGTGATCGACGCGTGCGAACGACTGGTGGCCGACCGGCCGGAGTTCGAGCTGCTCTCGGCCCGGGCCCGGTTCCTCACCGACGAAGACCTTGAGGACGACCACGACCTCGGAGCCGTGGGTGGCTGGTCAGCCGGCCGCCGGGCCGCACCGCAAACGGGCCGGCGTGGCAGGCTGAGTGCGGACCCGGCCGCGGCTCCGACCCGGTCGGTCCGCGACGATCGGCCGCATCACCGCCCCGCTCCGGCGGGGGACGTTACGACGACCGGAGGCTGCCATGGCTGATCCAGCCCGCGCGCGACGGCTCGCGGTTCGTATCCGCGAGGTCGTTGCGTCGACGCTTGAGCGTCAGATCAAGGACCCACGGTTGGGAATGGTCACGATCACCGACGCCCGGGTCACGCCCGACCTGACCGAGGCGACGTTGTATTACACCGTCTACGGCGACGACGTCGCCCGGGCGGACTCGGCCCTGGCCCTCGAGTCGGCCAAGGGCATCCTGCGCAGCACGGTCGGACGCCAGACCGGGATCAAGGTGACCCCGACGCTGACGTTCATCCACGACCGGCTGCCCGACGACGCCCGCTATCTCGAGGAACTGCTCGCGGTGGCCCGGGAGAACGATGCCCGGGTCGCCGAGGCCCGGGCGACCGCCGTGCCGGCCGGCGACCCCGATCCCTACCGGGTGCCGCGCGACCCGGACGCCGATGAGGACGCCGATGAGGCGGACCTGGATGCTTTCGCCGCGGACCGCCGGGGTTCCGGAGGCGACGAGACCGGATCCCGCCGGTGACGGCGGCCGGCCCGACCACCCGTCCGTCCGGCGGCGCCGCCGCTCCCGACTGGGACCAGGCGGTCGGCGCGCTGCGGGGAGCCGGCGTCGCCGGTGCGACCGTTGGTCTCATCGCCCACGTCAACCCGGACTCCGACAGCCTCGGATCCGCGCTGGCCCTCGGGCTCGCCCTGCGCGACCTCGGCGCGACGCCGTACGTCTCGTTCGACGGGGAGCCGTTCCACATTCCCGAGTCGCTCGAGTTCATGCCCGGCCAGGAACTGCTCGTCCCGCCGGACAAACTGCCCGAGCCGCTGCCGGTGGCGGTCACCCTCGACGTGGGGTCGCCGGGCCGGTTGGGCCGGCTGGCTGCGTGGCTCGACACGGCGTCCACGACGATCGTGGTCGACCACCACCGGGCCGGCGTGCCGTTCGGATCGACCCGGGTGATCGACCCGGAGGCCGCGTCCACCTCGGTGGTCGTGGTCGAGATCCTCGACCGGCTCGGCTACCGGCTCACCGCTGACGTGGCCACCGCCCTGTACGCGGGGCTGGTCACTGACACCGGCTCGTTCCGCCAGGCCGCCACCAACCCGGCCGCCCACGAGGTCGCCGCGCGGCTCGTCGCGGCCGGCGCCGACCCGACGACGGTCGGCTGGTCGGTATGGGGCAGCCACGGCTTCCGCTACGTCGGGCTGCTCGGTGACGTCCTGGGTCGGGCCCGGCTCGAGCCCGACGCCGCCGGGGGACTCGGGTTGGCCTGGACGACCATCTCGCGGGCCGATTTCGCCGCCCACGCCCTGGAGATCGAGCACGTCGAAGGGGTGATCGACGTGCTCTGGGGGGTCCGGGAGGCGGAGGTCGCCGCGGTCTGCAAGGAGACCCCGGCGGGAACCCTGATGGTGTCGCTGCGTTCGCGGGGGCGTATCGACGTCGGCGCGCTGGCCGGTCGGCTCGGCGGCGGGGGACACCGGGAGAAGGCCGGTTTCGACGCCCCCGGGCCGCCGGCCGCGACCATCCGGGCGATCATCGCCGAGCTCGACCTGCTCACCGGCCACGCGTGAGCGGGCGGGGGGAGCGAGCGGAGGTGTCGGCCGAGGGACGAGGTCGGCGCTGGAGTCGAGTGGTTCCCCGACCCGCGAACGGACGGGCATGAGCGGCCAACCGGCGGCGCCGGACGGAATCGTCGTCGTCGACAAACCCGGCGGCTGGACCTCGCACGACGTCGTCGCCCGGCTCCGCCGGCTTGCGCACACCCGGCGGGTCGGACACGCCGGCAC
Source organism: Frankia alni (assembly GCA_026225295.1). Classification (GTDB taxonomy): domain Bacteria; phylum Actinomycetota; class Actinomycetes; order Frankiales; family Frankiaceae; genus JAMFSN01. The sequence continues at coordinate 27,459 of JAMFSN010000147.1, forward strand.
GCTCGACCCGATGGCCACCGGTGTGCTGGTGGTCGGCATCGGCCGGGCCACCCGGCTGCTCGGGCACCTGGCCCTCACCGAGAAGGACTACGAGGCGACCATCCGCCTGGGCGTCGCGACGACCACCGACGACGCCGACGGCGAGGTGACCGCCCAGCGGTCGGTCGCGGTCGAGCCGGCCGCCCTCGAGGCCGCGATCGGCGACCTGACCGGCGAGATCGACCAGATTCCGTCCTCGTTCAGCGCGGTCAAGGTGGACGGGGTCCGGTCCTACGTCCGGGCCCGGGCCGGCGAGGCGGTGGAGCTCGCGCCCCGCCGGGTGACGGTGTCACGGTTCGAGATCCTCGACCGCCGACCCGGCGACGACCCGGCTACCGAAGATCTCGACGTCGCGGTGACCTGCTCGTCGGGCACGTACATCCGGGCCTTGGCCCGCGACCTGGGCGCCGCCCTGGGCTGCGGGGCGCATCTGCGGGCGCTGCGCCGGACCCGGGTCGGGCCCTTCGACCTGACCATGGCCGGCACCCTCGACGAGCTGGAGAAGGACCTGACCGTGCTGGCCCTGGCCGATGCGGTGGCCCGGTCCTTCCCGCGCCGGGACGTCGACGTGGACGAGACCCGGGCGGTCGGGTTCGGCCGGCCGCTCCCGTCGGCCGGGCGCCGCGGGCCGCACGGCGTGTTCGGCGCCGACGGGACGCTGCTCGCCCTGTTTGAGGAGTCCGGCGGCAAGGACCGGCCGCTCGTCGTCTTCGCGCCGGCCATGGACCCCCGCCCGGACGTCCCCACCACCTGAGGTCGGGCCCGGCCTCAGCGCAGCTGGCGACCCAGCCTGCCGATCACGCCGGTGACGCCGGTGACGCCGGTTGGCGGGTGCTGGTCGGCGGCGGCCCGGGCCGGCTCGACGAGCCGGGCCTGCAGGCGCCGGACCGCGTCGAGATGGTCGCCCGTCCAGATCATCCGCACGGCGGTCGCGGTGGCCTGGCCGTCCGGTCCGCGCAGGTCGTGCCGGACCGCCCCGACCAGCCGACTGTCGGCCACCCGGTCGTGGGCCAGCGGGTCCCGCACCGGCTGGTGGCTGGTCAGGCCCAGAGCCAGATCGTCGTACCAGCCCCGCACCAGGTCGCTGGCCGCCGTGAGCTGGATCCGGGCCGCGCGGCGGTCCCCGACCGCCGTGCCGTCGTCGCGTTGCCACAGGGCGAGCACGGCGTCCGCGGCCAACCGCAGTCCGACGACCCCGGTGACCAGGCTGGTCATGTCGGCCAACGGCACCGGCTTGGCGCCCCGTTCGGCCAGGTAGGAACGGAAGGTGTCGTCCAGGCGGCGGGATGCGGCGGCGGCCCGGCCGGCGGTCGCGGTGGGCGGGACCGGGGGTGGGGGTGGGCGCCGGCTCCAGCGGGACCCGGACGGGTCCGCCTCGGCCGCCGGCTGGTCCGTGGCCAACTGGTCCGTCGCCGGTTCCCCGCCTCCGGACGGGCGGGACCCGTCCGTCGCGGGCCCGTCCGTCGGCTGGCCGGACCAGGCGCCGGGATCGCACCGCCGCATGCCGAACGCGACCGCCTCCTCGAGGTAACGGGCGCTGTCGGTGTAGGCCTCGGCCAGGGCCCGGGTCAGGGCGGCACCCGCCCCGCGCGGCCAGAAGAGCAGGCCGACCGCCAGGCTGACCGCGCAGCCCAGGACGATGTCCTCGACCCGGACGAGACCGACCCGCCACCCGGCCGGTTCGATGATGTTGAACAGGATCACCAGGACCAGCGTGAACGCCCCCTGCCCGGCCGCGAACGAGATGGCCCCCGGCGCGACGCCCGCGATCAGGATCGCGGGTGGCAGCAGGAACCACAGGACCGTCGGGTCGGTCCCGACCAGCGCGAGCAGCCCGGCTCCGATCAGGAATCCGGCGACCGTCCCGGCCACCCCCCGCAGGGCGTTCTGGCCGGTGCTCAAGGCGTTCGACCGCAGCACCGACAACGTCCCGAGCACCACCCAGAACGAGTGCTGCACACCGGTCAGGTTCGCGAGCAGCACGGCTCCGCCCAGACCGACCGCGCCGCGCACGCTGTTGTGCAGCCACACGGAGTGCCGTTCGACGTGGGCCGAGGCCCGTTCCTGGGCGGCCGCGAGGGCGCCGGGCAGCCCGACCGGAGTCCGACCGAGGACGCGGGCCAGCGGGCCGCGTCGTTCGGCGGCCGCGGCCAGATCGATGTTGTCCGCGATCGCGGCCACCGCGAAGCTCATTTCCTGGGCCCGGAAGCTGAGGTCCAGCGCGCTGATGAACTCGCTGACCCGATCCAGCTGCTCGTCCGGAGCGTCGGGGACCGGCGCTCCGGCGGCGACCCGGGCCGGGGCCGGACCACCGGTCGCCCGCACGACCGGTAGTTCGGCCGCCGCGCCGCGTTCCAGTGCGTCGAGCGCGGTTCGGAGTCCGTCCTGGGCGGAGCGCAGCCCTTCCGGACCGCCGCCGGGGCGCTCCAGCAGGTCGGCCCCCTGGTCCAGCACGGCGGCAGCCGCCGCCGTGACCTCGCGCGCGGCGGCCCCGGCCGGACTCCCGGGTCGGTGCCGGCCGGACTCGATCACGATCGCGTTCAGCCAGCCCAGTTCGTCGACCAGCCGGACCACGGTCCGGGACGCGGTGCTCAGGCCGGTCGGGCGGTACGGGGTGGCCAGGAACCGCCGTTGCAGGTCGAGGACGGCGGCCGAGGCCCGGGTGCCCGTTTCGTCGTGCCGCCGGGCGCTGGGAGCGCCCGCCCGCCCCGCCGGAAGGCCACGTCGGACCGCAGCCGGGCGGCCAGGGCGCGGGCCGCGGCGGCGGCCGGGGCCCGCAGCGGATCCTGCGCGGGCGACGGCCACAGCAGCCACACGGCGAGCACCGACGCCCCGGACGCCATGGCCCAGCCGGCCAGGCGGTCCGGGATGGCGGCGGCCGGACCGGCCAGCGACACCGGCAGGATGAACGACAACAGCAGGGACGTCGTCGCGCCGGCCAGCACCGAGCTGACCACGCCGACGAAGATCACCCCGAAGGCGACGACCGCCATGGCCACGGCGGCCAGCCATGCATCCCGCGAGGCCAGAGTGCCCAGGCAGACGAACGCCCCGCCGGTCACCCCCAGCCCGGCCTGGGCCGCCAGCCGGGACCGCGTCGGGCCGCCGAAGTCGACCAGCATGAGCATCGCGAACGCGCCGAAGGCGGCGAACGTCGCGACGTCGCCGTTGCCGATCACCCGGTCGCCGATCGCGAACAGGGCGGGCATGACGATCGCCGCCCGCCCGGCCCGGCGGAGCGCCGCCAACCCGCGGTCCCGCTGGCCCAGCCACTGCAGCGGGTGCACCCGCCCACCGTCCCATCCTGATCACGCCGGGCACCGGCTCCGGTGCCCGGTACCGGCCCGCGCCGTGCGCGGCCGGCACGACCCTGGTCGGCGACATTAGGCTCTGAGCGTGCAGCGCTGGCGAGGGATCGACAACGTGCCATCCGACTGGCGTGGTGGCGTCGTCACCGTCGGGTTCTTCGACGGGGTCCACCTCGGCCACCGCCAGATCATCGGTCGGGCCGTGAGCCGGGCCCGGGACGCGGGCGAGCCGGCCGTCGTGTTGACGTTCGACCCCCATCCGAGCGAGGTGCTGCGGCCCGGTACCCATCCGGCCCTGTTGACCACCCCCCGGTACAAGGCGGACCTGCTGGCCTCGATCGGCGTCGACATGCTGTGCGTCCAGCCGTTCACCCTCGAGTTCAGCCGCCTGTCGCCGGCCGCGTTCGTCCACGAGGTCCTGCTCGGTCAGCTGGCGGCGAGCGCCGTCGTGGTCGGGGCGAACTTCCACTACGGGCACAAGGCGGCCGGCGATGTGGCCGGCCTGGCCCGGACGGGCGCCGCCTACGGCTTCGGGGTCGAGGGGGTGCCGCTGCTCGAGGAGGACGGGGTGCTGATCTCCTCGACGCACATCCGGACGCTGGTGCACCGGGGGGATGTGGCCACCGCCGCCCACGCCCTCGGGCGCGAGCACCGGGTGGAGGGGATCGTGGTGCGCGGCGACGCCCGGGGCCGCACGATCGGCTACCCCACCGCCAACCTGTCGCTCACCCCCCATGCCGCGGTGCCGGCGGACGGGGTCTACGCCGGCCACGCCGTCCAGGGCGGCCGGCGCTACGCGGCCGCCATCTCGGTCGGCACCAACCCGACGTTCGAAGGCCGGGAGCGTCGGGTCGAGGCCCACCTGCTCGACTTCGACGCCGACATTTACGGCGAGTACCTGCCGGTCGAGTTCACCGCCCGGCTGCGCGGCATGGTCCGGTTCGACTCCGTGGACGAGCTGGTGACCCAGATGGGCACCGATGTCGAGGAGACCCGCCGCCTGAGCTCGGTCTGAGGCCAGTCCGGCATACCGGGTCATAGCGGGGCGCCGGCCGGGCAGCATGATCCGGAGATCGAGGGGGTCGGACCGCGCTGGAACCGAACGGGAGCGAGCGTCGGCTCGCGGTGCTGGCCGAGCTCGGCGAGCCCTACGTCCATGGGCCCGGCGCGGACGATCTGCGGGCCCCGATCGTCTGTGACCTGCTGGCCGGCGGCCTCGACGACGGCAACGGGCGCCGCTGGACGACCAGCGGCCACGGCGTCGACATCGTGGGCGCGACCGTGCTCGGGGCGTTGTCGGCCCAGAACCTCGGGCCGCTGCGCAGCCTGCGCCTGCGGAACTGTCGACTCGATGATCTGGACCTGTCCGGCTGCACGATGCCGGCCGTGGACCTGACCGACTGCGAGCTCGGCCGGTTCTCCGCCTGGGCGCTGCGGGTGACCGGCGACGTCGCGCTGGTCGGTTGCCGGCTGAGCGGGCCCCTTGCGGCGTCCGGGGCCCAGGTCGGGCGGTTCGTCCTGCGCGGCACCTCCATTGCCGGCACGGACGCCTACGGCCGGTCGTGCGACCTGCGGCGGGCCCGCAGCGTTGGCACGTTGCGGCTGGAGGCGGCCCCCCGCCCCGACGCCGCGGGGCCGGGCGGTGAGCCGGATCTGGTGGTGACGCTGGCCGGCTCCCTGGACGCCACCGACGGGCACTTCGGCGGTGTCGAGATCACCGGCATCACGTTCGCCGGCCGGGACCGCAACGGCGACTCCCTGGCCGTGGGACTGGCCGAGATCACCGGACGGTGCCGGATCCGGGCCGTCCAGACCGTGGGGGCCGTCCGGCTGTCGGGCGTGACCGTCGACGGCGACGTCTGGATCGGCGGCAGCCAGCTCGGGGTGAACGACCGCAACCGGTCTCTGCTGTGCGAAAGCATGCGGGTCGGCGGGGATGTCTACCTGTTCGGCGCCCAGGGCGGTCCGGCCCGCGGGCCGGACAGCCCGTTCGAGGCGGCCGGGTCGATCCGGCTCAGCGATGCCAAGGTCGGCAGCCTGCGGCTGCGGGGGGTCCAGATCGCCCAGGCGGATGCGGGCGGCAACGGTCTGCTGGCCGAACGGATGGGGGTCTCGGGGGACCTCACGATCGGCGCGGACCGGGCCGACGCGGTCGTCTCGGTCGAAGGCGCCGTCCGGTTGTCCGGAACCCAGGTCAGCGGCAACGTCGTCGTCCAGTACACGACCATCGGCGAGAACCCCCGCCACGAGTCCCTGTACTGCGACGGGCTCGGCGTCCGGGGCTTCGCGACGTTCGGCCCGCGGCTGACGACGGCCGGCACGTTCCGGCTGCCGGGCGCGGTGATCGACCGGCACCTGCGGATCGAGGGCATCCGGGTGCGCGGCCACAACGCCTACCGGACCAGCCTTTACGCCGAAAGCCTGAACGTCGGCGGCCGGGTGCTGCTCACCGCGGCCTACGACCTGGACAGCAGCGTCTCCCCGTTCCGGGGGACGGAGCCCGAACCCCCGCCCGAGGACCATTTCGCGATGGCCGGGGCCGTCCAGCTCGTGCGGGCCCGGCTCGGTGGTCTGACCGTGCGGTGGGGCGTCATCGGCGGCGGGGACCTCGACGGCGACGGTCTGATCGCCCACGCCGTGCAGGTCGTCAGCGACGTGGTCCTCGGCCCGCGACTTGAGGTCCGGGGCGCGGTGCACCTGGCCTCGATGACGGCCAGTTACGTCCGCTCGGACGGCGTCACGATCGGCGCCAACCGGGACCACCATTCGATCGTCGCCGACTCGTTGACGGTGTCCACCGACCTGCTGCTGTCCGGGCCGACCGCGGGCCCCGACAACTTCCGCCCCGACAGCGTCGGCGGCCTGCTGACGACCGAGGGCTCCGTTCAGCTCAACGGGGCCCGGATCGGCGGCCGGCTCCGGCTGTCGGGCGCCCGCCTGGGTGCCGCCGACGCGACCGGGGCGCTGGTCGCCGACGCGATGCACGTCACCGGCGACGTGCTGCTGGAAGCGGCCGGCCGGCCGTTCTCGGCGGCCGGACCCGTGCGGCTGTCCGGGTCCCGGATCGTCGGCGATCTGCGGATCACCGCCGCCCGTATCACCGGCCACACCACCGGGAACGGCTACTCGCTGCTCGGTGACCATCTCCGGGTCACCGGCGAGGTTGCGATCACCGGATCGGGCGCGCCGGGGGACCGGGCCGGAACGACCGTGCTGAGCGGAGCGATCCGGCTGTCGGACGCGAACCTCGGCGGGTTCCAGCTGGTCGGGGTGCGCGTTCTGGGGACCGATCACGGCGCGAATGCGCTGGTGCTGCACGGCACCACGGTCGACGGGCGGATGCGGCTCGGTCGGGACCTGTGGCTCGCGGGCGCGGTCGGCATGGGGGAAGCCTCGATGACCCGCCTGGACTGCGACGGGGTCGACATCGGCGCGGCCGACCAGGACGGCGTCGCGTTCGCCGTTGAGAACCTCACCGTCCGGGGGTCGGCCCGGTTCGTCGGACTGGCTCTCCGGGCCGGGTCGTTGCGCCTGTTCGGGGCGAACGTGGCGAGCAACCTGCTGTTGGACGGGTGCCGGCTCGAGGGTGCCGACCGCCATGCGCTGTCGGTCGTGCTCGACAGCACGCGGGTCGGCGGTGACCTCGCCGTTCGCGATCTGGAGACGGCCGGGGGCCTGGCCCTGCGGGGGGTCCGGGTCGACGGCGAGCTCCGGATGGCCCTGTCCGACCGGATCCGGGGGGCGGTGCTGCTCGGCGGGGCGTCCGCGCGGGTGATGCGCGACGAGTGGCCGCCGTCCACCGCCACCCGCCGGTGGAGCCTGCCCGGCCGCAACCGCGTTCCCCAACCGCTGCCCGGCCCGGGCATCGACCTCGTCGGGTTCAACTACGAGGTGATCCACGCGTCGGCCGAGCAGGGGTGGCGGTACCGGTTGCGCTGGCTGGAGTCGCGCCCGGGGCCGGAGGCCGGAGCCGATGGCCGGCCGGCCGGGGAACGGACCCCGTTCCACGCCCAACCCCACGGCCATCTGGCCGCGATGTACCGCCGCCACGGCGACAGCGCCTCGGCGCGGGCCGTCCGGATCGCCCAGCAGCAGGCCATCGACCGGCAGATCCGCGCGGGCGCGGCCTCGGCCCGGTGGCTGCGGTACCCGGCCCGGCGGCTGCTCTACCTGACGGTCGGTTACGGCTACCGGCCCTGGCGGGTCGCGTGGTGGGCGGCCGGCGTGATGTTGGTGATGTACGCCCTGCTGACGGCGGCTCCGGCCGGCGTCATGATCCCCTCGGAACGGTCGCTGTCGGCGGCCGCCAACGCGGGGGCCCTGGCCGGGTCCGCGCCGGCTGCCGAGCAGTGCCCGCGGGCCTACCCGTGCCTGAGCCGGGCCGGGTACGCGGCCGACACCTTCCTGCCGATCGTCGACCTCGACCAGGAGGACTCGTGGCGGCCGAGCGGCCGGGGCGGCTGGGGCCGGGCGTTGGTGGCTTACCAGTGGTTCGCGATCGCCTCCGGGTGGGTGCTGACCACCATCGTGATCGCCGCGGTCACCGGGGTCGTGCGCCGCGACGAACCGTAGTGGCGGCACGTTGGTAAGCTGTCGGTTGGTAACCAGGTGTGTCAAAGCTGTCCGGGTGTGGAAGACCCCGGCGCGCACCGTAACCGGAAGAGGGACGCGTGGCGCTCGCGAGCGACGAAAAGCAGAAGATCATGACGGAGTACGCCACCGTCGAGCGTGACACGGGTTCGCCCGAGGTCCAGGTAGCGGTCCTGACCAAGCGGATCAGCGACCTGACCGAGCACCTCAAGGTGCACAAGCATGACCACCACAGTCGTCGTGGCCTGCTCCTGCTGGTGGGTCGCCGTCGGCGGCTGCTGAACTATCTGGCCAAGACCGACATCGGTCGCTACCGCTCGTTGATCGAGCGACTAGGACTTCGCCGGTAGCGGCGGATGAGGGAGCGGCCCCGCCGGGGACGCTCCCTCACGTGCATCACCGCCCGTGGCGTTGGCCGCGGGCACCCGACCCGACCGGGTCGACAGGGCGGCGCGAGCCGCCGGTCCTCGGTGGTGGTTGCCGGGAGCGCCGCGGAAACGCCGGCGGCCCGACGACTTCGACTGAGCACCGGCCTTCATACGTGCCGACCGGACCGATCCGGCGATGCTAGGAGGAATGGTTCTCAGTGGATGACAACACGACCACGACCGAGGCTGTGATCGACAATGGTGCCGCGGGTACGCGCACCATCCGGTTCGAGACCGGCCGGCTGGCCCGGCAGGCGGCCGGCTCGGCCGTCGCCTACCTCGGCGACACGATGGTGCTCTCCGCGACCACCGTCAGTCGTAACCCGAAGGAAAACCTCGACTTCTTCCCGCTCACCGTGGACGTCGAGGAGCGCATGTACGCGGCCGGGCGGATCCCCGGTTCGTTCTTCCGCCGCGAAGGCCGGCCGAGCGAGGACGCGATCCTCACCTGTCGGCTGATCGACCGCCCGCTGCGGCCGTCGTTCGCCAAGGGTCTGCGCAACGAGATCCAGATCGTCGAGACGGTCCTGGCCCTTGACCCGGAGACGCTCTACGACGTGGTCGCGATCAACGCGGCCAGCGCGTCGACGATCCTGGCCGGCCTGCCGTTCTCCGGCCCGATCGGCGCGACCCGGGTGGCCTTCGTCGACGCCGCCTGGATCGCCTTCCCGACCCACGAGGAACTGTCCCGGGCCACCTTCGACATGGTCGTCGCCGGCCGGGTCCTCGACGACGGCTCCGACGTCGCGATCATGATGGTCGAGGCGGAAGCCACCCCGGGTGCGGTCGAGCTGATCGCCGGGGGTTCCCCGGCGCCGACCGAGGACGTGGTGGCCGCCGGCCTGGAGGCCGCCAAGCCCGCGATCCGCGAGCTGTGCCGGGCCCAGAGCGAGCTGGCCGGGTCGGCCGCCAAGCCGACCCGCGACTTCCCGGTCTACCTCGACCACTCCGACGACGTGGTCGAGGCCCTGTCGGCCGCGGTCGGCGACGAGCTGTCCGCCGCGCTGCGCATCGCCGGCAAGCTCGAGCGCGAGGCGGAGCTCGACCGGGTCAAGGACCTGGCCAAGGAGAAGCTCGCCACCCAGTTCGAGGGGCGCGAGAAGGAGATCTCCCCGGCCGTCCGCACCCTCACCAAGAAGCTGGTGCGCAAGCGCGTCGTGTCCGAGGGCATCCGGATCGACGGTCGCGGTCTGACCGACATCCGCGCGCTGTCGGCCGAGGTCGAGGTCGTTCCCCGGGTGCACGGGTCGGCCCTGTTCGAGCGGGGCGAGACCCAGATCCTGGGCGTCACCACCCTGGCGATGCTCCGGATGGAGCAGATGATCGACACGCTCAACCCCGACCGCACCAAGCGGTACATGCACAACTACAACTTCCCGCCGTACTCGACCGGTGAGACCGGCCGGGTCGGTTCGCCCAAGCGGCGCGAGATCGGCCACGGCGCGCTCGCCGAGCGGGCCCTGCTGCCGGTGCTGCCGGCCCGCGAGGACTTCCCGTACGCGATCCGCCAGGTGTCCGAGGCGCTGAGCTCCAACGGCTCGACCAGCATGGGTTCGGTGTGCGCGAGCACGCTGTCCCTGCTCAACGCCGGGGTGCCGCTCAAGGCGCCGGTGGCCGGCATCGCGATGGGCCTCATCCACGAGGGCGACGAGTTCGTCACGTTGACCGATATTCTCGGGGCTGAGGACGCCTACGGCGACATGGACTTCAAGGTCGCCGGCACCAAGGACTTCGTGACGGCGCTGCAGCTGGACACCAAGCTGGCCGGTATCCCGGCCAGCGTGCTGGCCGCCGCTCTGCAGCAGGCCAAGGCCGCGCGGCTGGCGATCCTGGACGTGATGGCCGGCGCGATCGACACGCCGGACGAGATGTCCCCGTTCGCGCCGCGCGTCATCTCGGTGAAGATCCCGGTCGACAAGATCGGCGAGGTGATCGGGCCCAAGGGCAAGATGATCAACCAGATCCAGGCCGACACCGGCGCGGACATCAGCGTCGAGGACGACGGCACCATCTACATCGGTGCCTCGGACGGACCGTCGGCCGAGGCGGCGCGGACCACGATCAACCAGATCGCGAACCCGCAGATGCCCGAGGTCGGCGAGCGCTACCTCGGCACCATCGTGAAGATCACCGCGTTCGGCGCGTTCGTCTCGCTGACCCCCGGCAAGGACGGCCTGCTGCACGTCAGCAAGCTCAAGCAGCTGTCCGGTGGCAAGCGGGTCGAAAAGGTCGAGGACCTGCTGTCGGTCGGCCAGAAGCTCCAGGTCGAGATCTCGGAGATCGACGCCCGGGGCAAGATCAGCCTGGCTCCGGTCGCCGAGACCGCCGACGACGCCGCGCCCGCCCCGACCAGCGTCTGACGCGTGGTCACCACCAGCGAGAGCCCGATCAGCGAACTGCTGTTGTCGGGGACCGTCCGGCGGTCGGTGCTGCCGGGCGGTCTGCGGGTGCTGACCGAGAAGGTGCCGGGCGTCCGGTCCGTCGCGATCGGCGTGTGGGTCGGGGTCGGCTCGCGCGACGAAACGAGCGCGACGGCCGGGTGCTCGCACTACCTCGAGCACCTGCTGTTCAAGGGCACCCCGCGTCGGGACGCGCTGACCATCAGCGCGGCTCTCGACGCCGTCGGTGGTGACCTCAATGCGTTCACGTCGAAGGAATACACCTGCTACTACGCGCGGGTGCTCGACGCCGACCTGACGATGGCGGTCGATGTGGTGTGTGACATGGTCACCCACTCGGTGATCGCCCCCGCCGACGTGGACGCCGAGCGCAACGTGATCCTCGAAGAGATCGCCATGCACGACGACGATCCGTCCGACGTCGTACACGACGTTTTCGCGGAGGCGGTGCTGGGCGACAACGTGCTCGGCCGCCCGGTGCTGGGCACGGTCGAGTCGATCGAGGGTCTGGCCCGCGACACGATCGCGGACTACTACCACGCGCGGTACGTGGCGCCCGACATGGTCGTCGCGCTGGCCGGCAACCTGGACCACGACCAGGCCTTGGCGCTGGTTTCGGAGGCGTTCGCCGACCGCCTAGTCGGCCCGGCGGCCGCCGGGCCGACCAGGGCCGGCACCTACCGCCATCCGCCGATCGGCGGCGTACAGCTGACCCGGCGCGACACCGAGCAGGCCAACATCGTGCTCGGCACGATCGGCCTGTCCCGGTCGGACGACCGGCGGTTCAGCCTCGGACTGCTGTCGTCGGTACTGGGCGGCGGGATGAGTTCGCGGCTGTTCCAGGAGATCCGGGAAAAGCGCGGGCTGGCCTACTCGGTCTACTCGTTCGCGTCCCACTTCGCCGACACCGGGCTCTTCGGGGTCTACGCCGGTTGCGCTCCCAAGCGGGTCGACGACGTGCTCGCGCTGTGCCGGGAACAGCTCACCGCGGTCGCGTCGGACGGCATCACCGCCGAGGAACTGGACCGGGCCAAGGGCCAGAGCCGCGGCTCGCTCGTGCTGGGTCTGGAAGACACCGGCTCGCGGATGAGCCGGATCGGCAAGGGCGAACTCGTGCACGGCGAGCTGCTCAGCGTCGACGAGGTGCTGGCCCGGGTCGAGTCGGTGACCCTCGACGACGTCCGGACGGTCGCCGGCGACCTGCTCGCCCAACCATTGGCCCTGGGCGTGATCGGCCCCTTCGATGATCACGACTTCTCGGCGGCGGTGACATGACGATCCCGGTCGGCGTGCTCGGCGCCCGGGGTCGCATGGGCGCGACGGTGTGCGCCGCGGTCGAGGACGCGACCGACCTCAAGCTGGTCGCCGCGCTCGACGCCGACGACGACCGGGAGGCCCTGCGGGCGGCGGACGTGGTCGTCGACTTCACCCAGCCCGATGCGGTGCTGGACAACCTGCGGTGGTGCATCGACGCCGGCCGGCATGTCGTCGTCGGCACCACCGGGTTCGACGACGGGCGTCTTGAGCAGGTGCGGGCCTGGCTGGCCGATGCCCCGGGCGTCGGGGTCCTCGTCGCCGCGAACTTCGGGGTCGGGGCGGTGCTGATGATGCGCTTCGCCGAGCAGGCGGCCCGTTTCTTCGACTCGGTCGAGATCGTCGAACTGCATCACCCGAACAAGGTCGATGCCCCGAGCGGAACCGCCCGCCGCACCGCCGCGCTGGTGGCCGCGGCCCGGCAGCGCGCCGGCCGGCCGGTCGGCGGTCCGGACGCGACGATCGAGGTCAGCTCGCTGGGCGGGGCCCGCGGAGCGGCGGTGGCCGGGGTGCCCGTGCACTCCATCCGGTTGGCCGGTCTGGTCGCCCATCAGGAAGTCCTGCTCGGCGGCCAGGGGGAGACGTTGACCCTGCGCCACGACTCGCTGGACCGCACCTCCTTCATGCCGGGTGTGCTGCTGGGTGTCCGCTCGGTGGCCGACCGCCCGGGCCTGACGGTGGGCCTGGAGGCCCTGCTCGACCTGTGAACGCCCGATGAAGGCCCGCACCGTCGTCGTCATTCTCACGGCGGCGTTGATCTTCTACATGGGACTGATCGGCGTCCGCGGGATCGAGCTGCTCGACAATCCCGGGTGGACCGAGCGCGGTCTTGGTCTCGGGGTGGTGTTCCTGCCGGTGATCGGGGCGGTGCTGGTGACCCGCGAACTGCGGTTCGGCTTCGCCACCGAGAAGCTCGGCCGGGCGCTGGGCCCGGAGGACCCGTCCGGGCCGGCGGCTGTCGACGAGGCGGTCGCCGCCCTGGTCGTTCCCGGTGGCGCAAAGATCCCGGGGGCTGGAAAGGCCGCTGGCGGTGATCCGCCGCGGGCCCCCTCCGGCCGGCTCGATCGGGACTACGCCGATGCGGTCTTCGTGGTTCGCAAGGCCCAGGCCGAAGCGGCGCCGAGCGACTGGCGGGTCTGGTACCGGCTGGCCCTGGCTTACTCCGATGCCCGGGACACGGCCCGGGCCCGTCGGACGATGCGGCACGCCATCGAGCTTGAAAGCCGGGAGCCGGCGCCTGGGCGCTCCGACCAGGATTCCCGGTCGAGCTGACATGAGCGGACCCGGCGGGATGACGCTCCCGGATGCCCCCTATGTGATCGCCAGCTGGGCCGCATCCCTCGACGGCGCCACCGATGATGTGGACGGGGACCGGCTCATCCTCTCGGGGCCGACCGACCTCGATGACGTCGATGCGCTGCGGGCCGACTGCGACGCCGTGCTCGTCGGGGCCGGCACGGTTCGGCGGGACAACCCGCGCCTGCTGGTGCGATCGGCGGCCCGCCGGGCCGAACGGGTGGTCGCGGGCCGGTCGGCCAGCCCGCTCAGGGTTGTCCTGGCGGCCAGCGGTCAGCTCGACCCGGCCGCCGCGGTGGTCGGGTCGGCCCCCACCCCGGACGGGCCAGCCGTCCCGACACTGCTGTACTGCTCGACCGGCGCGGCCGAGGCGGCCCGGCACCGGCTCGGGTGGAACGTGTCGGTGGTGGGTCTCGGCGATCCGCCGGACCTGCGGGCGGTTCTCGCCGACCTCGTGGGCCGGGGGGTGCGTCGCCTGTTGGTCGAGGGGGGCACCGAGATTCGCACGGCGTTCCTCGCCGCCGGGCTGGTCGACCAGCTCCGGATGGCGGTCGCGCCGTTCCTGGTCGGGAAGCCCGGCCCGCCCGGCGTGGTCGGCCCGGCCGCCTTTCCGCATGGCGCGGGGAACCGGATGACGCTGGTCGACGCCCGCCCGGCCGGTGACATGGTGGTCGCGCGGTATCTGCTGGACGGTCCGGCCGCGAACCCTGCTGGCCCAGTCACGGACGCCGCCGGCGCGGCCGCGACCGGGCCGGACGTCGACGGCCGCTGGCTGCGGTTCGCGATTGACCTGTCCCGGGCGTGCCCACCGTCGACGACCGCCTTCTCCGTCGGCGCGGCCGTCGTCGGCGCGGACGGCACCCTGCTCGCGAGTGGATTCTCGCGCGAGCAGGAGCCGCGGGACCATGCCGAGGAAGTGGCGCTGCGGCGGTTGCCGACCGGCCTGGCCCTGGCCGACGCGACGGTCTACAGCTCGCTGGAGCCGTGCAGCGCCCGCGCGTCGCGCCCCCGCACCTGCGCGCAGCTCATCGAGGCCGCTGGGATCGGCCGGGTGGTGTTCGCCTGGCGGGAACCGGAACTCTTCGTCGACTGTCATGGGGCGGAGGACCTCCGTTCCGCGGGTCTGGTGGTCGTCGAACGGCCGGACCTGGCACCGGCCGTGCGAGCCGTCAACGCCCACCTTCTCGCCTGAATCGAACACGTGTTCGACCATACCGGCGCCGGCCCGAAGGTGGCCGCGCGGAACCCGGTGCTGTGGATGAGCCCGGTGCTGTGGATGGGCCCGGTCCGGTCGGACGGGGTGGCGGGTGTCCCGCGGAACACCGGTTGAGCACGCAACCAAGGGCGGTCCGGGACGGGTGATCAACGCCGAACGGACAGGCGGCAGGCGGCCGGGGGGCTGACGGGGGAGGGAGACCCCCGGCCGCCAGGTGTCGGGTCGTTACCGACGGGCAGTCGGGTCGAACCGGCCACCGCCTCCGGTGTACCACGGTGGTCGCGCTGTGTAGACAGAGGGACGCGTTGGCGTGAGCACCACGCCGCTGGCGACGCACCTGTGGTGAGGTGTCCGTTTAGTTCGGTATTTCGGCGGTGTGCGCCGGCGTCGACCCGGATCCAGGCGGCCCGGGACCCTGGGCGGTCCTCCGGCCCGGGACTCTGAGCGGTCCTCCGGCCCGGGATTCTGAGCGGTCCTCCGGCCCGACGCGACCCCACCCGTCGGGGCGACGGGCGGTCGTTCTACGGTGGACGGTATGCCCGACGCCGTTCCGCCGACCGTCAGCCCGCGGGTCCAGGTCATCGCGCAGACCCGGTTCACCCCGCCGGAGGACGTTCCCTGGAGCACCGACGCCGACGGGGGCGAAGCGCTCGCCGAGTTCGCCGGCCGGGCGTGTTACCAGAGCTGGACCAAGCCCAACCCGGCCACCGCGACGAACGCCGGCTACCTGCGGCACATCCTCGAGGTCGGGCACCTGTCCGTCCTCGAGCACGGCGTGGTGTCGCTCTACATCACGGGCGTCTCGCGCAGCCTGACCCACGAACTGGTCCGGCACCGGCACTTCTCCTACAGCCAGCTGTCCCAGCGGTACGTGCCGGAGCGCGATGCGGCGGTCGTCGAGCCGGACGTGATCGCCGAGGACCCGGAGCTGCACGCCATGTTCGGGGCGGCGACGGCGGCGGCCCTGGACGCCTACACCCGCCTGCTGGAGGGTCTGGAGAAACACTTCGCGGAGGTCGCCGCGCCGACCGCCCGCCGTAAGCAGGCCCGGCAGGCGGCCCGCTCGGTGCTCCCCAACGCGACCGAGACCCGGATCGTCGTCACCGGCAATTACCGCGCCTGGCGGCACTTCATCGCCATGCGGGCCAGCGAGTCGGCCGACGTCGAGATCCGTGGTCTGGCCATGGCCGCGCTCGGCGAACTGAGCCGGGTCGCGCCCAACGTCTTCGCCGACTTCCGGGTCACCACGCTCGAGGACGGCACCCGGATCGCGTCGAGCCCGCTGGTCAGCGAGGGCTGAGGTCCCCGCGCCCGGGTCCGACCGACGATCGGCGGTCCGGCGGTCCGGCGGTCCGGCGGGTTTTCCACCCACCGGGCGGTTGGGGCGATGGGGACGAAGCCGGCGCGCTGCCCCACACGGACGCCACCGGCGGATAAGCTCTGGGGGGCCAAAGGTGGCGCGATCATGGTTCTTCGCGCCGCCGGAGGCCATGGTCTCCGGATCACTGATGGCTCGCCGTCACGGTCGCCGTTGCGGCGTTCGCGGCGCGGCGGGGGTTGCGCACGGTCTGCATTCGCGCCCCACCCGCAGTCCCCGGTAACAGGAAGGTCTCTTCAGGTTGGCCGCCATATCGTCCCCGTCAGCACCCTTCGGGCACGTCCTCACCGCGATGGTGACGCCGTTTCATGCCGATGGCGCCCTCGATCTCGACGGCGCGGCGACGCTGGCCACCTGTCTCGTCGACGCCGGCAACGATGGTCTCGTCGTGAACGGCACGACCGGCGAGTCGGCGACCACCACTGACGAGGAGAAGGAGCGCCTACTGCGGGCGGTCGTCGAGGCGGTCGGGGATCGCGCCGCGATCGTCGCCGGGATCGGCACCAACGACACCCGGCACACCCTCGAACTGGCCCGCGCGGCCGAAAAGACCGGGGTCGACGGCCTGCTGGCGGTCACCCCGTACTACACAAAGCCACCCCAGGCCGGCCTGCTGGCCCACTTCCGCGCGATCGGCGACGCGACGGAGCTGCCGGTCATGCTGTACGACATCCCCGGTCGGGCCGGCGTGGCGATCCACACCGAGACCCTGCTGCGGCTGTCCGAGCACCCGCGCATCGTCGCGGTCAAGGACGCCAAGGACGACCTGGGCGCGGCGTCGTGGGTGATGAGTCGCTCCGGCCTGCGGTACTACTCCGGCACCGATGTGCTGAATCTGCCGCTGCTCGCGGTGGGCGCCACCGGCTTCGTCAGCGTCGTCGGGCACCTGGTGGCCGACCGCCTCGCGGCGATGTACGCGGCGTTCGCCGCCGGCGACCCGGCCGGCGCGCTGCGCATCCACAACGACCTGCTGCCCGTCTACACGGGCATCTTTCGCACCCAGGGGGCGATCCTCACGAAAGCAGCACTCACACTCGCGGGTCTACCGGGCGGGCCGGTCCGGCCGCCGTTGGCGGACGCGACGCCGGCCGAGATCACGCAACTTTCCGCCGACCTGGCCGACGGCCAGGTGGACCCGAAGCTTTTCACCCGGTGAGCCGTCCGCACCCCGGCCTGGGCTCCCCGCCGCCGCTCCCGCCGTCCGGCCTGCGGATAACCCCGCTCGGCGGACTCGGCGAGATCGGCCGCAACATGACGGTCTTCGAGCACGCCGGCCGGCTGCTCATCGTCGACTGTGGCGTACTGTTCCCCGAGAACGACCAGCCCGGGATCGACCTGATCCTGCCGGACTTCTCCTCGATCGTGCACCGCCTCGACGACGTCGAGGCGATCGTCCTCACCCACGCGCACGAGGACCACATCGGTGCCGTGCCGTACCTGCTGCGGGAGCGGGCCGACATCCCGCTCATCGGCTCGCGGCTCACCCTCGCGCTGATGGTCGCCAAGCTGGCCGAGCACCGCCTCACGCCGGTGACGGTCGAGGTGGTCGAGGGTGACCGGCGGCCCTGGGGGCCGTTCGAATGCGAGTTCTTCGCGGTCAACCATTCGATCCCGGACGCGATGGCCGTCGCGATCCGCACCGAGGCCGGCCTGGTGCTGCACACCGGCGACTTCAAGATGGACCAGCTGCCGCTCGACGGGCGGCTGACCGACCTCGGGGGCTTCGCCCGGCTCGGCGTCGAAGGCGTCGACCTGCTGATGTCGGACTCGACGAACGCCGAGGTCCCGGGGTTCGTCACCTCCGAACGGGAGATCGCGCCGGTCCTCAACGGCGTGTTCCGGGAGGCCCGGAAGCGGGTCATCGTGGCGTGCTTCGCCAGCCATGTGCACCGGGTCCAGCAGGTCCTCGACGCCGCGGAGGCGCACGGTCGCTCGGTTGCCCTGGTCGGCCGCTCGATGCTGCGCAACATGGGGGTCGCCCGGGATCTCGGCCTGCTGCGGGTTCCGCCCGGCCTGATCATCGACAGCCGGGACATCGACGCGCTGCCGGACCGGAACATCTGCCTGATCTCGACCGGTTCGCAGGGCGAGCCCCTCTCGGCGCTGTCGCGGATGGCCAACCGGGACCACTCGATCCGGATCAACCCGGGCGACACCGTGGTGCTGGCGTCCAGCCTCATCCCGGGCAACGAGAACGCGGTCTTCCGGGTCATCAACGGACTGACCCGGATCGGCGCCCGGGTGGTCCACAAGGGCGTGGCGATGGTGCACACCTCCGGGCATGCGCCCGCCGGTGAGCTGTTGTACGTCCTGAACGCCACCCGCCCGTCGAACGTGATGCCGATCCACGGCGAGTGGCGGCATCTGCGGGCCCACGGTGCGCTGGCCGAGGCGACCGGGTTGCCGCCCGACCGGATCGTGCTGGCCGAGGACGGCATGGTCATCGACCTCGTCGACGGGCTGGCCAGGATCACCGGCGCGGTGCCGTGCGGGTACGTCTACGTCGACGGCCTCGCGGTCGGCGACGTCGGTGAGTCGAGCCTGAAGGACCGCCGCATCCTCGGCGACGAGGGCTTCATCTCGATCACCGTGGTCGTCGACGCCGCCTCCGGGAAGGTCGTCGGTGGACCGGAGCTGTCCGCCCGCGGCTTTTCCGACGCGATGAGCAACTTCGACAACGCCCGTCAGGTCGTCGAGGAGGCCCTGGCCGAGGCGATGCGGGGCGGCATGACCGACAAGTCGGCGCTCGGGCAGCTCATGCGCCGGACCGTCGGGCGCTGGGTGAACGAGAACTACCGGCGCCGCCCGATGATCCTGCCGGTCGTCGTCGAGGTGTAGCTACGGGCCGGGCCCATGAAGGTCGCGACGCGCCCGGTTCGTCGTTGATGCGGGGTTCTCGGCCCCGTCGGGAGTACCTTTTCCGCGTGGCTGCTCGAACGAGTGGCACGCGGTCGCGTGCCTCAGGCGCGGGCGCCTCCCGGTCGTCCGGATCAACGGCGCGGCCGGCGGCGAGGCGCCGTGGCAGTGCTGCGGGCGCGTCCGCCACCGGGACCAAACCCAAGCCGAAGGCGAAGCCGCGTACGGGCGCCGCCGCCCCGGGCGGTCGCCGGCCGCCCTTCACCGTCCTGTTGTTCAGTGGCCTGTTCCGCATGGTCGCCGGGGTCTGGATCGGCGTGGCGACCGTGCTGGGCACCATGGCCCGGGGGGTCGGCCGGGGAACCCGGGAGCTGCGCATCGACCCGGCCCACCGACGCGACGGGGTCGGGCTGGCCGCGTTCGGAGCGTCCGTGGTGGCCGGAGCGGCCGTCTGGCTCGGGGCCGGCGGCCCGGTCGGACGCGGGGTGGCCGGTTTCCTGCACGCCCTGGTCGGGTCGGGGGCGACCGCCCTGCCGCTGTTCGGTCTGGGCGGGGCCTGGCGGCTGGTCCGCCACCCGTCGGATCCCGACAGCCGGGGTCGCGTCGTCATCGGCTGGGCCGCCCTGTGTCTCGGGGCGTTGGGGCTGCTCCACATCCTGCACGGACTGCCCAACCCGAGCGACGGCTCGGTGGCCATGGACGGGGCCGGCGGTTACGCCGGGTTCCTGGCCTCCTCGCCGTTGTCCGCGGCGGTCGGCCGCTTCGTGGCCGCCCCCCTGCTGGTCCTGCTGTCGTTGTTCGGGATCCTGGTCATCACCGCGACCCCGCTGCGCCAGGTGCCGGAGAAGTACGCCGCGCTGCGGGCGGCGGTCGCCGAGCGGGTCGCCGGGACCGGTACCTCGGATCGGCTCGGCCGGTTGGGTCGGACCCTGATCCCTGGCGAGGACGCCGACGGCGACGACGCGTTCGTCGACGACCTGTTGAGCGAGCCGGGTGACGCCGCGGCCGGTCCGCGCCCCCGCGGCCGCCTGCGCAAGCCCCGATCGACCCCGGTGGACCCCTACGACGTCGACGCGGCCGGTCCGCCGGCCCGGTCGGGCGCCGTTCCGTTGGGCGACCCGCTCGACGCCCTCGACCCGGACGGCCCTGACCCGGACGGCCCCGACCCGGACAGGTCTGGCGCCGATCGGCCGGGCGGCGCCGCGTCGGTGCCGACCCCGCGCCCGCCGCGGGCCGGCCGCGCGGCCGCCAGGCCGCCTGATCTCACCACCTTCGAGCAACCGCCGCTGCCCGACGCGGACGTGTTCGGCCGGCCCGAGGCCGGAAGCGACTACGTCCTCCCGCCGGGGACCCTGCTGCAGGAGGGCACGCCGGCCAAGGTCCGCTCGTCGGCGACCGATGCGGTCATCGATTCGCTGCGGGACGTCTTCGCCCAGTTCCGGGTCGACGCCCGGGTCACCGGGTTCACCCGCGGCCCGACCGTCACCCGCTACGAGGTCGAACTCGGCAACGCGGTGAAGGTCGAGCGGATCACCCAGCTGTCGCGCAACATCGCGTACGCGGTCAAGAGCCCCGACGTGCGGATCATCAGCCCGATCCCGGGCAAGAGCGCCGTCGGGATCGAGATCCCGAACACCGACCGCGAGCTGGTCAGCCTGGGTGACGTGCTGCGCAGCGCCGCGTCCCAGGGGGAACGTCACCCGCTCATCGTGGGGCTGGGCAAGGACATCGAGGGCGGCTACGTCCTGGCCAACCTGGCCAAGATGCCCCACCTGCTGATCGCCGGCGCGACCGGCGCCGGCAAGTCGTCCTGCATCAACACCCTGATCACCTCGATCATGATGCGCGCCACGCCCGACCAGGTCCGGATGGTGCTGGTCGACCCGAAGCGCGTCGAGCTGACCAACTACCAGGGCATTCCGCACCTCATCACCCCCATCATCACGAACCCGAAGAAGGCCGCCGAGGCGCTGCAGTGGGTCGTGAAGGAGATGGAGGCCCGGTACGAGGACCTGGCCGCCAACGGCGTCCGGCACCTCGACGACTTCAACCGGAAGGTGCGGTCGGGGGAGATCACCGCGCCGCCCGGATCCGAGCGCGTCTACCGCCCCTACCCGTACATCCTGGTGATCGTCGACGAGCTCGCCGACCTGATGATGGTCGCCCCGCGCGACGTCGAGGACGCGATCTGCCGCATCACCGCGATGGCCCGGGCGGTCGGCATCCATCTGGTGCTGGCCACCCAGCGGCCGTCGGTCGACGTGGTCACCGGCCTGATCAAGGCCAACGTGCCCTCCCGGCTGGCGTTCGCGACGGCGTCGCTGGCCGACAGCCGGGTCATCCTCGACCAGGCGGGCGCGGAAAAGCTCGTCGGTCTGGGTGACGGGCTGTTCCTACCGATGGGCGCGAGCAAGCCGGCCCGTATCCAGGGGTCCTTCGTCTCCGAAGAGGAGATAGCGAAGGTTGTCGTCCATATCAAGGAGCAGGCCCAGCCGGCTTTTCGGGAGGACGTCTTCGAGGCCGCCGATGCCCCGAAGAAAGAGCCGGACGAGGACATCGGCGACGACCTGGCCCTCTTCCTGCAGGCGGTGGAACTGGTGGTCTCGACCCAGTTCGGGTCGACCTCGATGCTTCAGCGGAAATTGCGGGTCGGCTTCGCGAAGGCCGGTCGACTGATGGACCTGATGGAAAGCCGGGGCATCGTCGGCGCGAGCGAAGGCTCGAAGGCGCGGGACGTTCTGGTCATGCCCGACGAGCTGGAGGGGCTGCTCGTCACGTTGCGCGAGGGCTAGCCGGCGGCCGTGGTTCCGGGCCACTGGGTCCAGGGGACACGGCCCAATGGTGCGGCGCTCGGGCACAAGGTAATTGCGGGCCGGTCAAGGACAGGTCAGGGCCTTCCGACTTTCCCGGCCGGACGGCTGTCGGAGCCGGGAGAGCGACCGTAGACTCGGCGCCGTTGGACGGTCGCAGGACCACGGCATTGACGCCGGTGAAGGTGTTCGGAGGTTCGCCCATGCAGTCCGCGGACGGGGAAGCGCCACCGAGCGGCATCGGTCGGGCCCTCGCGACGTCGCGCGAAGACCAGGGGCTCGACGTTTCGGATATCAGTGCCCAGACCCGTATTCGGGCCACCCTGATCCGCCAGATCGAAGCCGATGACTACGCCGGCTGCGGCGGCGCCGTGTACGCGCGCGGGCACATCCGCAGCATCGCCCGGGCCCTGAAAATTGACGCCGATCCGCTGATCGAGCAGTTCGACCACGAGCAGGGCCGGATCCCGGCGCAGCCGACGCCCATGCTCGGCGCCGAGCGGGATCCGATCGCCATCCGGGACCTGCGGGCCCGCCGGGGCCCCCGGTGGGTGCCGGCCATGGTCGTCTCGCTGGTCGTGGTGTTCGCGATCGCGTTGGTCGCCCTGGTGGCGGGGACCGGCTCGTCACCGTCCCCGAAGCCGCCGGCCGTGAAGCCGGTTGCCGCGGCGCCGAGCCACGCCGCCCCCCCGACCCCCCGGCGTACCGCGTCCGCGCCGGTGGCCTTCAGCGGCGTCGACGTGCGGGTGGCGGTCAAGGGCGACGCGAGCTGGCTCTCGGTGCGGGACAGCACCCACCGGGTGCTGCTCCAGCAGGTGCTCCAGCCCGGCGACGTACGCGACTTCAAGGCCGCCCAGCAGATCCAGCTCGTCCTGGGCAACGCCGGAGCGATCTCGATGACCTGCAACGGCCATGACTTCGGATCGGCCGGCGCGGCCGGGCAGGTGGTCAACGTGACGTTCGGGCTCGGTTCGGCGGGGGACTGCACGGCGGGCTGATCCGCCCGGGCGGCCCGATCCGCCGGCCGGCCCCCGCCCCGGGCGCCGGCCGGCCGGTAGCCTGAGCCTGTGCCCGAATCCACTTCCGCTCGCGCGGCCTCCCCGCGGCGGGTGGCCGTGGTAACGCTCGGCTGTTCCCGCAATGAGGTCGACTCCGAAGAACTCGCCGGTCGGCTGGGTGCCGACGGCTGGACGGTGGTCGACGACCCCGACGACGCCGACGCGGTTCTCGTCAACACCTGCGGGTTCGTCGAGGCCGCGAAGAAGGACTCGATCGACACCCTGCTGGAGGTCGCCGACCGGGACGGGTCCGGCGCGGACGGGCCGGATGACACGGCCGGCCCGGGTGTCACGGCCGGCCGGGGTGTCGCGGCCGGGCCGGGCCGTCGACGGGCGGTCGTCGCGGTCGGCTGCCTGGCCGAGCGCTACGGCGCCGAACTCGCCGACAGCCTGCCCGAAGCGGACGCGGTGCTGGGCTTCGACGCCTACCCGACGATCGGCGCGCACCTCGACGCGGTCCTGCGGGGGGAGCGCCCGGCGTCCCACACCCCGCGCGACCGCCGGACCCTGCTGCCGATCAGCCCCACCCGGCGTCGGGACGCGGCGGCCACCGATCACGTCCACGTGCCGGGCCACGCGCAGGACGCCATCGCCCCGGCGACCGTCGGGGTGGGCCCCGCGTCCGGGCCGCCCGTGCCGCGGCGCCGGTTGGCGGGCGGCCCGGTGGCGCCATTGAAGCTGGCCAGCGGGTGTGACCGGCGCTGTTCCTTCTGCGCCATCCCGTCGTTCCGCGGTTCGCACGTCTCCCGGACTCCGGACGAGATCCTCGCCGAGGCCGAGTGGCTGGCCCGCGACGGCGTCCGGGAGCTCGTTCTGGTCAGTGAGAACACCACCTCGTACGGCAAGGACCTCGGCGACCTGCGGGCGCTGGAGAAGCTGCTGCCCCAACTGGCCGCCATCGATCAGATCGTGCGGGTCCGGACCGTCTACCTGCAGCCCGCCGAGATCCGGCCGTCCCTGCTGGAAGCGGTGCTCACCACCCCCGGGGTGGCGCCCTACCTGGACCTGTCGTTCCAGCACGCGAGCCCGGCGGTGCTGCGGCGGATGCGCCGGTTCGGCGGCGCGGAGGCGTTCCTGGAGCTGCTCGCGCGGGCCCGGGCCATCGCCCCCGAGCTGGGCGCCCGCTCAAACGTCATCGTCGGCTTCCCGGGCGAGAGCCGGGACGACGTCGACACGTTGGTCGGGTTCCTCGAAGAGGCGGCCCTCGACGCGGTCGGCGTCTTCGCCTACTCCGACGAAGACGGCACCGAGGCCGCCACGCTGGAGAGCAAGGTGAAGGCGGCCACGATCGAGCGGCGCCACCGGCAGGTCACCGACCTCGCCGAACACCTCACTGCGGCCCGGGCGGCGGACCGGATCGGCAGCTTCGTCGACATCGTCGTGGAGCAGACCGACGGCGAGGGCGGGATCCGCGGCCGGGCCGGGCACCAGCAGCCCGAGGTGGACGGCGACTGCTCCGTCCGCACGGCCGCCGGCGACGGGTCCGGGGCCACCCGGCCGCCGGAAGCGGCCGGTCTGGTCGTCGGTGACCTGGTCCGGGCCGTGGTGGTCGGATCCGAGGGCATCGACCTGGTGACCGAGCTGGTCGCCGTCACCGATCGGGCGCCCGGGCGGGACCGTCTGGTCCCGGCCCTCGCGTGACGGCGGATCTCGCGTGACGGCGGATCTCGCGTGACGGCGGAGGAGGAGGCGGTCCGCGTGGCTGGAACGGGACCGCCGCTCCCGGCGCCGGTCAGCGCCGTCAACATCGCGAACGTCCTGACCGTTGGACGGTTTCTGCTGGTCCCGGTGTTCGGGGTCTTCATGTTCGCCGACGGTGGGCACACCTCGGGCTGGCGCATCGCCGCCGCCGCGACCTACGCGGTGGCCGCCTTCACCGATCAGATCGACGGCTATGTGGCCCGCCGGCGGGGCATCGTCACCGACTTCGGCAAACTGGCCGACCCGCTGGCGGACAAGGCCCTCACCGGGGCCGCGCTGATCAGCTTGTCCGTCCTGGGCGACCTGCCGTGGGCGGTGACCGTCATCGTGCTGTTCCGGGAGCTCGCTGTCACCGTGCTGCGCCTGTGGGTGGTGCGGATCGGTGTCATTGCCGCCAGCCGGGGCGGGAAGATCAAGACGCTGCTGCTGAACCTGGCCATCGGGATGTACGTGCTGCCGTTGTCGGGCGCCTGGGGCACCGCCCGGGCGCTCGTGATGGCCGCCGGGGTGGTGCTGGCCCTGTTCACCGGGGTCGACTACACGGCCCGGGCGCTCGCGCTGCACCGGCGACCGAAGGACGGACCGTGAGTCCGCCGGGGCGGCTGGGCCGGACGGGGCCACCGGGCCTCACCGGGACCGGGCCGAACCCCACCGGGACCGGGCCGGGCGCCGGACCGGGCCGCGCGTCGAACCGGAGCCGTGGGAGGTAGCACATGCAGGTCGAGGTGGTCGCTGTCGGCGACGAACTGTTGTACGGCGACATCATCAACGGCAACGCGGCCTGGTTGGGCCGCGAACTGGCCGACGTCGGCATCCGACTGGACACGTCGGTGGTTGTCGGGGACGACATCGGGCGGATCGCGGCCGCCGTGACCACCGCGCTCGGTCGGGCCGACGCGGTGATCCTCACCGGGGGCCTCGGGCCCACCCAGGACGACCTGACCCGGGAGGGCCTGGCCCGCGCGGCCGGCGTCGAGCTGGTCCGGGACGATTTCCTCGAGCAGCTTTTGCGCCGTCGGTTCGGCGAGCTCGGGCGGACCGGCGCGACCGGGGCCCCCGAGCGCCGGGCGCCGGAGATGAACTTCCGCCAGGCCGATCTGCCGCTCGGATCCGAGGCGTTACCGAACGCGCGGGGGACCGCCCCCGGGTTGCGGGTCCCGATCGCCACCGGGGTCGCCTACGCGCTGCCCGGGGTGCCCCACGAAATGACCGAGATGTTCACGGCCTCGGTACTGCCCGATCTCCTGCGCCGGGCCGGGGAGCCGGCCGTCGTCGTGCACCGGGTGCTGCGGACCGCCGGGATCTGGGAGTCGGCGGTGGCCGAAGCGCTCGCGCCCGAGGTCTCGCGGGTCACCCCCCTGGGTAACCCGACGATCGCGTTCCTGGCCAGCGGCGGCCAGACGCGGGTCAAGATCAGCGCTCGGGCCCGGGACCGGGCCGAAGCCGAAACGATCATCGCGCCGGTCGAGCGGGCCGCGCGGGAGGCCCTGGGTAGTGCGGTCTACGGCAGCAACGACGACTCGCTCGAAGGCGTCGTGCACGGGCTGCTGCGGGCCCGGGGGGCGACGCTGGCGGTCGCCGAGTCGCTGACCGGCGGTCTGCTGGCCGGCCGGCTCACCGACGGGGCCGGATCCAGTGCCACGTTCCGGGGCGGGGTGGTGGCGTACGCCACCGATCTCAAGGAGTCGCTGCTCGGCGTGGACGGGGCGGTCCTCGGTGCGCACGGGGCGGTCTCCGCGCAGACCGCGGCCGCCATGGCCAGCGGCGTCCGGGACCGGCTGGGCGCGACCTACGGACTCTCCCTCACGGGGGTCGCCGGGCCCGACGAGCAGGAGGGTAAGCCGGTCGGTACCGTGCACCTCGGGCTGGCCGGCCCGGCCGGCGTCACCACCCGGTCGGTCCGCCTGCCGGGGGACCGACCCCGCAACCGGGCCTACGCCGTAGTGCAGGCGCTGGACCTGATTCGTCGGACCCTGTCGACCCCATGACGGTCGGTCGATCACGTCACCGGCCGCCGGAACTGTCCGGGGTTCTGGAGCGTTACACCGTTACGTTCGGATCAACTGAGCGTCGCTGCGTTGGACGCTAGGTATACGGTTGACCCAGTGCCGGAACGAGCGATGGGGAGGTCACGATGGTCCTGCTCCGTCGCCTGCTCGGTGAGGCCCTCCGCCGTCGCAGGCAGGACCAGAGCCGCACGCTTCGCGAGGTCTCGTCGGTGGCCCGGGTGTCGCTCGGCTACCTGTCCGAGGTCGAGCGGGGCCAGAAGGAAGCGAGTTCCGAGCTGCTCTCGTCGATCTGTGACGCGCTCGGCGTGCGCCTGTCCGATCTGCTGCGCGAAGTGAGCGCGGACTTCGAGCTGGCCGAGATGGCCAACGCCGGGGGGATTCCCGTCCCGGCCGGTCCGGCGGCGGTGCCGAGGCCCGCCGGAGCCCTTCCGGTACCCGCCCGCGCACCGGTCATCGACCGCGCGGCCTAGGCAGGTCCAACGCCGCCCTCGGCGGGTGGCCCCAGGCGTGGGACGATCGGGGACATGGCGAACGTCGTCCGCAAGTTCTATCGGTACCTTTCCGCGTCCGCGAACCGGAAGCTCGATGAGAGAGCCGACCCCCGGGTCCAGATCGACCAGGCCATGGACGAGTCGCGTAAGCAGCACAAAGCGTTGCTCGAACAAGCCGCCTCGGTCATCGGGAACCGCAAGCTGCTCGAGATGCAGATCGCCCGGCAGATCGAGACGGTCGAGAAGATCACCGATCTGGCCCGGCAGTCGGTGGTGCTCGCCGACCAGGCCCGGGTGGCCGGCGATGCGGTCAAGGCCGACCACTACGAGCAGACCGCGCACACCTTCGCCGGCGAGTTGGTCGGCGCGGAGGCGTCGCTGGCCGACAGCAAGGTGTTGTACGACCAGGCCGTCGCGTCGTCCGACCAGGCCCGGCGGGCCGTCGAGGACAATGCGGCCCGGCTGCGCGGGCAGCTTGCCGAGCGGGCCCGGCTGCTGACCCAGATCGAGCACACCGCCATGCAGGAGCGCATGAGCGCGGCGATGGGCGGTATGTCCAGCCTCGAGCCGTCGGGGGACACGCCGACGTTCGGCGAGATCCGCGACAAGATCGAGCATCGGTACGCGGTGGCGAGCGGGCGCCAGGAACTGGCCTCCCAGGGGGTCGAAGCCAAGATGATCGAGATCCGCCGGGCCACGCAGGACGCCCGGGCGTCCGACCGGCTGGGCGAGATCCGGGCGACGATGGCGGCCGGCGGCGCGGCGGGGGGACCGGGTCAGGCCGCCGTGGCCGGCAGCGGCCGCCCGGCCTCCATCGCCGGCGGGCCCAACGGCGCCGGGTCGGGGGCCGGGTCGACCGGGACTGAGGCCCGGCCCGGGTCGCCCGACGCGCCCCGGCTGACCAAGGGTGACCCGTCCGACGGCGAGCAGTCCGCGGGCGGCCCCGGCGCGTGACGTTGTTCGAGCGGGTCGGGGCCGGGCGGATGCCGGACTGGATCCGTGCCGACGTCGACCGTCGGCTGTTCGTCCACACCGAATGGCGGGCCCGGCGCGCCGCCTCGCGGCCCCGGCGGCGGGCGCTGGTGTCGGCCCGGGCCTGGACGACGCTGGCGGTCGGTTGTCTGCCGGTGGCCGCGATCGAGCACGCCTGGGCCTGGGCGGTGGTCGGCGGTCTGGCCGCGGCCCGTGGTGGGCTGTCGTGGCGGGACGCCCGCCGGGCGGCCGCGGGGGAGTCGGCCGGTCTGTCGATGCCGAGCGTCGCCCCGCCACCGCCCGGAGCGCTGCGGCGCTCAGCCGCCGCCGAGCCGCTGCGGCGGGGCGAATCGGCTCTGATGGCCCTGGGAGCGGCCGTACGGACCCTACCGGTCGGTCCGGTCGCCGAGCAGGGCCGGGCGGCGATGGCGACCGGGGCGGCCGTCGTCGACGAACTGCGGGGCCAGGCCCATCGGGTGCTGGCCTGTGAAGCTGCGGAGCGGGCCGGTACCGATCCCGGGCACCGGGCCTCGGCGCGGGCCCGCTCCGAGGGGCTTGCCGCCGAGATGGCGGTCACGGCGGCCCACCTCGATGAGCTGCTCGCCGCGGCCGGTGAGGTGGTGGCGGCGCTGCCGGGAGCGGGGCGCCACCCCGATCAGCTCCGGGCCCAGACCGAGACCCTGCGCGGCACCGCCGCGGCCCTCCGGGACCTGGCCCGGGGGTCGGATCCCGGTCTCTGAGGTCTCTGAGGTCTCTGAGGTCGACCCGACCCGACCCCGCCCGGCCGGCCGGATCACCGGTCAGAAGACCTCGAAGCAGGCCGGCGCGAGAGGGCCGGCGAAGGCATCCGAGAGCGCGTCGACGGCGCCGGACCGGCGCTCGTCGACCCGACCGGCGAGCGCCAGCGTGCGCAGGGTCGGGCCACCGAGATAGGCCGCCCCCAGTTCCCGGGCCGACAAGGTGAGGTCGGCCGCGTCGGTGGTGCGGGTGCACGAGGCCCCGTCGGGCCCGACGTCGAACCGCCACCGGCCCGCGTTCCACGGGCACGCGGCGTCCACGAGTTCGACCGTTGCCGCGGCCGAGCCCCGGTAGGTGCGCTCGGTGACCGCCCGGGCCACGTCGATCACCCGTACGAACAAGCCGTCGGAAAGGGTGAAGGCCAGCCGTCGGGGGTCGCTGACCAGATGGAACAACGGATCGTCGGCCGCCAGCCCGTACCACTCGAAGGTGGCCGTGAGATCGAGCGTGGCGACGTGCCGCCACAACGCCACCCGGGCCCGGACGGTCGTGGCGACGAACTCCCGGATGCGCACCACACCGTCCGGGCCGGTGGCGCCCCGCCGGGTCTCGACCCGGTACAGGACGTAGCCCTCGGCCGTGCCGTCGGCGGCCTCCGCGATAACGGTGGCCAGGGGACTGGCGCCCTTGCGGTCACCCGGCGGATCGGCCAGCACGACGCCCCAGCGCCGATCGTCGCGGACGACCGACCCGGGGCGGGCGGCGGCGGCGTGGACAGGGGTCAGCCGGGCGGCCACCGCCGGATCGGCGCCGGCCTCCTCAACGAGCCGCAACCGCACCTGGTCATCGGGCGGCGTCAGGAAACGCAGGTGGGCGCGTTCGCCGCGGACCGCCGCGATCGGCGCGGCCAGACCGTAGCCGAACCGGCCGTAAATGGTCGCCTCGCTCGCCCACAGCGCGGCCAGCGCTTCCCGGCCGCGTTCGTGGATGTCGGCGAGCTGGCGGTCCATCAGGGCGGACAGCACCCCGCGGCGGCGGTACACCGGCGAGACGCTGACCCCGGTGACCCCGGCCACCGGGCGGGGGCCGCCGGGGACCTCGACGCGCAACGACTGGATCCAGGTCGTGCCGACCAGATCGTCCCCGAGATACGCCCCCAGGCTGCGGTCCGGCTCGAACAACGGTCTCTCGGTCTCGACCTGCCAGCCTCCGAACTCCTCCCCGAAGGCGCGGTGGACGAAGCGCAGCGCCGCCGGGAAGAAGCTGGCGGTCAGGGGACGAAGTTCGAGATCGCTCACGGTCACTTTGTACGTCTACGCACCGCGTTCCGCGAATGATTTTCCGACCGCTACTCGTTACACAGCGCACCGACCCCTGGTTGACGCCCGACGATCGGCCCGAGGTGCACCACGTACCAGTCGCCCCGCCAGGAAATGAGCGAACAGACGCCGAACGAGCCCGCCCGGCCGTCGACCTCGTAGCGCACCCGGGTGCCGTACACCCGCCAGTAGCCGATCCGGTTGTACTCGACGCCGGGGTCGATCCAGCCGGCCCGCGCGGCCGGGACGGAGACGCCGAGCAACCGGGCGGAGGCCACGTGCGGGCCGATCGACGCGCGGACCGCGTCGAGATCCAGGTCGTAGAAGCCGACGAGCCGGGTCTGCCAGTCCCCGGCCGGGTCGCTGATCGCCTTGACCTGCCGGTAGGCGCTGAGCGGGAAGAAGAAGGGGAGCGCGGCGGCCTCGGAGCGGGCGCCCGTGACCGCCGCCCACAGGCCTCGGGCCCGGGCCACGAACCGGGCGTCGGTCGCGCCCGGTTCCTGGCGGGTCTGCGGCAACGTACCCGGATCGACCGTCGGCGTCGCGCTCGGCGTCTGGGGGACGCGGCCCGCGGCGCCGGCTCCATCGGCGGCCCGGTCAGTCGCCGACGGCGCCGGGACCGACCGGGCCGCCGATGGAGCCGCCGGCCCGGGTCCGTCACTACCGCAGCTCGTGATCACGGCGCTGGCGGCGAGCGCCGCGGCCAGCGCGCCGGCCGCGACGCGACCCGTTCCCACGGCCATGGTCCGCTGCCTCCCGGGCGCGTCCGCGCCGTCGCCGAGCTGTTCGTCGGGCCCGTCACCGCCAGCCCGGGCGTGGAGATCCTCGCACGGCCGTCGCGGGGCGGTACCGTCGGAGCAACGGCGGCAGGGGAGGTCCGGTGAGTGAGACGTCAACGGGCTGGTCCCGCTGGCGGCGGCGGGCCAGGGCCCGGGAACCCGCCGCCGAAGCACCGGTGACTGCCGCTCCGGTGACCGAACCGGCCAACGAGGCGCCCGCCGTCGAACCGGTGAACCCCCCACCGGGCCGGTCCTGGGGACGGGGCCTGCGGGACGCGCTGAACCCGGCCCGGCTTCCCCCCGGCATCGGTGGTCGGCTCGATCCGCCGGCCGGCCCGCCACCGCGGTCCCGGCCCGGATCCTGACATGTCGGGGAAACACCACGGCGGTACCTTTCGCCCGACCCGCCAGATGGTGGGGCGCACCTAGGGTTCCGCCGGCGGCTGGTCAGCCACCGGGTCAGGTCCGAGAGGGGCAGGCGGCCGCATCGTGGCGGGCGCCCCACGGCGGGACAAAAGCCCGGGAGACAGCCGAGGTCCGGTTGCCCTGCGCGACCGGGCCGCCGTCGGAGGTGTTTCGTGACCACGAATCAGGACCCGAGCAGCGACCCGGACCCCGGCAACCGGTCGGACCCGGCGGCCGCCCCGCCCGCGAGGGGGCCCGGCGCGGGTCATCATCACGGAGCCCGGCACGACAATTACGGGCCGGAGGCGCGCTACGCCGTCGAGCGGGAAGCGCAACTGCCGACCACGATGCACGAACGGGAGATCGCCCGGGGCCTCGAACTCGGCCTGCCGGGGGCCGACTCGATCGTCGACCGGTCCATCCCGACCTTCTCCCGGGGCGAGCTCCCGCACTTCGCGGGCATCAACACCTTTCTGAAAGCACCCTACGTCGAGGACGTACGGACCTGCGGCGACTATGACGTCGTGGTGCTGGGCGCGCCGTTCGACGGTGGCACCACCTACCGGCCCGGCACCCGGTTCGGCCCGCAGGGCATCCGCAAGATCTCCGCCCTCTACGGGCCGTACAGCTTCGAGCTCGGGGTCGACCTGCGTGAATCGATCACGATCGCGGATGTCGGCGACATCTTCACGATCCCCGGCAATATCGAGAAGACATTCGACCAGATCAGCAAGGCGGTCGGCCACGTATACGCCTCGGGCGCCTTTCCGGTGGTCCTCGGCGGCGACCACTCGATCGGCTATCCCACGACCCGGGGCGTTGCCGAACACCTGTCCGGGAAACTGGGGATCATCCACTTCGACCGGCATGTGGACACCCAGGAGACCGACCTCGACGAGCGGATGCACACCACGCCGTGGTTCCACGCCACGGACCTGCCGAACGTGCCGGCCAAGAACCTCGTTCAAATCGGGATCGGTGGCTGGCAGGCCCCCCGTCCGGGCGTCAAGGTGGGCCGCGAGCGGGGAACAACGATCATGACGGTCACCGACTGCGTCGAGATGGGCATCGAGGCGGCCGCCGAGCGGGCCCTCGAGGTGGCCTGGGACGGCGCCGACGCCGTGTGGCTCTCGTTCGACGTGGACTGCCTGGATGCGGCCTTCGCTCCGGGAACCGGCTGGCCGGAGCCCGGCGGCTTCCTGCCCCGCGAGGTACTCAAGTTCATCCAGCTGGTGTCCGAGCGCCCGCTGGCCGGTATCGAAGTTGTCGAATGCTCCCCGCCGTATGACAACGCGGAGATCACGGCATTGATCTCCACCCGGGTCATCTGCGACACGCTCGGCTGTCTGGTCCGGGCCGGGCACCTCCCGCGGGGCCGCTGAGGTCCTACGCTTCGCGTTCGACCGTATGCGGTGGGTCGCCACTTATGGGTCTTATGTTCGGGTCGTGTAGGTGGGTCCGAAGGCCTGGGGGTATGGTCCCTCTCACATTGGACATGCAGGTCGGGGGGTGTGCTGGCGTGTGAACGTGCTCACGGGGTCGCAATACGTATCTTCTCGACCCGCCCCTTTAGTGTCATTCGTTGACAAAATGCCGCAAACCCTCCCAAACTCCCTGCTGTTCCAATGACCGATCCACAATGTGCTGCTCACCTGGGCCCGAGATCGTGATCAGGCGCGGGTGCAGGGCACGCTCCGGGAGCGGGACTTGAACCGAGTTCTAGTCAGCATCGTGATTCCCGCCTACAACGAGGCGCACCGGCTGCCGCGGTCCATGGCGAAGCTGGTCCCGTTCGTCTCCGCGTTGGGCGGCGCCGAAGTCATCGTGGTCGATGACGGCAGCACCGACGGCACCGTCGCGCTCGCCGAGCGGTTCCTGCACGACCTGCCCGAGGCCCGGGTGCTGCGTCTGCCGTGGAACTCGGGCAAGGGGTCAGCGGTCCGGGCCGGGGTGGCGATGGCCCGCGGCGAGGCGATCGTTTTCATGGACGCCGACATGGCATCCGATCTCGAGGACCTACCGAGGTTGCTGGCCGCGTTGGCCGACGCCGAGATCGCGGTCGGCTCCCGGCGGGTCGGTGACGGCGCGACCCGCAACGGGTGGCGCAAGGCCGGCTCGTGGGGCTTCAACCAGATCATCCGCTCGCTCACCAGCCTGGATCACGCCGACACCCAGTGCGGCTTCAAGGCGTTCCGCCATGCCGAGGCGAAGCTGCTGTTCAGCATGTCGCGAGCGACCGGCTTCGGTTTCGACGTGGAGATTCTCGCGCTGGCCCGGATGCTCGGTTACCGCACCGCCGAGGTGCCGATCCGGTGGGACGAGGTCGACGGCGGTCGCTTCAATCTCATCCGCCACACCCCGGCGATGATCGTCGATGCCGCGCGGGCCGGTCGGCTGGCCCGCCGGGCCCCGCACAACTGGTCGCTGGAGCGGCCGTCGGGCGACGAACGGTCCGCCGACCTTCTGGACGCGCCCTACGTGGCCCCCCGGCCGTCGGTCGCGTCCCGAGGGGCCGAGGACCCGGGACCGTACGTCGATGCGGCGCCCGTCGCGGTCGAGGAGATGCCCACCGGCCTGGTGCTGCTCGATCGGGGCGGCCGGGCGGTGGCGCCCGCGAACGCCGGGCACAACGGCGTCGGTCCGCACAGCGCGGCCGGTTCGCACAGCGGTGTCGGTTCGCACAGCGGTGTCGGTTCGCACAGCGGTGTCGGTTCACACGGTGGAACAACCGCCCACAACCCGGGCATCCAGCGCACGGCTACTGTGACGGGCGTTCAGCGCGAAGTTGTATGAAGCGCAAAGTTGTATGAAGGTAGACGACCGCTCTACATCGGGGGATATGGACTGTGCCGTTCGCGCACGCGCTCGGAACGGCGGATGACGATCTTGCGACCGTACCGCTGTCCCTCCGTGGCGAGGCGGCCACCGCTCCGGTCCGGGTGACGGCCCCGGGATCATCACCACCGGTCCCGCCCGCGTCGGTCGCCGTCGGCGACCACACCCCCCGCTGGCCACTCGCGGTCCTGGTCGTCGCGTTTGCCGTCCTGTGCCTGCTCCAGAGCCCGGGCCGGATCGTCGCCGACACCAAGATGGACATCATCCTGGCGCCGGGACCGTTCCTCGCGAGCGCGCTGCACTTCTGGAACTCGACCTCGGACTTCGGGTTCCTGCCCAACCAGTACGTGGGCTACCTCTTCCCGATGGGCCCGTTCTTCCTGCTCGGCCACCTGGTCGGCCTACCGCCGTGGGTGACCGAACGGCTGTGGTGGACGTTGCTGCTGGTCGTCGGGGCCTGGGGGATCGTGCGGGTGGCGGACGCCCTGCGGATCGGGCGTCCCACCGGTCGGATCCTGGCCGGGTTGGCCTACGCGACGTCACCGGTCTTCCTCGGCAAGATCGGGGCCAGCTCGGTGGCCCTGACCGCCGCCGCCCTGCTGCCCTGGATGATCGTTCCGCTGCTGCGGTGCGAGGTGGTCGCGCTGGCGGTCACCGGCCGCCGGCCCCTGACCCGGGCCGGGCGCCGTCCGCTGTCCCCGCGCCGGGCCGCCGCCTGCTCCGGACTGGCCGTCGCGGCGACGGGCGGGGTCAACGCCAGCGTGACGCTCTGCGCGCTGGTCGCCCCCGGGATCCTGCTCCTGTTCGCGGGCCGGACCCGGCCGGCCTGGGCGGTCCGGGCCTGGTGGTTCCTCTCGGTCCTGCTCGCGACGCTCTGGTGGATCCTGCCCCTGGCCCTGCAGGGCCGGTACGGACTGAACTTCCTGGCCTTCACCGAAACGGCCGCCGTCACCACCGCCTTCACGTCCAGTGCCGAAGTGCTGCGCGGCTCCGCCGACTGGCTCGCCTACCTGCGGGTGCCCTCGCCGTGGATCCGCGCCGGCTACGAGTACGTCACCTCGCCGGCGGCCATTGTGGGGTCGGGTATCGCGACCGCGGTCGGGGTCTGGGGCCTGACGAACGCCGGTCGGCCCCGGTCCCGCGCGGTGACCGCCGGTGCCCCCGCGCCGGCCCCCGCCGCGTCGGTCCGGGAGTCGCGGGGCGGCCGGGACCGGCCGGCCGGCCTGGATCCGCGGACCCGTCGGTTGCTGGTCCTCACCCTGGTGGTCGGGGTGCTGGCGATCGGCTCGGCCTACCCGGGCAACCCCCACTCGCCGATCGCGGGCGATGTGCGGGACCTGCTGGCCGGGCCGCTGGGCTTCCTGCGCAACGTCTACAAGTTCGAGCCGGTGGTCCGGTTCCCGCTCGCGCTGGGGCTCGCGCACGCGGTGAGCGTCGTCCCCGGACGATTTCCGGCGCGGTTCCGGTGGCTGGCCGGGGCGCCCTTCGGCCGCGCCCTCGCCGTGGTCGTCGTGCTCGGCGCACTGGTGGCCGGCACCGTGCCCGGGCTCACCGGCAAGCTCGCCCCGACCGGGTCGTTCTCGAAGGTCCCGGCCTACTGGACCGACGCGGCCAAGTGGCTGGCCGCCAACCCGGCCGGCGGCCGGACCCTCGTGCTGCCGGGCAGCGCGTTCGGCGAGTACGACTGGGGCCGGCCGATGGACGAGCCGCTCCAGTGGCTGGCCGACTCGCCCTGGGGGGTCCGCAGCCTGATCCCGCTGGGCGGCACCGGGGTCACCCGCCTGCTCGACGCGATCGAGAACGAGCTGGCCCTGGGGTCGGCGCCCGGGCTCGCGGCGACCCTGACCGAGGCTGGGATCGGGCAGGTGCTGGTCCGTAACGACCTCGAGGACCGCGACTGGGACCGACCGCCGTCCACCGACCAGATCAACCGGGCCCTGGCCGGGTCCGGCCTGGTCAAGGCGCGGTCGTTCGGGCCGCAGGTGCCGATCCGGGAGACCGCCCAGGAGCGGCTGGTCGCCGACCGGCGCACCTCGAAAGAGAAGGTCAGCGCGCTCCAGGTCTGGAAGGTGCCGGCCGGCGCGAGTCAGGTGACGGCCTATCCGACCGCCGCGACCACGATTGTCAGCGGCGGTCCGGAAGCGACGGCCCAGCTGGCCGCGCGGGGGAAGCTCGGCCCCGGCGCGACGGTCGACGCCACCGATCTCACGGCCGCCGATCTGTCCGGTTCCTCGAGCCTGCTCGGTCCCGGTGTCACCTGGGACGACACCGACACGTTGACGCGGCGCAACGCGAGTTTCGGGGTGGTCCAGAGCTCCGAGTCGTATCTGCTGCAGAGCGGTCAGAACTCGGCCGGGAAATCCGGCGAACCGGGGCAGTGGCTCGACGTCCCGCCGGCCAACCATCAGACG
Organism: Frankia alni; assembly: GCA_026225295.1. Lineage (GTDB taxonomy): Bacteria > Actinomycetota > Actinomycetes > Frankiales > Frankiaceae > JAMFSN01. The sequence continues at coordinate 63,811 of JAMFSN010000147.1, forward strand.
GTGGCCGCCTTCACCGGCGGCGCGACCATCACGGCCTCCTCCTACGGATTCTCGCTGGCCCCGGCGCCGGACCTGCAGCCGGCCAATGTCATCGACGGCAACCCCAGCACCGCCTGGCAGGCCCAGGTGACGGCTCCGAACGGCTCGGTCGGGGCGTGGGTCCGGATCGACCTCGGCCACGCGGTGACGGTCCCGTCGCTCGGCATCACGCTGCTGGAGGAAGGCACCTTCCGGCCGGCCGTCGAAGCGATCCGGGTCACCACCCAGCGGGGTTCGGTCGTGACACCGGTCGAGCCGAACGAAACCAAACAGGTGCTGACCGTGCCGTCCGGGTCGACACGGTGGTTCCAGGTGTCGTTCGAGAAGGTCACCCGGCAGACCGGGCCGCTGCTGGGGGCCGGCATCCGCGAGCTGACCATTCCCGGGATCACGCTGCGGCGGTACGCGGTCGCGCCGTCCGATCTCGCGCCGGTGTTCGCCGACCGGGCCAACGGCCGGATCGAGTACCTGTTCGACCGCTACCGGGCCGACCCGACCCTGCCCTTCGGCGGGGACGAGGAGACCCAGCTGTCCCGGAAGTTCACCGTCCCCCGGGCGGCGTCGTTCACCGTCTCGGGTACCGCCGTCGCGATCCCGCCCTTCGACGGCACGAAACGGCCCCTCCAGACCGGGCCGTTGAACGTGCCCTGCGGCCGGGGACCCCGCGTCCTGATCGACGGGAAGGCCTACGACACCGCGCTGGCCGGGAACCTCCGGGACCTGTCGACCTATCAACCGATCAAGCTCTCGCTGTGCGTGACGGGCTCGAGTGTGAAGCTGGCCGCCGGCACCCACGTCATGGCCGCCCAGCAGGACAAGGCGGGCGCGACGGTCAGCGGACTGACCCTGACCGAGGCCGGCCGTCCGGCGGCGGCCCCGGCCCGCCGGACGACGACGGTGACGTCCTGGTCGGACGAGCGGCGGACGGTCACGGTCGGCTCCGGGGCCCGCAGCTTCCTGGTCGTCCACGAGGACGCGAACGCGTCCTGGACCGCGACGATGAACGGGCGGGCGCTGGCGTCGGTCCGCATCGACGGCTGGCAGCAGGGGTATGTCGTACCGGCCGGGTCCGGCGGGACGGTCGTCATCCAGAACAAGCCCGGCCAGACCTACCGGCACGACCTGATCATCGGGCTGATCCTCGTCCTGGGTCTGATCGCGCTGGCCGCGGTGCCGTCGTTCGCGCGGCTCGGTCGGCTGCGGCCGGTGCGGGCGGTCGCAGGGTCCGGGTTCGTCGACCGGGTCCGGACCGGGGCCGGCCGGCTGCGCATCCGTCCCGCCGCGGCGGCCGCTGGCCTACGACACCGGGGCGCCCGGACCGAGGACGCGGGTCCGTCCGGTGGACCGGGGGTCGATTTTCGGCGCCGGGTTCCGGTGCGGGGTGTGGCCTGGGTGCTGGTCGGCACGGCGGCGGCGCTGCTGTTGGCCGGCTGGTCGGCCATCCTGGTCCCCGTCATCGCGCTGCTGATCTGGTTCGTTCCCGGCCTGTTGAGCTGGGGGGCCGCGGCGCTGCTGATCGTCGCCACGGTGGTGGTCGCGGGTGACCCGGGCCGCCTGCCGGCCTCCGGGCACGGCGCGTTCAGCTCGTTCGTGCAGGTCGCCGGGGCGCTCGCGATCGGGTGCGCGACGGTCGGCCTGGCTCACGCCGGCCCGGCCCCCGCGGCCGAGGAACCGGGTCCGGCGGACGACCCGCCGCGTGACCGCGATGGCGCCGGTGGTGGCGCCGGTGGCGGCGGCGACCACGATGGCCCGGGCGACCACGACGGCTCGGGCGACCACGACGGCTCGGGCGACCGCGACCCGGGCCCGCGTCCGCCCGGTGCGCCGGAACCGACCGCGAAGTCCGTGGACCCCCGTCCTACCGGCGCGAGCCACCGCGTCGCTGGTCATCCCGACGCCGGTCGCCGCGACGCCGGCCGGCCGGCCGGCGTCCGCCGCCGACAGGAGTGACGATGCTCGAGGCCGATCCCGTCCCGGCCGCCGCTCCGGACGGGGCGCGTGGATCCGTCGGACCGGCGACGACCGACCCCGGGTCCGGATCGTCCGCGGAGCGTCCGTTCACCGCGCTGGAACGGACCATCTGCCTGTCCGACCGGCCGGACGCGCCGATCATCGTCGGGCTGCTGGCCCGGCTGGACGGCCGGGTGGACGCCGACAGCCTGCGGCAGGTGACGCTCGAGCTCCTGGCCCGTCATCCGATGGCCCGGGCCCGCCGCCATCCCGGTCCGGGCGTGGTGGCCCGGTGGCAGTTCCCGGTCGCGCCGGACGTCGAGCCGGTGATCCAGATCGCGGTCGGCGGCGCGGGCAACGAGCGATCCGACCCCGCTCGGGCGAGCCCGGCCCGTCCGGCGTCGCCGCAACGTGCCGCCGGGGACGACCACGCGGCCGCGACGGCGTTCGCGACCCTGTGCGACCAGGCCTCCGACCTGACGCTGAGCCCGGCCCTGCGGGTCGGGCTGCTCCACCTGCCCGGGACCGACGCGATCGGTCTGGTGGCCCACCACGCGGCCCTCGACGGCGCGGCCCTCCTGCTGCTGCTCACCGAGATCCTGGCCGGCTGCCGGACCGCCGCCCTGTCGTCGGCCGGGCCGGCCCGGTTCGTCGATCGGCCCGGCCCGAACAATCGGCCCGACCCGAGGGCGCCCGGTCCGACCGGCCCGTCAGCCGCCGCCCGGTCCGGCCGTGGCCGGCGACCGGTCGGCTCGACCGAGCTGCGGCCCCGGTCCGCCAACCGGTACCTGGAGCCGGTCACCGCCACGCCGGGGCCCGGCTACGGGGTGGTGGCGGGCGACGTCGCGCTCCCCGTCCCCACCCGTGGGGCGACCGTCAACGATCTGCTGGTCGCGGCCGCGCATCTCGCCGTCGATCGGTGGAACCGCCGCTGCGGCCGGGCCACCGGGGTCCTGCGGCTACGGATGCCGATGAACCTGCGGACCCGGGCCGGCGGAGGGGCCGGTTCCGGCGTCGATTCCCCCGGCGGGGACCACGTCGGGAACGCCAGCGGTCAGGCGACGGTCGTGAGCACCCCCGTCGAACGGGTCGGTCCCGGCCCGTTGCTCGCCGCGGTGATCCGGCAGACGGCGGCGGCCAAGGTGGCCGGATCCGACGGCAACCCCGACCCGGCCGGCTCCCTGTGGTTCGTGCCGGCCCGGGCCCGCGACCGGGTGGCCCGCACGGCGATCGGGCTGGCCCGACCGTTCATGATGCCTTCGGTGACCGTCTCGAACCTGGGTCGGATCGCGCGGTTGGCCGGCCCCGATCTGACCGTCACCGCACTGGACTTCTTCCCGTTCGCCGGCCTGCCCCAGGGCCTGGCCATCGGGGTCACCGGCTACGGCGGTCGGCTCCGGCTCGGGTTCAGCTATCACCGGGCGCTGTTCGATGAGCAGTCGGCGGCGGCGTTCGCGGCCGTCTACGCGGCCGCGCTCAGCGAGCTGCGGGGTGGCTGACCGACGCGCCGGTCCCGACCAGCAGGTCGGCGCCGGTGGCGATGCGGGTCTCGACCGGTCCGACCACGCCCGCCCGGCGCAGGACCGCGACCGCCTGCGGCCGGCTCGCCCCGTACAGCAGAGCGACCGCCCGGTCGGGTCCCTCGCGGTAGACCAGGTCGGTCCGGCGCAGCCCCGACAGGCGGCGCCCGGCCGGCGGGGTGAACGTCGCGCGGGCGACCGGGTCGTCGCGCAGCCGGCGGTCCGGACCGCCGCGGGCCAGCCGGTCGGTCTCGCAGAGCACGATCGCGGCCAGCAGTTCCGCGGTCGCGTCCCAGGAGAACGACCCGGCCCAGGCCTGGGTCCGCGCGCGCCAGCGGGCGGCCCGGACCGGGTCGGCCAGCTCGGCGAGGGCCGGCCCGATCGTCGGTCCGAGGGGTGCCCCGTCCTCGACCAGCCAGCCCGTGTCGCCGGGCCGGACGGCGTCCCGCAGGCCCGGCACCCGGAAGGCGACCGCGGGCGTGCCGTGGGCGGCCGCCTCGACCACCGACAGGCCCCAGCCCTCGCCGTGGGACGGGTTGACGGTCAGCCAGGCCCGCGACAGCAGCTGGTCACGCTCGGCGGAATCGACGAAACCGAGCCACCGCACCACGCCGGCGCCACCGTCCCGGTCCCCGTTCCCGTCCGGGCCGCTGAGCCCGAGCTCGACGGCCCGGGCCAGCAGCCGGTCGCGGTCGGGACCGTCGCCCACGATGTTGACCACCAGGTCCGGCACCTGGGCCCGGATCTCGGCCACCGCTTCGAGCAGCAGGTGGAGCCGCTTGTGGGGGACCAGCCGGCCGACGCACACGATCGTCGGGCGGCTCGCCTTGGCGCCCACCCGCTCCGGCGGGGTGACCCCGTTGGGCACCAGGTAGCGGGCGCCCGCGAGCTGGAGTACCTCGCGGGCCTCGTCGCGGCTCGACGGCGAGACGACGGCGACCGGGCGGCGGCCGTAGACGTGCCGGCTGCCGTCCGCCTCCAGGACCTGGCCGACCTTCGCGGCCGGCCCTGGGAAGTACAACGGGAACTGGCGCTGGTGCACATGGTGGAGGACCTGCACGATCGGAGTGGCCCGGTTCAACGCGAGCGGGCTGAAGAACGGGATGCCGTTCTGGCAGTCGATGACCGCGTCGACGTCCCGGCGGTGGGCCCACAGCCACCGCAGGGCCTCGGCGTAGACGCCGAACGTTCCACCGGCCCGGCGCACGGCCACGCCCCGCACCCACTCCAGCGGGGCCAATCCGCCTGGCTGGGCGGTGATGAGGGAGACCCGCGCGCCGGCGGCGGCGAACCGCTCGGCCACCGACTGGCAGTACAGCTCGGCGCCGCCGGCCCGCGGGTGGGACAGGTCGCGCCAGTTGACAAAAACGATCCGGCGGCCGGCCAGCTGCGCGAGCGCCGTCGGGCCGGTGGTCACGGCCGGCGCCCGGCCGCCCGGTTCGCCCCCGTCGGGGTCGAGGGTCGCGGCGGTCGACCCGTTCAGTGCGCCGTCCCGGCCGGCGCCGGACGCTCCCACGGTTCCCTGCGTCATCCCCTGCGCTCCCTGTGGCTCGTTCGCGTCCGGCCCGGGTACCGAGGGACGATATTGACAGACAATTCGGACGCCCCGACCATCGGGGCGGCGGACAGTTCGGGCCGACAATTCGGGCAGATAATTCGGGCAAGAGTGGAGGTCCCATGATGCGTGACCTCGTCACCAAGCTGTTGCGCGGCCCGTCGTCGCTGGCCATCGCCGGCATGGTCGTCAACGGCGCGAACCTGATCGCGAACCTCACCCTGGCCCGCATGCTCGCCCCCCACAGCTACGGCGCGGTGGTCGAGTTGACGAACATCTTCATGATCCTCTCGATGATCGGCTCGTCACTGCAGGTCGCGGTCGTGCAGCGGGACACCGCCATCGAGGAGCAGGGCCGGACCGTGACCCGCGCCTGGATCCGCAGGTTACGCGGCAAATGCATCGCCGGTGTGGTCGTGGCGACGCTGGCCGGTCTGGCGCTGGCCGAACCGGTGTGCGCCCTCCTGTCCTTCCCGCACCGGTTCGCGTTCGCCGAGGTCGTCGCGGCGGCCGCGCTGTGGTCGGCGATCTCGATCGAACGGGGGTTGCTCCAGTCCCGGGCGGCCTACCCGACGCTGGCCCGCAACCTGAGCTACGAAGGCGCGATCCGGGTCGTTGGCACCATCGTGCTGGTCGGGGTGGGCGCCGGAGTCGACGGGGCCAGTACGGCGCTGATCCTCGGGCTGCTGGTCGGGATCGAACACGCCCGCCGGGCGTCGGCCCTCACCGTGCGCCCGCCGCGCTCCGGCCGCCGGCGCGCGCCCAGTGCCGCCGCGCTGGCCGCGGCCGGCCGGCGCCCCGCACCCCGGCTGTCGCCGGACGGGGACCTGCTGGTCGAGACCGGACCGCTGACCATCCCGGCGCCCCGGGGGGTCAACACCTCCCGGGCGCTCATGTACGGGACGGCGGTGGCGATGGGGGCGCTCATTCCCTTGTCCGCGCTCCAGAACATCGACGTGGTGATCGTCGGCCGGGCGAACCCGCACGAGGTCGGCGCCTGGGCGGCGATCGCCACCGCCTGCAAGGTGCCGGTCTTCCTGGGGCTGGCGGTGGCGAACTTTCTGCTGCCGGAGGCGGCCCGGCGCCACCACGAAGGCGAGTCCGCGACCAACGCGCTGCTGACCGCGCTGGCCTGGGTGACGACGCCCGGGCTGCTGCTGGTCGGGGTCGCGTTGGTCGATCCCCGCTGGTTGCTGACCACGGTGTTCGGTGCCCAACTGGCCGGCGGGGCGTCCGCGCTGTGGCTCCTGGCCCTGGCCATGACGTTCCTGGCCACCACCTTGTTGTTCACCAACTACCTGCTCGGGGTCGGCGAACGGCGGATCGTCCCGATCGTTGTCCTGGGGGTCATCGTCACCGCCGGCGCACTGGAGCTGGCCGGCGGCAATCTTGAGACCACGGCGGTCGTGAGCCTGGTGTGCGAGAGCGTGCTCGCGCTGGCGGCCGGGGGAATGGTGCTGCTCGCCCATCCGGCGGCCCGGAACCGTATCCGGGTGATAACGGGCGGACGGTCCGGTGGTCGGGCGCCCGAACCGGCATTTCCCAATGCCGCCCCGACCGGCTACGACCAGCATGACCTGTACCCGGCCGGATCCGCTCCCCGGACCGGCCGCTGAGCGGGCCCCCCGAGGTCACGTCGGGTTGACGGGACCGGGCGCCGTGTCACCAACCAGCCGCTGAGAACGACACGGCGCAAAACGGACAGAACTCATGGCCGACACTGGTGGTATGGATCGCCGTCCGACGCGTCGTCGGTTGCTCTCCGGGGCCGTCGGCCTGGCCGCCTTCGCGGCCGGCGGCTACGGGGTCGCCCGGCTGACCGAGAACGACCCGGAAGCGGCCATCGGTCGGCGACCGATCCCCCCGGCTACGACCCCGACCGGGAACGGCGGAGCTTTCGGCCGGGCGGTGGGCGGGGTCACGCCGAGCCCGAGCGGTCCGCCGACCCCGGAACCGCACACCGCCTACCTGTTGTCGCTGTTCGGAGCGCCGGGCAGTTTCGGCGGCCTGCAGGGCAGCCGGGCGGTCCGCACCGTCGACGTGCCGGGGTGGGGATTCGGGCCGGGGCAGGCCGCCTACATGTCGACCGTCGCGGCCGACGGAACCGTTTTCATCGGCACGACGCCGTTCACCGACGATCAGGCGAAGCCGACCGGCACGGGCATGGAGCTGGGGGTCTTCGACCCCACCGCCAACCGGTTCACGCGGGTGGCCGTGCCCTCGAGTAAGGGTCGGACCGCCGAACCCCGACCCGACGCCAAGTACCGCGGCATCGGCGGCGGCGATGTGTCCGACGTGCTCGTCGTCCCGGCCGCCGGGCGCGGCCAACGGTTGCTGTTCGCGTCCTCGATGCCGTATTACGGCTGGAACGTCGCCCAGTACGGGACCTTGCCGACCATCGGGCAGCTCGCGCCGTCCGGACGGGCCGGCTGGCGCTACGACCCGACGACGTCCTGGGACGCCGGGCGGCTGGCCGGGACCTTGCCGACGGCGCGCTCCGTTCAGGCGTTCCCGGCCATGGCCTCCGCCGGAACGCGGGATTCGCGGGGGGCGGCCGCGCTGGCCCGGCTGCCGCGCAGCGGTCATGTGGTCGTCGCCCAGTACTTCGGGGTCACCGAGACCGACCGCGCCGGTCGGACCGATCAGGGTGCGCTGTTCGTCCTCGACACCAGCGGCAAGGTCCACGCCACCTGGCAGTACCCGAACGTCTCGGTGCTCGGTCAGAAGGTGGTGGTCAGCCCGCGGGAGGTGGTCGCCGATCCGAGCAGCCGACTGGGCGACGAAAGGTTCGTCGTCACGCTCGACGCCCGGATGACCAACGGGAAGGTCGCCCCGTTTCCGGTGCAGGAGTTCTCCTACTCACCCGGGGACGGGGCGCCGGGCAACGGCACGATCACCCCGAAAAGCACCGCCGTGCGGGCCGCTCAGGACGGCACCCGGATGGAGACCGCGTGCTTCGCCAGCGACGGCACGTTGTACGTCGCCCGCACGACGTCGGATGGTCTGCGGGCGGCGCCGCTGGCCGTCTACCCGAAGATCGGCGGCGAGCGGGGTCTGGTCCGGCGGGCCCCGGCCGTCGGCGACTGGGCGAACACGTCGTGGGCGTCGACCTGCTCCGCGGACTACCTGGTGCCCGCGACCGCGCGCGGTGGCCTGGTCCGGGGGGCCAGCTACGACGCGGTCACCGGCACCGTCCTGCTGGCCGGGTTGGACGGACTGGTGCAGGACGTGCATCCGGCCGGCAGCGGAACCCGGATGACGTTCCGGGTCGGAGCCGGCATCGATCTGGGGCTCAACCGGCTACGGGGTCCGGCGACCCACTACGTCGGGTTGCGGCGGGGCTGCGTGGATGCCACCCGGCGGGTCTTCTGGCTGCCCGCCAACCAGCTCATCCTGAACGACATTCCGTGGCCGTTCCCGCCGTTCAAACTCGACCAGTGGCTCTACCGGATCGATCTGACCAGCTTCCTCGGTCGGTAGCCCTCGCGGTCGGTGACGCGCGACGCGGGGTCGGTCGGCCGGTCTCATATGCTCGCGCTCGTGACTGAGCACCAGATCGTCCGGCCCACCCCGATCTCGGGATTCCCCGAGTGGCTGCCCGAGGTGCGCCGCGTCGAGTTGCGCTGGCTCGACACGATCAGGGCGGCCTTCGAGCGTTACGGCTTCTGCTCGGTGGAGACGCCCTCGGTCGAGTCGCTCGACGTCCTGGCGTCCAAGGGTGAGACGTCACAGGAGGTCTACACCCTGCGGCGGCTGCAGGCCGATGCCGACGATCACAGCGACGCCCGGCTCGGTCTTCACTTCGATCTGACCGTGCCCTTCGCCCGGTATGTTGCCGCCCACTTCAACGACCTGGTCTTCCCGTTCAAGCGGTACCAGATCCAGCGGGTGTGGCGCGGCGAGCGGCCGCAGGAGGGCCGGTTCCGCGAGTTCACCCAGTGCGACATCGACGTGATCAACGTCGACTCGGTGCCGGCCCACTTCGACGCGGAGCTGCCCAGGGTCGTCCACGAGATCTTCACCGAGTTGGCGCTGCCGGCCCGCACGATCCGAATCAACAACCGGAAGGTGCTGCAGGGTTTTTACGAAGGGCACGGGATCGGCGATCCGCTGGGCGTCATCCGGGTCGCCGACAAGATCGACAAGATCGGGTCGGACGGCGTCGCGCGGACGCTGTCCGACGAGCTGGGACTGAGCGCGGATCAGGTCACCGCGTGCATCGCGCTGGCCGCGGTGCGCGGGAGCGACGCCTCGGTCGTCGAGGAGGTGACCCGGCTGGGGGCCAAGTCCGATCTCCTGTCCGAGGGCCTGGACGAGTTGTCGTTCGTGCTCACCGAGCTGGGCGACCTGCCGCCCGGCGCGGTCGTCGCCGACCTGTCGATCGCCCGGGGACTCGATTACTACACCGGCACCGTCTACGAAACGACCTTCGACGGCTTCCCGGGGTTCGGGAGCATCTGCTCCGGCGGCCGGTACGACGACCTGGCCGGATCATTCATTCGGCGCAACCTGCCCGGGGTGGGCATCTCGATCGGGCTGACCCGGATCTTCGCGAAGCTGGTCGCCGAGGGGCTCATCGAATCGGCCGGTTCGGCACCGAGCGACGTCCTGGTGGTCATTCCGAGCGACGCCCGACGGTCCGAGGCCCTGGCCACGGCCCGGCTGCTGCGGACCCGCGGGTTCAACGTCGAGACCTACCACCAGGCCGACAAGCTCGCCAAGCAGGTCCGGTACGCCTCCCGCAAGGCCATCCCGTACGTCTGGTTCCCGCCCTTCGATGACGGCCGGCCGCACGAGGTCAAGAGCATGGCGGGCGGCGATCAGGTGTCGGCCGACCCGGCTACCTGGCGCCCCTGATCGCCCATCGCGAAATCCGAATGCTTCCAGCGGTTTCTGGGTAAACAGTTGGACATGAGTGACACATCGCGCGAACGCCGCCGATTTCGTGGCTTCGGGCCCGGCCGTCTCCTGTCGAACGCCGGCGGGGTGGCTGCGCTCGTCGTCGTCGCTCTGATCGTGGCGGTCCTCGCCGGGTGGCGGCCGGCTCTGCCCAACCCCTTCGGAACCAAGACCACCGACCGCAGCGGACCGGCGGTGCTGAAGTCGCTGGAGAACCTGCACGCCTACCACGCGGCCAGCGCCCACATCGAGGTGGTGGTCGACCTGGACAAGGAGGCGAAGTTCCTGCCGTCGAGCCTGCGGGGCGAACGGACGCTGTTCGTCGGCGTCGGTGCGGTGGACGGCTCGGTCGACTTCTCCAAACTCGGCAACAACGCGGTGACCGTGTCGTCCGACCGGCGGACCGCCACCATCACGCTGCCGCACGCGCAGCTCAGCCCGCCCGCCCTCGATCTCAAGCACAGTTACGTGGTGGCCCGCCAGCAGGGACTGCTCGACAAACTCGGCAATCTGGTCGGCGGTAGCGGGAACGACCAGAAGCTCTACGAACTGGCGTCGACCAAGATGACGAACGCCGCCCGAGCCGACGGATCGGTCCTGACCCTGGCCGAACAGAACACCACCGCGATGCTCAAGGGGCTGCTCGGTGCGCTCGGCTATACGACCGTGAACATCAACTATGCGGGTAGCCCCGCCAGGTAGCGTTCGCCCGTTCGCCCGCGGACGGACGATTCGAAGGTGAGATCATTCTTACCGGTTCGCCTCGCCCGGGACACGGCTGGGAAACGCGGGCGCGGTTTCCTGCACGGGACCCATCACAGGTGATGGGGCGCATCTAGGGTTCCGCCGCTGCCCGGTCGATCGACCGACGCACGGGCCTGGACCGAGAGATGCAGGCGGCACGCCGCGGTGCCGTCCCACGGCGGGACAAAAGCCCGGGAGACAGCCCTCGTTCGGCTGCTCCGTGGCCGAACCGTCGCGGAAAGCGAACTCCATGACGACCATCGCGCCCGTTCGGGATGACCACGATTCCGGTGATCTCGCCGCCCTCGGATATCCCCAGGAGCTCCATCGCCGGCTCGGCGGCTTTGCCTCCTTCGCCGCCGGATTCTCGTTCGTCTCCATCCTGACCACCGTCTTCCAACTTTTCGCCTTCGGCTTCAGTTTCGGCGGACCGGCGTTCTTCTGGACCTGGCCGATCGTGTTCGTCGGTCAATTCTCGGTCGCGCTGGTTTTCGCGGAACTGTCGTCCCGCTATCCGATTGCCGGCAGCATCTACCAATGGTCGCGACGCATGTCGAACGAGGTGGTCGGCTGGTACGCCGGTTGGCTGATGATGATCGGCTACATCGTGAGCGTCGCGGCGATCGCGATCGCGCTGCAGTCGGTCCTGCCAGCGGTCTGGTCCGGCTTCCAGATCGTGGGGAGTGACCCGTCGCTGGCGTCCAAGAGCGGCGCGACCAACGCGATCATCATCGGCAGCATCTGCCTGGTGATCTGCACGGTCATCAGCTCGGTGGGGGTGCGGCTCATGTCCCGGATCACCCAGATCGGCGTGTGCTGCGAGATCGTGGGTGTCATCGCGCTGGTCGTCCTGCTGTTCGTGCACGCGAAGAACTCGCCGGCGGTGCTGACCCATACCAACGGCGTCCAGGGTGGCGGCAGCTACTTCTGGCCGTTCATCATCTCCATGCTGATGGCCGCATACGTCATGTACGGCTTCGACAGTGCCGGTGAACTGTCCGAGGAGACCCGCGACCCGCGCCGGACCGCGCCGAAGGCCATCATCCGGGCGATGCTCGCGTCGTTCGTCGGAGGCGGTCTGCTGCTGCTGGCCGCGCTGCTCGCCGCACCCAGCACCACCGCTAAGGAGTTGTCGACCGTCGGGTTGCCCTATGTCGTGACCAGTCGACTGGGAGAGACGCTCGGCCGGATCCTGCTGGCCGACGTGGCCATTTCGATCTTCTCCGCGGCGCTGGCGATCCAGGCCTCCGCGTCGCGCGTGATGTTCAGCATGGCCCGCGACGGCCGGCTGCCGTTCTCGCGGCCGCTCGCGAAGGTCGATGCCCGCACGGGCACTCCGATCGCCACCGGCGTCGTGGTCAGCGTTCTGGCCATCGCGGTCCTGTTCGTGAACTATGGCCAGGCTGAGGTCTTCACCGCGGTCACCGGGGTGTCGGTCGTCATCGTCTATCTGGCCTATCTGATGGTGACGGTTCCGATGCTCATCCGCCGGGTGCGGGGCACGATGCCCGACCCGATCGGCGACGGTGACGCACCGCCGTTCAGCCTCGGGCGGTTCGGGTTGCCCATCAACATCGTCGCCGTGGCCATGGGCCTGTTCCTGCTCATCGACATCGGCTGGCCGCGCGAGTCGGTCTACAACCCGTCGGGCGGCAAGTGGTACCTGCACTACTTCACGCTGCTGTTCGTCGGCGGCGCAGTGGTGCTCGGGGCGATCAGCCACCTGAACATTCACCGGCGCGACCAGCGGGCGCTGGCCGAAGCGCCGCTGCCCGCGCAGCGGATCAGTGGCGGGTGAAGATCCGCTGAACCCGGGGGCCGACCCGCACGAGCAGCTCGTAGCCGATCGTCCCGATCGCTTCCGAGACCTCCTCGAGCGAGACGGCCGCCCCGGCCCGCCGGCCGTAGATCAGCACGTCGCTGCCGAGCTGGTCGCCCGGCATACCGGTCAGGTCGATCGTCATGGAGTCCATCGAGACCCGCCCGATGATCGGGCGGGTCTCGCCGGCCACGGTGACCCGGCCGAAGTTCGAGAACGCGCGCGGGACGCAGTCGTGGTAGCCGGCCGGCACGACCCCGATGCGACTGCCGCCCGGCGGCGCGACAAAGGTGCCGCCGTAGCCGACCCGTTCGCCGGCGCGGAGCTCGAACGTCTCGACCACCCGGCTGACCAGACTGATCGCCGGGTCGAGATCGACGACCGCGCCGGTTGCCGGGGACGGCTGCACTCCGTACAGGCCGATGCCGACCCGGACCATGTCCAGGTGCGCGTCGGGGAAGCGGATCGCCGCCGACGTGGCCGCCGCGTGGCGCAGGAAATCGGTGAAGCCGAGAGCCCGGGACCCGTCCACGACGGTCGTGTAGCGGCGCAGCTGTTCGCGGGTGAAGTCGTCTTCCTCCGGCATGTCCGCGCAGCTCAGATGGGTCATCAGGCCGTCGAGTCGGACGTGCCGGTTGGTCTGCAGGGCCGCGAGCACAGCCAGCGCCGCGTCGGGTTGAAACCCCGTGCGGTGCATCCCCGAGTCGACCTCGAGGTGGAACGGGACGGGCGGCCCGCCCGCCGCGGTCGTCACCGCTGCCCGGGCCAGGACCGCATCGAGCATCTCGGGGGAGTAGACGAGCGGCACCAGCCCGTGCCGGAGCATCTTCTCGACCTCGGTGGGTGTCCCGAGCATCACCAATGTTGGGATGTCGACGCCGGCCCGCCGTAGAGCGGCGCCCTCGTCCGCGGACGAGACGCCCAGGAAGTCGACGCCCGCGTCCTGCAGGAGTTCGCTGACCTGCACCGCGTTCGTGCCATAGGCGCCCGCTTTGACGACGCCCATCAGCCGGACGCCCGGCCCCACGAGCCGCCGGAAGGTCAGCACGTTGCTCTCGATGGCCGACGCGTCGATGTAGAGGCGGGTCGGCGGCATGGACTCGACGAGTTCCCGGGCGAGGTCGACGATCGAGGCATCGGCGCGGGCCTCGATGAGCGCGACATCACCGCCGCGCAGGTCGGCGATCAGATGGGACCGCATGGCCGCGTAGCCGTCGAACAGGTGGATCGGGACCGCCGGATTGGCCTCATGGGTTGCTGCGGTGACCGCCACGCCGGCCGGGGTGTCCAGCGCGCACAGCACATCGGTGCCGCCGGCGCCGATGATCCCACCGAGCGCGGCGGCGGTCTCGGGATCGATCGTGGACAGTGGGTCGGCGAGGACGACGACCGTCCGCCCCTTGGGCGCGCGCAACCGGCGGGCGGTCCGCAGCGCGTTGCCGACCGTCAGCGGGTCGGCGGTCGCGGCATCCCGGACGACCGTGACCCCCTCGGACGTCTGCCAGGTCTCGACGGGCGTCGAGGTGGGGGAGTAGTCGCCGCCGGCGGCGAGTAGCGGCGCCGAGTCGGGCCGCAGCAACCAGGTCGCGGTGATCGCCAGGCCGACATCGGTGAGCACGTCATCCGACGTCGTCGCGACGGCGAACTCTTTCTCACCCCCATCGGGGAACGTCACCTGGACCGTCAGCGTGTCCGGCAGCCGACCGGGCGTGCCGAAGGTGGGGAGTCCATCGCTCACTCGGTGGACCAACCGGCGGCCCCCGACGGGGCCGGGGGCGCTGGTGGTCGACGGCGAGCCGGCGGCGACGGTTCGCGGCGGGAGCAGGTCGTCGGGTCGTCCGAAGACGACCCAGCCGTCAGGCCCGGTGTGCCCGGCCATGGTCAGCAGTTCGCGGGCGTAACTCGCCACGTCACCGAACCGGGCCACGTAGCGGGACCCCAGATAGGTGACGATCACGTTGTCAGGCCGGACCATCGCGGCGAGCCGGACCATTTCGCCCGGTTCGGAGACCGCCGCTTCAATGACCGCCAGTTCGGCGTCCTTTGGGCATTCGAGTAGGGCGAGGGCGACGCCGAGTTGGCTGTTGTAGCTGCCGGGGCTGCCGTAGGCGCGCAGTGAGGTCGATGCGAAGTGGACCAGCGCGTCCTTGGTCACGGTTTTGCCGTGGCTGCCGACCACCGCGACGACCGGTCCGGTCAGCCGACCGCGCCAGAACGACGCGAGCCGCTGCAGCCCCACGAGAGCGTCGTCGACGACGATGACCGGCCCGTTGACATCGAGGGCGTCAGCCCGGTCGCGCCCGACGACCACCACGGAGGCGCCGTTCGCGAGCGCGCGGGCAGCGTGCTGGTAGCCGTGCGTCCGGCGGCCGTCGAGAGCGAAGAAGGCGCTTCCGGTCTGCACCTGACCGGAGTGGACGGTGACCCGGTGGACGGCCGGCGAGGGTTCGCTGCCCGGGCCGACCTCTTGCGGGCCAGCCTGGCCGAGGCCGGCCTCGGCCAGGCGCCCGCCGAGGATCGCGGCGAGCTCGTGTAGACCGAGGGAGTCCATCCCGGTCAGATTAGCCCGCCGGGCATCAGGTTTCCGGACGTGCCCGACTCACGGACCCCCGGACAAGCCGTACGGGCGGTACCCGTCGCCCCTACGCAGATAGATCTCCATCGTGCAGGTCGACGGCGGGTGGAACCGGTCGCGTACCGCCGGCGGCGTGATCACGGCCACCATCGGCTGTCCGGCCGGACCTCGACCGATCCGCCGCGGCCCGCCGTAGGCGCCGGTCTGCGCGCGGAACTCCCGCTCGTCGATGGCGCCGCCTTGGTAGCGGGGCCGAGGACGGGAGATCCACGATGCCTACCCACTAGACGGCGATTGTCGATGACCGTGGTCTGCCGACAACAATCAACCGCCGAAGATCCCATGAACTTGTCGCGACAGTAGCGGGAGGTCGACTGGCGCGGCGCGAAGTGTCTGGACCTGGACAACCCGCTCAGGGGTCGAGCGCAAGATCCAGGATGTGCTCAAGGAGGGCCCGCGGCGGCAGCGGCGGTTTTTCGACGAGGCCCTGGTGATACAGCACCGTGGCCGGGGTCAGACCGGGCAGCGCGTTCGCCTCGATGATGATGGTCTCGCCGGTGTCGCGGTGCATGAACGCGTCGATGCGACCGTAGCCGGCCATCCCAATGCGGTTCGCGACCCGGGTGACGGATGCCCGGGCCCGTTCGACGGCCGCCGGCTGCGCGCGGCCCAGGGGCGGTGCCGGCGGTGGCGTGATGTTCACGCCGGTCCCGCCCATGAACTTCTCCTCGATCGACAGCACCCCTTTGCGGGCGATCGTCATGCTCGGCTCGAGGGCCCGCATCGCCCCCCGTCGGCCAAGAACCCCCACGGTGACCTCGACCCACCCGGTGTCCCGCTCGACCGCCCAGGCCAGGTGGGCCGGTTCGCCCGGCCGCCCGTCGAGCCAGGACGCGTCGACCACGGCAATGTCGTCGGTCAGGACCAGTTCCTCGAACAGGATCCGGGCCGGACAGTGCGTCGGTAGCTCGACGATCTGGTCGGGCGCCAGCAGGGAGAAGGTGCCCCCATCGATCCGCGACGCGCCATCGAGGGTGCTTTCCAGGTAACGGAGCAGCTCGTCCTCGTTGGCCAGCGGCACGACCCCGGCCGAACAGCCGTCGTCCAACGGCTTGACGATCAGATGCGGGGTGTGGCACGCGGCGACCGCGTCCCGCCACAGCTCGGCAACGTCGAGGTCGGTCAGGGCAGCGGGCATCGGGACGAGCAGGCGACGAGCGGTGAGGATGCCCGCGTCACCGGTGGCCGGCCGGCCAGTGGTGAGGTCATCGCGACGGGCCTGGTCGTCGGCCGGGCCGCCGGTTGCTTCGGGACGGCCGGACTCGTCGCGACCGGCGGTCTGCTCGGTCGCCAGGCCGGCGACCAGTTGTCCCGTCGCGTACTTGTCGGCGCAGATACGCGACGCCGCCGGCGGCGAACCGTTGTAGCGGATGCCGTGTCGCTCGAACGCGGCCGCCATCGTGCCGTCCTCGCCGGCCCCGCCGTGCAGGGCATTGAAAACGAGGTCGTGACCGTCGAGGAACTCGCCGATGGTCAGGCGGGCGGGTGGCGTCGGATGCGCGCCGAGCTGCCAGGTCTCGAGGTCGAGCCGGGCAACCACGTCCGCCGCGAGCGACGCCCGACGCTTTTCCACGGTGCCGTCGGCGGCCTCGTGACACACCTGGACGATCTCTTCGAGACTGTGCCGGAGGGCCGCGGAGTAAGGCAGACGCCACACTCCGCCCGCGGTCGGGGCGCTCGTTCCGTCCGATCGGTCGGCGGATCCCGACCCGGCGTACCCGCTTGACCCGCCGTACCCGCCGCGCGCGTCCGACCCGGCGTCGAGCAGGTAGGGCGTGGGCTCGAAACGGTCCGACGCGAGCAGCTTCAGCCACACGTTCGTGCCGGACAGCACCGAAACCTGCCGCTCTGCGGTGTCGCCGCCGAACAGGACGGCGACGGGCGTTCGACCTTCGGGCGGCGGCTCGCGCCAGGCGTCCTCGGGCGCCTTGATCCCGGCGCGCTGGCACACCCGGCGGACCAGATACCGCAGAATGTCCCGGTGGGTCATACCCACCTGGGCCGCCTGGATGAACAGAAAACTGTTCTGTTCCATCCCGGAAATCGGATTCACGTCAGAGACGTGAATTTCACCGTCCGGGCTGAGCCAACCGTCGATCCGGGCGAAGTCGCGCAACCCTAGGACAGTGAACGCCTGCTCGGAAACGTGGCGGACGCGTGCGACGTCCGCGTCGGAAAACAGGGGTGGGCAGTGGTAGTGGGAATCGTTGCTGACGAGGTACTTCCGTCGGTAGTCCAGAATGTCGTCGTCGCGACGGTGACCCAGTAGTTCGATTTCCACCGGGATGAGTGCTGTGGGCCGGGCGAGACCGTCCAGCACGATGGTGGTGAACTCCACGCCGGCCATTCGCGGCTGCACGACCACCCTGTCGTAGCCGGTCAGAAGGTCGGCGATGATCGCCTCACCGGTCGGGACATCGGTCACGACCGTCACGCCGATGCTGGATCCCCCGCGCGCCGGTTTCACCACCGCGCTGCCGCCCACCGTCAGAGCCTCGGAAAGGTCACGGCGTATTTCATCGGGGGGAGACATCGCGGTGACCAGTCGGGACGGCACGGCGTTCACGCCGGCCGCGGTCAGCGTGCGCTGGGCGTCGAACTTGTCGAAAGCACCGACGCAGGCCCGCGGGGTCGATCCGAGATAGGGGACGCCGGCGCGTTCGAGGATCTCCTGCAGCCGGCCGTCCTCACCGAAGGCGCCGTGGATCACCGGTAGGGCCACGTCGCAGCGCTGGAGCCGCCCGAGCAGCTCGTCGGCCCCCAGTGGGCGTCCGGCCCGCGACAGTTTGAAGTCGAAGTCGGCCGGCGTATTCGAATAGAGGAGCCCGCGGGAAATAGCGTACGCATTCTCGTGCCGGTCGAAGTAGATGATCTCCCGGAGGGTCACGCCGTCGTCGGCTATATGGTCGGCGACGGACCGCGCCGAATTCAGCGAGATACCTCGTTCCTCGGAAGGTCCGCCGAGCAGGAGCGCGATCTGGAGCATGCCCGATTCCGTTTCTCGCCGAAGACGTCGACGGGCGTGACTATATAGGTGGCGGCGGGGGCCCTGCTGGGTCGCCGTGGCGGCCACGAATCATGATCACGCACCGGATCGCGCCGCACGGCTCGGTGCGGTGATCGAAAGCTGGTCCGACCGGCTGACAATCGGGGCGACGCGATCTAGGGTCGGCCGCGTGACGGATGCCCGCGATGTGCCGGTCGGATGGACCGGCTATTCGCCTGCGGCTGGCGCCGGTCGGCTCAGGGACCGAGGGCCGGGACGCGATCGCGACCGTCGGCGGATGGATCCGGGCGCCGACCGCCTGTCGGCCGCGGCCGGCGCACCAGCGCCGGCCGATCACTGTCGAGCAGGGAGCCGGGGATGACCAGCAGAATGGTGGGACCGACGCGCACGATGGTCACGACCGCCACCGGACACAGCCTGGGGGAACTCGCCGAGTCGGCCTGGGAGCGGGTTGCCGGCGATTCGCTGATGATCTTTGAAGGTCACCAGTTGCGGGGTGACGCCCTCGGCGAGCGGGCGCGGCGGTTGTCCGCCGGTCTGCGGGCCGCCGGTCTCCAGTCCGGCGACCGGGTCGTTGTCTGCATGGCCAACTGTCCCGAGGTCAACGTCACCTACCAGGCAGTCTGGCGAGCCGGCGCGGTTCTCACTCCGGTGCTCTTCCTGGTCAGCTCCGACGAGCTACGCCACGTTCTGACCGACAGCGGCGCGCGGTTCATCGTCACCACACCGGAGTTTCTGCCCCTGGTCACCTCGGCCTGCGAGGGCATCCCGAGCGTCGGCGCCGTGGTTGTCGCCCAGGATCCCGGCGGGGCCGGCGGGTCGGCGGAGGCCTTTCCGCGCCTGGCCATGGCCGAGCTTGAGGCCGGGTTCGAAGGACCGCTGATCCCGCGCGAGCCTTCGGACCTGGCCGCGCTGCTCTACACCGGCGGAACCACGGGACGGTCCAAAGGGGTGATGATCAGCCACGACGCTTTGTCCGCAGCGGCCTGGTCGGCCGTCGCGAGCGGCGACGACGGGCAGGAGATGCTCTCGCGGGTCCTGCTACCGCTGCCGCTCTCCCATGCCTACGGTCTCATGGTCACCGTGATGGGTCTGCACATCACCGAACCGACTTACTCAGTGCTGATGCGCTGGTTCGATGCGGCCGGCTGGCTGCGGCTGGCCCAGGATCACCAGTGCCAGATCAGCGCCGTCGTCCCGTCGATGCTACAGATGATCCTCGCGGAGCCGGTCGAGGACTATGACCTGGCGGCGATGCGCCGCATCGCCAGCGGCGGGGCACCGCTCCCGGCGGAAATCGTCGACGAGGTCGAGCGACGGTTGCCGGACGTCGCGGTCGGCGAAGGCTACGGCTGCACCGAGTCGGCCGGCGTCATCGCCACCCAACCGGCCGGCGCCCGCCGGCACGGCAGCGTCGGCATGCCGGCGCCCGGCGTTGACGTCTGCATAGTCGGGCCGGACGGGGCCGAGGTCGCCGTCGGGGACGAGGGCGAGATCTGCGCTCGCGGCCCGATGGTGATGAGTGGGTACTGGCACTCGGCCGAGGAGACCGCCGAGGCGCTACGGGCGGGCTGGTTGCATACAGGCGACATCGGGCGCATGGATGGCGACGGCTATCTCTATGTGATCGACCGGCTTAAAGATCTCATCATCCGGGGCGGCTTCAATGTCTACCCCCGCGACATCGAGGAGGCGCTGCTCGCGCATCCCGACATCGTCGGCTGCGCGGTCGTCGGCCGCCCGGATCCGAAACTGGGCGAGGAAGTGGTGGCCTACGTACAGCTGCGCCCCGGGGCGACGGTGTCCGAGCGGGAGGTAATCGCCTTCGCGCGCGCCCACGTGTCAGCCGCAAAGTACCCGCGTGAGGTGCATCTGGTGGAGGCGATTCCGCTGACCAGCGTCGGGAAGACGGACCGCAAGGCGCTGCGGGGCAGTTCTCGCTAGCGGTCCATTCGGGCGGCAGCGCTGGTCTGTGGACGTCGCCCGGTCCGACGGCACACGTCCCACCGGGCCATCTTGATGACGCCGAGTGTGACCTGTGCCATGGCCGCGGCCGCCAGATCACCCTGCCCAGTCCCGCTGCTGCGTGCCAGCGGGCGCCGCTCTGACGACCGGTGAGTTCAGGTTTGGGGGGTCGACCGTCCGGCTGGTCGACCCCGCGGCCGGGCGCCCTTGTCCGAGCGCTCGATGGCGGCCGGATCAGTGCCCAGGTAGGAGGCGATCACCCGGCGGTGCGCGAGCACCTCGTGGGGCGGACCCTCGGCGATGATTGCCCCCCGCTCGAGGGCTATCAGCCGGTCGCAGACGGCGGACAGCAGGTTCACATCGTGTTCGATCACCAGCATCGTGGCTCCGGTCGCCCGACGGATGTCGCGCAGGAGTGGCCCGAGCGCCTCCACATCGCGTTGGGCCACGCCGGCCGACGGCTCGTCGAGCAGGAGGACCCGCGGCTGTTGCATTACCGCGCAGCCGAGCTCGACGATCCGCCTCGTGCCGGTCGAAAGGACACTGGTCGGATGACCGGCCCATTCCTCGAGCCCGAGCAGCGCGATCACCTCGGCGACCCGTCGGCCGGCGGTCCCTTCGGCGTCCAGTGAGATCGGCAGTCGGAGCGCCGCGGCCAGCGGTTCGCGGCTGGTCAGGTGCCGGTCGTAGGCAACGGCGAGGGCTTCGCTGACCGTCAGCGTCGGGAACAGCCGGGCGCCCTGGAAGGACCGACCGAGGCCGGCCACGGCCCGGGTATGAGGTGGGAGATGGGTCAGGTCGCGCCCATCCATGGCGAGCCGCCCCGCGTCGGCGAGGGCAAAGCCACTGATGACGTCCAGCAGGGTCGTCTTGCCCGCGCCGTTGTGGCCTATCAGGCCGACGGCCTCACCGGGCGCGATGCGCAAAGAAAGATCATCGAGAGCGACCACCCCACCGTAGTGTTTCGTGATTCCTTCACAGCTCAGTTGACCACCGGTCGGGTGGACGGCGGCCGGGACGTCGCTGTCCCGGGCCGCGGCCGACGACCTGGCACTCTCGGCGGTCCGCGCGTGAGGCACCCTCCCCGCAACCGCCGACGCCGCATGCGCGGACGGGGCTCCGTTCCGCGCCTCGGATGGCCGCGGCATCGGCGCCCTCGTTGTGACGTCCGCCCGGCCGGTTCCGAGGAAGGCCGCGCGCAGGATGTCCGGTCGGGTCAACAGGTCACGGGTCGGTCCTCGGTACCGGACCTGGCCTTTGTCGAGAAAGACCGCCTCCTCGGCCAGTTCGAGCGCCAGGTTCACTGACTGCTCGACGATCACGATCGTCGCGCCGGCCGCGTGCGCGGCGCGGACCCGCCGGGTCAGGTCACCGACGACCGTCGGGGCCAAACCGAGGGAGAGCTCATCGATGCAGAGCACCCTCGGTTCGCCGGCCAGTGCCATCGCGAGCGACAGCATCTGCTGCTCCCCGCCGGACAGAGTCCCGGCCCGCGCCCCACTGCGGCTACTCAGCGCGGCGAACGGGCCGAGGGCGGCCCAGTAGGCGGTTTCGGCGGCGGCCGGTTGCCGGCGAAGCGGCCAGAGTGCGAGCCGCAGGTTGTCCTCGACGGATAGCGATTCGAAGAGCCCCCGCCCGCCGGGCATGAGAGCTACACCGTGCCGGCGCAGTCGTTCGGGGTCGAGGCGCCGTTCGCGTCTCCGCCGCCGGTGCGCGTGGCGGCCGGTGAGGCCGGCCACGCGAACCTCACCACCGTCCGGTTGGAGTAGGCCGGTCAGGCAGCGCAGCACCGTCGACTTGCCAGCTCCGTTTGCGCCCAGGAGCGCCACGGACTGCCCCTGGGCAACCTCGAGCGACACCCCGAACAGGACCTGCCGGGCGCCGTACGACGCGGTCAGATCGCGACAGCTCAGCACGGGTGGCCCGGTAGCCGTCGGCGGTCGGCCCGGTCCGTCGGGGCGTCCGCCCGCACCGACGCCGGTGCGGGCGGACCCCGGCGCGCGGGCGCCGGGGCGGCGCCCACCAGGCGCGGGGACGTCGGGGCCGGAGTTCCTGGTCGTCTGCGACGAGACGGCAACGATCGCCTCATCCACCGGGCCGGTCGTGCGTTTCATCGGTCCCGCGCCGCTCGCGCCGGTGCCGGGACCCGTCCTGAGCGTGGAGCGGAGACCCCGTTGGCGAAGGTCCGCGAGCGCCGTTCGTCCCGTCGGCACCAGACCGCGTGGGAGGGCCAGAAGGATGAGGAACATTCCGGCGCCCGCGAAGACGGACTGGTAGCCCGGCCAGAGCGTGTTCGCGGCGGTGATCAGGCCCGCTCCCGCAAGCGCTCCGCCGGGTGACGAGATACCGCCGATGACCGCCATCGCCAGCACCAGGAGGCTGAGCGAAGGGTCGAAGGTGTGGACCGCGATGCCGCCGAGCAGTACGACTTCCAATCCGCCGGCCAGCCCGGCGATCATCCCCGCCGTCACGAACATCGCGAGTTTGGTGCCGCGTACGGATATGCCGGCGGCCGCTGCCGCGGCGCCATTGTCGCGGACGGCGATCAGCACCCGTCCGGGACGACTCCGGCGCAGACCCAGCACCAGAAACAGGACCACGGCCAGACAGCCGAGGCACAGCTCGTAGAACGTCGCTTCGTCGACCAGATCAAAGCGTCCCCACAGCAGGGGCCGGGGGAACGACGCTGGAAGGAGCCCGGGCAGATCGCTGGTATTGAGGACGTAGCCGTCCACCACCACGGCGAAAGCCAGGGTCGTGACGGCCAGGTAGATCCCCTTGATGCGCAGCGACGGGAGACCGATGAGCAGAGCCGCCAGACCGGCGCCCGCGGAGCCGGTGATCAACGCCAGGAACAGGTCAGCGTGCCCGCGGGCCAGCATGTTCGCGACGATCAGGCCACCTACGCCGGCGAGCGCGAACTGGCCGAGACTCACCGTTCCGCCCCACCCGGTCAGTACGACGAGGGAGAGAGCGACCATCGCGAACACCACCGCGCTGCTGGCGATGTTGAGGTTGCTCTGATCCAGGACGAGGGGCAGCAGCGCGAGTGCCAGGAGACCCACGCCGGAGACGACTCCGGAAGGCCGGGCGGCCGTCCGCGGCCGTCCTTTCCACCCGGTCGTCCCGCCCAACCTGATTCGGGCCTCGTGGAGCGGTGCGGAGGGCCCGGGCCGTGGCGCCGGCTGTTCCCAGTCCTCGGAGCCACCGCGGGGCCAGGGTGTGGTCCGCCTGCCGGCCAACGCCACAAGGATCACCCCGAGGAAAACGACATCGGTGACGCTCTGCGCCCTGACGTTCCAGCGGACAGCTGCATCGAGGATGCCGAGGCCCACCCCGGCGGCGAAAGCCACGGGTACGCGGTCGAGGCGGGCCAGGACGGCGGCGGCCAGCGCGGGCATGAGGAGCTGCGGGGTGGCGGCCGCGGTCGACGACACGCCCACCGAGGGCGCGGCGAGGACCGTGGTAAGGGCGGCGAAGCCCCCGGCGACCACCCAGATCACGGAAGAGATCTGCCGGGTGGGGAGGCTCAGGAGTCGGGCTCGGTCGAGGTTGTCGGCGATCCCGCGGGCCGCCGTTCCGTAGGTGGTCCCGTAGAGCGCGCCGGTTACAAGTCCCAGTGCGGTCAGTGCGGCGAGCGCCGCGACCAGTTGATCGCCCGTGATGACGACAGCGCCGACCGTCAACCCATGTCTCGTCAGGGGCGTGGTGAAGGCCCCCGGCTCGGAGAAGGCCCCCAGCCAAAGGGGGATCCGGGTCGCCAGACCGCCCAGCAGTTGGGCCAGGCCAATCGTCGCGATGCTCGCTGTGAGCCGATTTGCGGCTCCGAGCCGCCGCACCACCAGTTGCTCACTGACCCAGCCGACCAGCAATCCCGTAGCGACCGCGACAGCCACGCACCAGAGCCACGGTAGGTCTTGGGTGGAGTGCAGCGCGACGGCGAGCCCCGCAGCCACGGTGCCCGTCGCGCCGTGAGCGAAGTTCAGGATGCGGGTGGTCCGGTAGACCAGGACGAGACCCACCGCGAATGCGCCGATTCCAGTGCCGAGAATTGCGCCCTGCAGGAAAATTCCTGGCGGAAGCCAGCCGGTCATGATGGGCGGGCACCCGTCGCGGTGAAGGGTGTCACGGTGTGAACAGGTTGAGTCGAGGATGTCGGGCCAGGGTGCCCACCAGGTACCGGGGACCGGCGGCGACGTAGCCGCCGAGGCGACCGTTGAAGGCCGACCGGCGTTGTGGGTTCCACCACACGACCTGCGCATCAACTTGAGGGGTGTATTTCCCCGGACCGAATTGCCAGGCACCGTCGACGCCGACGTGGCGTGGGTAGGCGAAGAGGCCGCGTTCGAACGTGGTCGGGGTCAGGTCCGGGCCTGCCATCTGAACGCCGAGGAAAAGCTGATAGATCTGGTCGTACAGCGATTCGGTGATGTTGGCGGGTCGGTCGGATCGCACCGACCGGTAGGCGACGACGCCCGGATCCCGGTCGAAAGCAGGCTGATTCCCGACCGTCGAAGTACCGAAGGCATGGGCCCATTGAGCCTGGTCGTACAGCTGCCCGGCCGGATCGGTGTCGATGAGCGCGGTCCCGTGCACGCCCCACTCGGGGTGATAGTCCTGCTGGGTGGCCAACGTCGTGAGGTAGATCGGCATCGTGGTGTCGCACGCGCACTCAACCGTCGTGATGCCGTCGGCCTTGAGCCGGGTGATGAGTGCGCCGGCGGTCGCCCGCGCCGCACCCAGATTCAGCGGGTAGGACAGCGAGAGCACATTCCTACCGTCGACCCCGAGTCCTTTGATGCCCTCCCGCGCGCAGCGTTGGTACTCAGGATTGTCCGGCGCAATGATTGCGAGCTTGCGCGGCTTGTTCTTCAGCACGCCGCCGGCGTAGGCGGCGGGCCGGTTGAGCAGCTCGGCCTTCTCGAACTCTTCCGCCGCTTCGGAGACGAAGGTGCAGCTGGGCGTCATGCTCCAGGCGTAGGGCCGTCGAGCCTGGAACCATTGGTCGGACACGTACGGCACTCCCAACGCGACAACGTGCCGCCGGGTCAGTTCATCCGCGTACGGCGCGGTCCCAGCGGTTACGTCGGCGAAGGCGTGGATGGACGTGGCCACGCTCACGGCATCCGCGGTGGCGCCGGCCTGCCCGCCGCCGAACAACTCGGTGGCAGCCGAACCCGTAGCGGGATACGGAACGACCTTGATCGTGCGACCGTACAGCTGGAAGGTCCGGTTGAAGTAGTCGACCAGTCCCTCAACCGTGCGTTGCAGATCGGCGTTCGTGTCGGCTTTGAAGGCCTTGTCCCCTCCGGCCAGCAGCTTCTCGATTAAGGAGACGTAATTGCCGTCCGCGGTCTGACGGTAGGAGACGACGATGGTTTTCGCGGTGACGCCAGGAGCGGTCGCCCCCCCGTTGTCACCGGTGAACGAGACGCAAGGGGGGGAGTAGGCGTCCGCGGGAACCTGCAGCGTGCGGCGGGCGCACTGGGCGACGTCGCCGGTCACCGGCATTCCGGCTCCGGCCGTTGCCCGGGCCGGTGGGAGGGGAAGCACCTGACTCGCACCCGAACCGCTTGTGCTGCTTTTCGATGGAACGAGTACAACCATCAACACGATTGCGGCTGCCAGGGCGACCGCAGGTCCGTACCCGCGCAGCGACCACGGTGGCCTCACTCTTGGTCCTCCTGCGGGGCCGAGGTTCGCTCTTCGCCGGCCCGGCCGTCTCGGGTAAATGGCGCCGGTCGTTTCCGGGCGAGGCCACCGTACGCCGTCAACAGATTCCACCGAGAAGGGCCATCCGGGATTGGTGCCTGGAGCCGGATGGCGCAGCGTACCGGCGAGTAAGGTGCAGCCGCATATGCAGTGCGTGGATCGTCCCGGCGAAGGAGATGTGACGGTGCTCGCGCGGTTGGTCGGCGACTTTCGCGGGGCCGGGGCCCGCGTGCGGATCGAACGAACGGAGTACCCATGACCGGGACAGCCGTAACGATCTACGCCACGGTGGTGGTCAACCTCGGCGGGATCCGGTGAGCCTGGCGTTGGCGGGAATCAACCGACTCGGCGGACAGCCGGTTCTTGACCGGCTCGGACTTCGCCGACCTGCCGAAAGAGTGCTGTATGAGGCCACGCGGACCGGCTCTCGCGTGCTGGCCACCGCCTCTCGAAGATTTGCCACGACCCGCGGCGGTGCGACACCGTCACGGCGGCCGTCGGCGTCACCGTCCGGCCTGTTCGATCTCACTCCGACGGTCGAGCAGACGATGATGGTCGACGCAGTCAGGCGGTTTGCCGCGGAGCTGGTTCGTCCGGCGGCGTCTGCGGCGGACACCGCCTATGCCGCTCCGGCCCCGGTACTCAAAGCGGGGGCTGCGTTCGGACTCGCCCAGCTCGCCGTGCCCGAGGACCTTGGCGGCTCAGCGTCCGAACGTTCGGCGATGACAGCCGTCCTAGTCGCCGAAGCCCTCGCGCACGGAGACATGGGCTTGGCGGTGGCCTGTCTTGCGCCCGCCGCGGTCAGCACGGCCATCTCCCTCTGGGGTGACGGGGACGCACAGGCTACGTACCTGCCCGCCTTCGTCGGGAACGAGGTCCCGCCGGCCGCCCTGGCGATCGGTGAGCCGCGCGCACTGTTCGACCCGCTCGTTCTGTCGACCCGTGCGGAACGGACACCATCCGGCGACTTTGTGCTCGATGGCGCCAAATCCATGGTGCCGCTTGCGGCCCGGGCCGAGCTCCTCGTCGTGGCTGCTGAACTTGTCGGCGTCGGCCCGCGTTTGTTCGTCGTTGAGGCGGCCGCGTCCGGGGTGTCGGTCGATGCAGAATCCGCGATGGGTCTGCGTGCCGCGGGGCTCGGTCGTCTTACCTTGTCGCGTGTACCGGTCCCGGCCACCGCGCTGCTCGGGGGCGGCCAAGACTATGCCGACTGTGTGCGACTCTCGCGGCTGGGTTGGTGCGCGCTCGCGTTCGGTACGGCACAGGCGGTCCTCGACGATGTGATTCCCTACGTCAATGGTCGGACGGCCTTCGGTGAGCCGCTCAGTCATCGCCAGTCCATTGCCTTCATGGTCGCTGACATCGCGATCGAACTCGATGGGATGCGCCTCGCGACCTACCGGGCCGCCAGCCGGGCCGGCTCCGGCCAGCTCTTTGCCCGCGAGAAAGCCCTGGCCCGCAGACTCTGCAGCGACCACGGCATGACGATCGGGAGTAACGGTGTGGGACTCCTCGGCGGCCACGGCTACGTCAAGGAGCATCCGGTCGAGCGCGGGTACCGCGATCTGAGGTCCATCGCCTTGATGGAGGGTTGGATTCTCATATGATCAATCTTGAGGTTCCCAGGCGGGGAAGCGGCGTCGTCAAGAAGGCGCATCAGGTGGCCGTCGAGGTCTTCCGGCCCAATTCGCGCCGATACGACCGCGAGGAGCACCGGTACCCCGGGAACTGGACCTGCTGGCGGCGGTCATCAACGGCGCGAACGCGTCCGGGAATCCGGACGGGGGCGCCAGTGCGGTCCGACAGCCGGACGAAGGCTCCGGCCGGCGCGGTTCCGGTTCGCCCGCCGCGCAGGGCCGCCCCACGGCCGTAGACAGTGGCGTCCGCAATGGCTTCAACCTCATGACGGTCCTGTCGGTGATGGAATTGTGCTGGGCCGATCTGGGGCTGCTCCTGTCCATGCCCGGCCAGGGTCTGGGCAACGCGGCGATCGCTTCGGTCGCAAGCCCCGAGCGGCTCTCCCGGCTGGGAGGCCGCTGGGCGGCGATGGCCATCACCGAACCCTCATGCGGATCCGACTCGGCGGCCATCACGACCACCGCACGGCTCGGTGGTGCATATGTGATCAACGGCGAAAAGATCTTTGTGACAGCCGGCGATCGATGCGATGCGTTCGTTGTGTGGGCGACATTGGACAAGTCACGTGGACGCGCCGCCATTAAGTCTTTCCTTGTCGAGAAAGGCACGCCGGGGTTCGAGGCTGTGCGAATGGAGGACAAACTCGGTATCCGCGCGTCCGACACCGCGACACTTCGTTTCGAGGAATTCCGGGTGCTGAAAGAGAACCTGCTGGGCAGCCCTGACATCGATGTCGATCGAGATTTCGGCGGGGTGATGCAGACCTTCGACAACACCCGACCCCTCGTTGCCGCGATGGCCTGTGGCGTCACGCGCGCGGCGCTTGAGGAGACCAGGCGCATCCTTGGGGACAGGGATCGAGATCGACTACGACCGACCCGCAACCTTGCAGTCCGCGTCGGCCGCGGCATTTCTCGAGATGGAGGCCGACTACGAGTCGTCGTACCTGCTGACGCTGCGCGCGGCATGGATGGCTGACCACCGGCGACCCAACTCGATGGAAGCCTCGATGGCCAAGGCCAAGGCCAAGGCCAAGGCCAAGGCCAAGGCCAAGGCGAAGGCCGGCCGGACCGCGACCGCCGTGACTCTGCGATGCGTGGCTCTTACCGGCAGCGTTGGCTACGGGGAGGAGAACCTGCTGGAGAAATGGGCCCGTGACGCCAAGACTCTGGACATCTTCGAAGGGACTCAGCAGATCCAGCTGCTCATCGTCGCGCGCCGACTCCTCAACAGGACGTCGGCCCAGCTCCGGTGACCACCGCCGACGATTGCCGCGCTGCAGTCTTCCGTGGCTTCCCCGGTACAACGGGCATGGCGTCAAAGCCGCGCAGGGTCCGGGTGGGACGCCGGCGTGGGCGACCGGCGAGCGCCAGATCGGGAAATCGCTCGAACAACCTCCTGAGCGCGATCTCGCCCTCCATCCGGGCGAGTCCCGCGCCCAGGCAATAGTGTGCGCCGCTCGAGAAAGCCAGATGGTCTCGGGCATTCGATCGGGTTATGTCGAACCGGTTCGGATCCGTGAACACCTCCGGGTCGCGGTTTGCGCCGCCGAGGAAGACAACGATCGGCGGGCCGGGGGAGATCGGGATACCGGAGAGTTCCTGCCTCTCCTTGACGAATCGCGCGGTGGTCTGCACCGGCGACTCGTACCGCAGGATCTCTTCGATGGCATTCGGCCAGCGAGCGGGCTCGTCGAGAAGCGCGCGGAGCTGGTCGGGATGGCGCAGCAGGGTTTCGACCCCGTTGCCGATCAGGTTGACGGTCGTCTCGAAGCCCGCTCCGAGCAGCAGCATGGCGATGCCGGCCAGCTCCTCCTCGGCCAGCCGGTCTCCGTCGTCGACCAGGGAGACGAGCTGGCTCAGGATGTCGTCACCCGGCTCGCGACGGAGCCGATCGAAGTGGCCGCGCATCCACGCGTCCAGGGCTCGGATACCGCGATCCGCTCCCCGGCTCGCGGACCGCGTTATCCCAATGTCGAGGGTGACTGCCGCACTGTTTCCCCAGGCCAGGAACTGATCCCGCATGCTGAGCGGAACACCGAGAATTTCTGAGATGACGGTTACCGGCAACAGGCTGGCGTACCGGTCGACCAGATCGACGGCCGAGTCGTCGGCCATCTGATCGAGGAGGCCGTCGGCGATCTGTTCGGTCCGCCCCCGCAACGCTTCTATCGCTCGTGGCGTGAACACCCGGGTTACGAGCCGGCGGTAGCGGCTGTGATCCGGCGGGTCGGTGACCAGCATCGACGGCGGGTCTACGGGGGAGATAGCCGGTTCTCGATCAGCGAACGCGAGGATTGCGCGAAGCGGGCCGGGGAGCCTGCTTGAGTCGCGTTCCACGCTGAAGGCCTCGCCCCGCAGGATCGCCGTGGCGACGGAGTGGCGTGCGGTGGCGAAACCGAAGGCACCACGCAGCAACGGCGCCCGATCCCGGACCAGGTCATAGGTTGGAAACGGGTTGGCGAGCACCTCGGGGTCGCACACGATCCGGGCGGCCAGATCGCCCCGGGAGGCAGCCCGCTGAAACATGATCCGGGTCAGACCATGGCGGACAGCCCACCGCAGTTCGCCAGCTACCGACATGTCCACTCCCGTCGCTGATCGGCGCGTCGATCGGAGCATCCTGCCCGATACGCCATCATTCAATGTCACGCTAGTGGGAAGCGTTCGCCCGTGCACGATGATCGGCTACGGTGAGCCGTCCCGGTCGGTGGGTGCGTCACCTGACTCCGGCGAGGGGGCCGCGGGCTGTTGATCGAGCGCGTCGGCGCCAGATTCTGCTCGCGGCCCTTACACCCTGGTTCGGATCCGTTTCTGGGACCGCCGTCGCGCGGGCCGGGCCCGGCTGTTCCACGGTCCTCTCGGCCGGGTCGGAAAGGTGCGAACGGCTCGGGGTTGAGGTGCTTTGCGCGGTGCGGGCGGACGACGTCTGAGTGCGACTGGATCGACGATCGAGCACGAGATCGAGCAAAATCTCGACCCGGCGTCGCGGTAGAGAGCCGAGGTCGTCAAGCGCCAGGCCTTGGCGAGCGAGGTGATCGATGTGCTTGTAGGCGCGGACGGCGTCGGCGGCCGGCAACGTGGAACTCAATCGGGCGAACCCGTGACTGGCGCGAGTGCTGATCTGAACGTCCCAGGTGGGCCGAACCCTCTTGCGGCGTCGCTGAGCGCCTTCGACGTCGAGCGCATCGACGATCCGGCGGGCGGCCCGGCGGAACGCGACCGGACTGCTGCGGCGGCCCTTCCTCAGCGTAAGAGCCGCCGCTTCGGCCGATTGGCCGGCCGGGAGTGCCTTGGTGAGATCGACCAGAGCCTGGGCTCTGGCGAGGTCGATCTCACCGTTCTCCAGGGCCGCCACAACTGTGGGAAGTCGGCTTACCAGCGCGACGGCTTCCGCCATCCGTTTCGTAACGGAGGTCTGCGACTGGCCGAGTTCGGCCGCGACCTCGTTGTCGGCGACGGTCGGCGTCACCGGTTGGCCGGGGGAGGCGTCACGCAGGGCGGCGAGTCGAGCCATGATCCTGATCTTGAGTGCGTCCCGCCGGGCTTGTTCCCGTTCGGTGTAACGCAGAAGCTCCAGGCATTCGATCGCATCGAGCTCATCGATCGATGGGGTCAACAGCGTCCCGCCGGGTTCCCCCGGGTCGAGGGGGACGCCGGATGCGTCGGCGCTCGGTCCGCGCAGGTAGGCGCCCGGATCAGGGTCGATCGGGGTCCCGGTGGACGGGGTGAATGAGTCCTGAGGTTGGTCGTTATCGAACATGTGTACGAGGCTAGATCTCGGATCGGTAGCACCGCCATGCCATTTCGTTTCCTGTGGAAAACCCGGTCGCGGTGTCGGTCGGCGCGGTGGTCCGCCGGCCGACGGCTCAGCCGAAGGCGCCGGACGGCAGATAGGGCGTCAGCGGCGCACTGATGTTCCGTAGGCACGAGGATGGCCCGCTGTGAAGGCTGAGACGTCCGCACAGAGCGACGTCGATGGCCCACTGCTGATCGGCAACCAACCAGTCCAGCTTGATCGGGTCTTCCGCGGCGGCGAGCGCGGTCCAGAGCAGGCGGCGCGCGATCTCCGGTGTGCGCGCGCCAAGCGAGACGAGACCGGACGGCGCGAGGATTGCGTAGCCAAGCCCGTCGACGATCGCCAAGGGCCGGTCCTGCCCGGCGAAGTAGTCCAGGTCGGGGCCGTGCGGGGCACCCCGCAGGCGCGCCGCGATGTCATTTACCAGGTCGCCGTCGCGCTGCCAGTCGCCGCCCCGGACATCGAGACCCACTGGAATCGACCGTCGGTCCACCTCACCGACGGCGCAATATCCGGGGTGGAGATCGAAGCCGGCGCCCTGATAGCGGCGGAGCGCCTTGGGATCGTTGGAGGCGAGGATCCACGCCGACGACGTCCGCTCCGCATAGCTCAAGGTCGCATCCAGCAACCGACGGCCGACCCCGACGCCCTGATGCCGGGTGTCAACGGCCAGGAGGGAAAGGAACCACAGCCGGGCGCGAACGCAGGCCATTCCGACGCCGATGGTCTCGTCGCGACCTTGTTGTCCGCTGCCCGGCGCTACGGCCACCCACGCGCCGTGTGGGTCGTGACGCTGCAGGTGAGCCACCCGCGCCGAGGTCGGCGCACTCTGATCGCGCGACGGAGGCGCAAGGCCCGCCCGTATTCCGGGCGTCTGGTAGATGTCCGTGGCCCGGTTGAGGCTGCTGCGGGCGCAGCTCCAAGCCTCCTCGACGTCGGCCGCCTCGAGCGGGCGCACCACGATCTCCGCGGGGATGATCCTCGATGTCACGGTGGTCGTTGCCCTCCTGAATGCCGTCCCAGCACACCGCATCGTGGAGGTCGCGTCACTTCATTTTTCGGGGCCGCCCGACCGTCATCCTCACGGATCGATCAGGCCGACCGGCGCGCTGGGATCGAGGCGGCGCACCCCGGGCACGAACGGATCGATCTCACCCGGTTCGAAGCGGCACAACTTCATGGTCCACCACAGCGCACCGGCCGGGTCGCCGACCACCTTGTATGACCCGTCGGGGAACAACGTCGCCCACCGTTCGCCCGGAAGTCCGAGCATGGTCGCGACCTCCCGCTGCCCGCCGACATCCCACAACCGCACCGTGCCATCGTCGCTGGCGCTGGCCAGGAGCTTTCCGTCCGGTGAGAACTCCAGGGAACGGACCCAGTCGGTGTGTCCGGCCAGGGCCACGAGGGTCTCTCCGGTCCGGGCGTCCCACAGGGCCACGCTCGTTTCACGACCGGAGGTCGCGGCCAGCGCACCGTCCGGCGACAGGGCCATCGCCCGGACCCATCCCCGATGCCCGCTGATCTCAGCCTGAAGTGCCCAGTCGGCGATCCCCCAGGTGCGCGCCGTTCCGTCGACCCCGCCGGTCGCGAGCACGGTTCCGTCGGCTGAGAACGCCACGATTCGCAGGTCCGACCCGTGCGCCTGAATGACGCCGAGTGCCGCCCGGGTGGTCGTATCCCACAGGTGCAGCGTTCCGTCGTCCGCGCCGGCGGCCAGGAGCTGGCCGTCGGGTGAGAACGCGACCCCCCGCATCGAGCCGCTGCAGCCGGGGAGCTCGGCGGATGTCCGCGGGTCGCCGACGGTCCAGACCCGCACGCCACCGTCCGTCGTCCCTGCGACCAGGGCACCGTTCGGCGAGACGGCGAGCGCTGAAAAATATCCGACCCGGTCGCATCCGATCTGCCGCGCCGCGGCGACGTCCCAGGTGCGAACGGTTTCGTCCTGACCGGAGCTCACCAGATGGACCCCGTCGTTGGTGAAGGTCAAGGTCCGAACCCAGTGGGTGTGTTCGGAGAAACGACTCGCGACCGCGCCACTGCGCAGATCCCACATCAGGATCTCGCGACCGTCGCCGGCGGTGGCCAGGAACCGACCGTCTGGCGAGAACGCAACCGAGCGCACCCGGTCAGAGGGCGGCGTAATCGTCACTGTCGCTCCGCCGTCCGTCAGTCGTCGGATCTGGACAGCGTTGT
The DNA here is from genome assembly GCA_026225295.1 of Frankia alni. Lineage (GTDB taxonomy): Bacteria > Actinomycetota > Actinomycetes > Frankiales > Frankiaceae > JAMFSN01. The sequence continues at coordinate 97,288 of JAMFSN010000147.1, forward strand.
TGTCGTCGCTTGTGCTGACCAGATGCGTGCCGGTGGTTGAGAAATCGAGCGAGATGATGCGGTCGGTGCTGTCCTGAATGACGCGGTCCAGGGTCTGCGTGCTCAGGTCCCAGAGCCTGATCACGCCGTCCTCGCCGCCGCTGGCCAACAGCCCGCTGTCCGGCGTGAACGCAAGGGCCCGAACCGGTCCGGCGTGCCCGTCGATGAGGCTGTGAAGTCGACCGGTGTGGTTGTCCCAGAGTCGGGACGCTCCGTCGTTTCCCGAGGCCGCGAGCCAGCGTCCGTCCGGCGAGTGGGCCAACGCGCGGATGCCGCCCGCGCCATCGGCGAGGACGCGGATTCGCGTACCCGTCGTCGCGTCCCACACATGTACGGTGCCGTCGCGTCCGGCCGCGGCCAGCTGCGCGCCGTCCATGGAGAAGGACAGCGCGTGGACGCCGGTGGGATACTTCGCGAGCGACCGGAGCGCCATCCGGTCGAGCATGGTCCAGAGCCCGACCGCGCCGGTGGAGAGCGCCACGGCGAGCCGCGAGCCGTCGGGCGAGTAGGCCAGGCGCCAGACGGCCGGACCCCCGCTGCTGACCATTGCGATCTCCTCGAGGGACTCGGTGTCGACCAGATGGACGTCGCCAAGGTCGTTCCCGTAGGCCAGGTGCCTTCCATCCGGTGAGAAAGCCAGCGTGCGCACGTAGCCGTGATCACCGCGGATGACGTGTTCGATCTGGCCGGTCGTCGAGTCCGCAAGGACGACCCGCCCCCCGATCGAGTAAGCCACGCCTGGCCGCGACGGCGAGAAGACGGCCCCGAGAATCCACCCCGCGGCCTCGACGGTGGCGACGGCCGGATCGCGACCCGCCAGGGCCGCCTGATTGAGTTCCGGAATTTCTACGGCGCTGGGTTCGTCCACCCCGCGGGTCGGGCCGAACACCGCGGCGCCGGTCCAGTCGCTGCCGGCGAACGTCACGCCGGTCAGGTCGCAGTCGATGAGGCGGCTGCCCGTCACGGCCGCCCCGGTGAGGTCGGCCTTCGCAAAGGAGACCCGCTCGAAGCGTGCGCGGGACATCTGGGCGTCGACCAGCCGGACGTCCGCGAGCGTCGCGCCGACCAGGCGGACGTCGCTCAGGTTGGCACCGGTCAGATCAGCGCCCGTCAGGTCCACATCGCCGAGTGCCACTCCGGTCAGGTCCGCGCCGGCCAGGCGGGCGCCGCGTGGAAGCCTCCGGTCGAGCGGGGCTGCCACGAGCAGCGCATTGACCCGCGCGGACTGGGTCGCGTCGGGGTCCTGCAGGGTGGTCTGCGCCCAGGCGGCAGCGCGGATCGAGCCTGCGCAACCTCGGTAGAAGTCCACCATGAGCGGGGACATCGCCCGTTCACTCAGCAGGTCCGGGCCGGCGCCGCCGTCCCCTGGCGACCGTGCCGCGTCGGCCGCCACGAGGTACTCCATCACCGATTGGTGGATGAAGGTGAAACCGCCTTCGGCCGTGCGGACCAGTAGGCTGCCCGATCCGATCAGGTGGGCGGCCTGACTCTCATCGATGCCCCGGTCCGCCATGGCGGCCAGGGCCGCGCCGGTGGTCGCGGTCAGATCGCCGAGTGTGATCAGTCGCTCGGCACCCTCCCACATGCGGCGCGCGAGAGCGGTCACCGCGGCCCGGCGTTCGTCCGCGCGCAGGGTCGGCGCGGCCCCGCGGGGAGCCGAGCGTGCTTCCTCGAAACGTAGCCACTGGTCGACCAGCTCCCGGTACAGGTCCGCGGAGCTGATGGTGCCGGCCCGGTCCCGCACCGCTAGGAGCCGATGGGGGTCCAGGCCGGCGATGAACCCCAGCATGCGCGGATTGCGGGAAAGTCCCAGCAGGTCGCGGACATCGCGGATGAGTTCGAGTCGTTCGGCCGCTTGAACGGCGTCACCGTCGTACAGACGCGTGAGGAATTCAGCGATCTGGGACTCGGTGAAGTCCTCGACCTCGGCGACCCGGCGTGCGGGCAGCAGCTCGACCCGGGCGCCGAGCGCGCCCCGCACCTGCCCGTGGGACAGAAAGTGTTGCGTCCGGCTCGTGACGACGATCTTGGCTTGACCATCCACGGCGTCGAGCAGGCGACCGAGGTGTTCGGTCGCGCTCTCATACGTCGTCCGCAGAGCCAGCTCGTCGAACCCGTCGAAGAGGAGCACCAGCCGTCCGGAACGCAGCATGTAGCGAAATGCGGCCGCGTCGAACCGCTGCTCGCCGGCGGCCACGAGGTGGGTCGCGATCAGCTCGACGGTGCTATGTGCCTTCTCCATCGACCGGAGGTCGACGAGAACCGGTACCAGGTGAGGGCGGGTGGCCGGCAGCGTGCGGGCCAGTTCATGGAGCAGGAACGTCTTACCCCGCCCGAAATCGCCCAGGACCAGGACGAACCGCGCCTGATCGGAGGTCAGCCAATCAATTACCTGACCGAGCAGGTTGTCGTGGATCTTGTCGGACGATCCGTCCAGGAGGCGGTAGCGCTGAGGGAGGTAGAGCGACGGCGGGTAGAGCCGATCGGTGGTCAACCGCTCGCTCTGCCGGCGTACATAATCGCGCAGGTCGAGAAGGCCCTGATACTCGACAAAACTGCGTAACCGCACGCCGCGCCGCTGGGCCTCGGCCACCAGAGCCGGGCTCGCGGGTTGACCGCCGTAAACAAGGTCGGAAACCAGGTGAGGATCGGTCGCGACGTAAGGACGGTGGACGTACTCGACGAAGGCGTCGAGTACAGCCGCGTCGACCTCGCCGTCGTGTACGCCGATCGGTCGTTGCTCGATGACCGGACCGTCCGGCACCGTGACCCGAAGGTACGAGGGCGGTGCGGCCTCTCCACCGGTGGTCGGGTCGACGGCGCTGACCCGGGCGCCAGGATGCCGGAGCCGCGCAACCTCGGCGATCCGAACCGCGAGCCCGCTGCCTCGCGGGGGGTCGGCGGCTTCCCGATCGCGTCTGCGCGCGTCCTCCCGGTCCTCCTCCCCGTGGTCGTCGGGCTCGCCGGTCGCCCGCGCGGCGGCCCGGGGAAACGCGGCCTCGGCCGATCGCCAACGCACCGGGCGGGTGACGCTGACCGCCGCGCCGGAACGGCTGTCCGGCCGCCAGATGCCGGACCCCGGGTTGAACCGTCGATCGATCCGGGTCAGGCCGGTCAGGTCGGCGCGGACCATCTGATAGCGCGGATCGGCGTCGTCCTGGCCGCGCTGGGCCCGGCCGCCCCCGGCCTGGACGCCGGCCGCGTTTCGAGGCGGGCGGGAACTCACCGCGGGGGTCCGGGCCCGGCCCAGCGTGTCGACGACGTCCCGGTCGTGGCCGGCCGGGCGACCTCCGAGCGCGGTGACGACCAGGTTCAGCCGGCGCCCCAGGACAAGGTCGACCGCGGCGGCGTCACGCTGGGCTCGGGAATCGGGCTCGACCTCGGCGAATGGCGGGTGATGCCCGATCGCCAGCCGGAACCAGCCGTCGCGCTCGTACCGCTCCAGCCGGTCCGCGAGCCAGTGGGCCTGGGCGTCACCGACTTCGGCCCGGTCGTCCTCGGCTCGGTGGCTCATTGCCATCGTCGAGTTGATGCCGGCCACGGCGACCTTCAGATCACTGATTGTGAATAGTGACCACTCCTGTCCAACTGCGAAGGTTGCTCCGGAATCCCGATAGAACGCCTGGAAGAACTCGCTGTACTGACGCCATTTGCGCCAGTACGGCCGGGTCGGGGCGACCTCGTCCTCCTCGCAGGCGGCGAAGTAGGTACGGCAGGCCGCGGCGTTCACGTCGCCGCGGCCCGGGACGAGTACGATCCGGTCGCGCCGGAGATCGAGATGCCGGGCCAATGCGTCCAGCTGTTCGGTGGCCTGGGTGTATTCGGCCGGTCGGCCACGAATCGCTACGCCGGTGACGGCGATCAGATCCGGCTGCAGGCCCGACGACGTGGCTAGCCGGTCGAGGTCTTCGTGCAGGGGCCCTTCGAAAGGTGACGGCCGGTCGGCCGGGGCGCCCGAACCGAGTCCGGGCAGGTGCAGGACGGTAAGGCCGCCGGGAGGGCTCGAGGATGACAGGCCCGCGAGGGCCGAGCCGGCCGCGCCGGCCGCGGTCGCATGGACGCCATGGTGGGAGTGGAGATGGGCGTTGACATCAAGGGAATCTCGACCGGGAAACGGGACGTCCGTGGGATCGTCCACCAACGGACCGGCGAGGGCGTCGAGCAGTCGGGCGCCGGCCGTGCGTTCATCCAGGCCCAGCAGATCGACGTAGGTCCGTCCGTCGAGCAGTGGCGGGGGACTGCACCGCTCGACCAGGACGGGCAGGAAGTAGCCGGGCCGCCGGCGGGTGATCATGAGAGCGGCGCGCCACTCTTCGGTCACCCAGGAGTTCTCGTCGCAGTAGGCCGGCGAGAGCACCGCGATCATCCGCTCGGCTCGGGTCAGCGCGGCGTCGATGCTCGCGACGAACGCGGCCCCGACGGGAAAGGACCGGCGGTAGAACGCGACTTCGTGGCCGGCGGCACGAAGCTGACGGTAGATCCAATCACCCCAGCCGGCGTCCGGTCCGGCGACGCTGAGGAAGATCCGCGTCACATTCGCAATTGTCCCAGAGACGGACCAATCGGTACGTCTGATCTCATGATCTGCGGGTGCGGAATCGCTGGGGTCGGTCGTCGTGAGCCTCCGATCCACGCACCACATACGGTTTCTGCATGGTTCTCGCCGCGCAGGGGCCCGACGCCGGCCATGACGGGGCGGCGCTGCGGATGGAAGCGGTACGCGTGTGGGTACCGGCCGGCACCACCTTGCTGGATGACATCACCTGGGTCGTGTGGCCCGGCGAGCACTGGCTGGTGCTCGGTCACAACGGGGCCGGGAAATCGACCCTGCTGTCATTGGCGGCCGCGGTCCGCCACCCGAGCGCCGGCCGCGTTGAGGTACTCGGACAGCGCATCGGGCGGGTCGATACCCGCGAGCTGAGAGCGAGCATCGGCACGGTCGACGGCTCCATCCTCAGCCGGACCGATCCCCGGACGTCCGGCCGCGATGTTGTGTTGACCGGCGTGTCCGGCACGATCCTGCCGTTGTACGACCGCTACGGCCCCGCCGACCACGCGCGGACCGGCGAGCTCATGGAGCTGCTTGGTTGCGCGCAGCTCGCCGATCGCCAGCTGGGTACCTGTTCCCTGGGTGAACGCCAGCGGCTGGTGCTGGCCCGCGCGTTGATGCCGCGGCCGCGGTTGCTGCTCCTGGACGAACCGATGACCGGTCTTGACTTCCCCGCCCGTGAAGCGCTGCTCGATGCGCTCCGCCGGCTGGCCACGGTCCAGTCCGATCTCGCGACCGTTCTGGTGACCCACCACCTTGAGGAGGCGCCGCCGTCGACGACCCATGCGCTGCTGCTCGGCGCGGGCCGCATTGTCGCGCAGGGGCCGGTGGACGAAACCCTCACCGACAAAACGGTCTCAGCGACCTACGGCGTGCCGGTCGCCGTGCACCGGCGCGACGACCGATGGTCGGCGGTAGCCCGGCCGTCCTTCTTCGGCGGTGCGCCCGGGCCCTCCGATCCGGGTCCTCCTCCGTCGTGACGGGCGGGTCGCTGCCGGCCCGCCCGGGTCCACCCGAGGGGACAGGCTGCCTGCCCAGGCCGGCGTATTGGAGGTGGTGGGTGGAAAATGTTCGCCGACCGGAGCGAGGGCCGGATGCTGGCGACCCTCCTCGCGGGCGCTGCGACCCGATCGGACGTTGTCGTGCTGGTCCCCTGCCGCGTGGGGGGCGTGCCGGTCGTGTTCGAGGTGGCCGGGTCGTTGGACGTCTCTCTGCGCACCTGGTGGCGGCCACGCCGGTCGGATCATTTACCAACCGGCTGGCGATCTCGGCGCTGGCCGACGAGGTGACCGCCGTCAGCCGACCCGCGGACTTCGCGGCGGTTGGACGGTGCAACACCGCCTTCGGGCAGACCACGGATGGGCAGGTTCGGACCTGCCTATCCGCGCTGTCCGCTGACCTGCTCCCGACCACTGGTCGACCCCGGAGCGGGCCCCGCGCCCCCGCGCCCCCGACTGACGTTCGGTTCCGCCCGCCGCAGGGCGACCGCGGTCAGGCCGAGCGCCAGGAACGCGATGACCAGGCCGGCAAGAATATCGCCCCACCAGGCCGCGGCCGTGTGATCCCACAAGGGGTCACGGGGCCCGCTGTCGAACGCCGGCACGCCAAGCTTCGCGACCTCGTTCAGGTTGTCGCTGGACGCGAGCGCGGCAAAACCCCAGCGGGCCGGGGCTATCCAGCTCACCTGTTCCAGGATCGGTCGCCCGACCGCCTCCACGAGACCACCGGACAGCACGAGCTGCCCCATCGTCACCAGGACCAGAACCGGCATCGTCTTGTCGGCGCTGTCGACGAGCGCGGAGACCAGAAGGCCGATCATCATCGACGCGAACGCCGCGACCACCACGGCGACCAGGCACTCGAGCAGCGGCGAGCCGAGCGCGGACGAACCGGGCGGCAGCCGCCCGATCAGCCCGATCAGCGCGAAGACAACGCACTGCAAAGTGGTCAGGCCGGTCAGGACGACCACCTTGGACCCCAGGTAAGCCGTCCGGGACAGCCCGATCGTGCGTTCCCGCCGGTAGATCGGCTGCTCCTTCACGATCTCGCGTACGGAGTTCGCCATGCCCATGAAGCAGGCACACAGAACCAGCACCACGAGCACCTTCGTCGCGTCCGGATTCGGTCTTCGGGCCAGGGCATCAAGGCCGTGGGGAGCCGGGATGACCCTGGGAATGACGCCCAGCAGGAACGGGAAGGCGATCACCAGCCGCAGGTAGGATGTGTCCGCGATGACCACGCGCAGGTAGCGCCGCACCAACGTCGACAGCTGGGCGCGCACCGGCTGTTGCCTCAGACTCGGCAATTCCGAGGGGGTCGCCCGGGCCGAAGGCGCTACAACCGCCGACGGCACGTAGTGCTCCGACGCCCGGAACCGGGCCGCGCACACGTCGCCGGGCGTTTCCTCCAGGTCCCGGAAGACCGTCGCGAACTCCTTGAAATCCTTCTTGCCGAAGAAGCTGAGCGCGCCGTCGGACGGCCCGAAGTAGGCGACATGACCGCCGGGCGCCATGACGAGCAGGTAGTCGCAGAGGTCGAGAAACAGGACGCTGTGAGTGACGACGATGACGGTGCGACCCTCATCGTCGCTCGCGGGAGCGTTGCCCGTCGGAGCGCTGCCGGCGGCCCCGCCAGCTGGGGCCCGGCCCGCGGCATCGGTGCCGACCGCTGCGGAGTTCGGCCGCCCGGAGGCGGCCGCTTCGGTCGTCTCGACGCCCTTGGCCAAACCCCGCAGCGCCTCCATCACCGACTGGTCGTTGGCGGGGTCCAGCCCGGACGTCGGTTCGTCCAGGAACATCAGGGTCGGGCGGGTCAGCAGTTCGAGCGCAACGCTGGTGCGTTTGCGTTGGCCGCCGGACAGCCGGTTCACCTGGGTCGAGGCGTGGTTGCGCAGCCCGAGTTGACCAATCACCTCCTCGACCCGGAAGCGACGTTCGTCCGCCGTGGTGTCTGGGGGAAATCGCAGTTCGGCACCGTACTCCAGCGCTTCCCGGACCGTGAGCTGCCCGTGCAACGGATCCGCCTGCGGTACATAGCCGATGCGCCGCCGGAGCTCGTCGTACTCGGCGTACAGGTCCCGGCCCGCATACCGGACCGTGCCGGTGTCCGCCGGACGAAATCCGGTGAGCGCGTTGAGCAGCGTGGATTTACCCGCGCCGCTCGGTCCCACCACGCCCAGCAGTGAGCGGCCGGGCAACCGGAACGTCATGTCGTGCATGAGCTGCTTCTTGCCGGCCCAGACCGACAGCGCCTGCACCTCGAAGGTCACGTCGCCGCTGTCGACGTAGGACACAAGTTCGGTGCCCTCGAGCTGGAACAGGTGGTGACCGACGGCGATGACATCCCGTTGGGCGATCTGCGCCGAGGTGATCCGCTGACCGTTGACGAAGGTGCCGTTCGCGGACCCGAGGTCGACCACCTCGACGGCATTCCCGGCGATCCGCAACTCCGCGTGGTGTCGCGACGCGAGCAGGTCGGGGATGGCCAGATCATTGTCCTTCGACCGGCCGATCGTCAGTCGTCCGGGCCGCAGCTGATGGGTTCGGCGTCGGCTTCCGGAACCCGTGAGGTCGTGTTCAACGGTCTGCTCGCTGGTCGGCGCGCCGGAGGCCGCGGCCGAGCCGAAGGCCGGTACCGGGACAGGCCGACCCGGTTGGTTCGGTTGGTTCGGGCGAGCCGATGGCCCCGACCCCGGGGTCGAGCCCGCTGAGGGGGTCGCCTCGGGGCCCGTGGGTCGGGGCGGGGGTGGGAAGCGCACCACACCGCGCCGGTCCGGCAGGTTGGTGCGCAGATCGCTTACGTCATCGACGCCCCGGCCGGAATCGCCGGGTCCCGGCCCGGCCGTCGACCGGGCCGCCGGGGTGAGCACCACCTCGGGGCCGTCCGGCGCGCCGAGTCGCAGGTGGATCTGGGTCTCGGCGACGGCCGCCTCGCTGATCCGCCGACCGTCCCGCCACAAGCCGTTGGCGCTCGTGTCCCGGACGGTCCAACCGCTGCCGGTCGGCTCCACCAGGACATGGCGGCGGGAGATCCGGCTGCCTTCGACGACGATGTCGGATTCCCGTCCCCTCCCGATGACATAGGACTGGTCAGGGCTCAGAACCCTCTCGCCGCTCGCGGTGCGGATGGTCAGCGCGCCGCTGTCCACGGGGCTCACTCCTTCAGCCTTGTGGGCCTGGTCGGTGTCGTTCGATCACATGGGCTTGGCGATGCAGACGGCCGGTTCCGGCCGGCCACTTCGGGGAGGGTGGGTCGGCCCCGATGTATCTGTATCGGGCCGGCGGCCCGGACGGCGCCGGACCGCCGCCGTCCGGGTGGACCGCGGCGCGGACCGGTACTCGCTCGGTCGCACCATCCTCCGCTGCCCACCCGGGCAGCTTGCCGGTTGGAACGCGGTCAGGACAATGCGATCAGAGCACCGATCGCGAAGCCGGTTGCCGCGAGCCACAACAAGGTGGGTACCAGACGCGCCCATCGGGCTGCGCCGGACGGCGCGTCTGCTCCCGGAGCGGCGCCGACGCCTGCCGCCCCGTCGTCCGGCGGTCCCGCCTGCGGGGCGGTGGCCGAGACCGCCGGGGCGCGCGGAACGGCCGCACCGTCGTGCGGTTTCTTCCCCGCTTCGTGCCCTGGGGGTTTGCGGGCCGCCGACCCGGACCCGGCGAGCCGCGTCTCGGCGTCGGCCATCGATGCCGACCGGTCGGCCGATGGGCTGGCCTCCGGGGCTCGGACGATGCTCAGGACGACGGTGGGACCGTCAGTGGCGCCGAGCCGCAGGCGGACCGGCTCGGATGAGACCTGAACCGTCGCCGCGAGTCGTCGGCCGTCGCGCCAGACGCCGTTCGCGCTGGTGTCGCGGACGAGCCAACCGTCGTGGTCCGGGGTCAGCAGGATGTGTCGGCGGGACACCTTCGCGTCGTCGACGACAACGTCGGCGTCCCGGCCGCGGCCCAGGACGTGCGAACGGTCTCCGACCACGGTGACCTCGGTGACGGGTGTCTCCACCCGCAACGGTGGCGGAGTTGATGGTGCCGGGTCCGTCGGCGGCCCGGCGGTCGGCGATACCGGTGTCACCGGGGCCGACTTCCGGTTGACCGGTCAGCCGCTGAAGAAGGGTCAGCCACTGAACACCGCGCCGTCTCGCACGGCGACCGACACCTTGGGCAGTGGTGCGGTCGCGGGGCCGTGAGTGGGCCGACCGGTCCGGGTATCGAAGTGGCTACCGTGGCACGGGCAGATGATCGTGGTCCCTTCGATGGAACTCACGGCGCAACCCTGATGGGTGCAGACGGCGGACAGGCCCTGGATCGTGCCGCTCGGGTCCCGGGTCAGCACGATCTGCGCATCGGCGATGATGATTCCGCTGGCGGGCGGCACGTCGCTCACCGCGGCCAGCCGCCGACCGCCGGTGCCGGCCGGGCCGGCTGCGTTGGCCTGGGCCGTGAGGCTCCGGCCAGTGCCCACCGAGCTGTTCCGGGCGACGATGAAGCCCGCCGCGGCGGCCGCCACGGTGACCAGCGCTCCGCGCCCGACCGATCGCCGGGACAACACCTGAGTCGTCGACATCTGGGGCTCCGTCAGGTCAGCGGTACGCCGGAACGGGTGAAGAACCACAGCGAGGCCGTCAACCAGACCGCGACGAGCGACGCGAGCACCAGACCCCCGAAGACCGGCAACGTCCACCCGGGAAGGGTTCGCGTGCGCAGCCCGAGCATCTTGGACGTGTAGGCACCGTAGAAAACGCAACCGGCCAGGCCGTGGATGACGACCCGGGCGCCGACCGTGGCGAAGCCGAGCGCCCAGATGCAGTGGAATGCCACCGGCAATGTGAGGACGAAGGCCGCGCTGCCGCTCCATCGATGAAGGAGCGCGGCCCAGCCCGGGGCGTGACCGGCGCCGGGTAGCCGTCCCCACATCCACAGGGCGGTGACGAGTTGGATGATCAGCAGCGCGGCGGCGAAGGTGGTCAGCCAGGCCTTCATCTGGAGCATGCCGGAGAAACCGAGGGTGAACAGGGGGCGACGGGCCGGCTCGTGGAGCTTCGCGTAGACCCCGACGGTCAGCGCGACCACCGTTCCCGCGAGTAGGACCGCCGCCAACGCCGCGTTGCGACCAGGATCGGCCCGCTCCGGTGCGGTCGTAGACATGTCCCCCCGTTTCGCGGGAGGTCACTCCCGCCGGAACCTGCGCGGATCTGGTTGTCCGTCGTTTCGACGTTCACATTCGGCCAACCGCATGTTCCGGTTCACATAGTGGTGTACCGGTACCCAACCGCACAAGGTGCATCGACGTAGGCGAGCTGTCGCCTCCCGGACGAATCGGCCGGTCAGCAAGGGGGACAGCGGGTCACGCGGGGGCGCCGTTCAGGCGTCCGTTCGCGGGACGGTGGGTTCGGCCGCGGTACCGCCGACGGTCCGGAAACCGACTGCCGGGCTAGTGTCCTGGGCGTGGTTCGGATCGGGTTGCGGTTGCCGAGGTCGGTGTTCCATGTCGATGCCGGGAATCCGGTCGGGGCCGGCGCGCTGCGCCGGGCGGTGGCCATGGCGGAGGCGGCCGGCATCGATCAGTTGACGGTCGGCGACCACGTGACGCACCGCGGCGGACAGGGGACGGACGGCCTGGTGCTAGCGGGCGCCGTCGCCGCGCTCGCGGAGCGGACTGAAGTGGCGACCAGCGTGTATCAGTTGGGTCTGCGCCATCCGGTTGTCGCGGCACGTCAGATCGTCGACGTGGCCGGCTTGGCGGCCGGCGGGTTCGTGCTCGGAGTCGGGGCGGGTGGTGAGGACCGCGCCGAGTCGGACGCCTGCGGGGTCGATCCGGGGACCCGCGGTCGTCGCCTGGACGAGTCTCTGGCGATCGTGCGGCGCCTCTTGAGCGGCGAGACCGTCGACCACGACGGTGAGTTCTTCACGCTCAGGCAGGTGTCGGTCGGGCCGCCACCGGACCGGCCGGTTCCGATTCAGGTCGGCGGTCGGTCCGACGCCGCGGTGCGGCGGGCCGGTCTGTTGGGCGACGGATGGCTCGGGCGATGGGTATCGGCGAAGCGGTTCGCCCGGGTCGTGGCCCAGGTCGAGGTGACCGCCTGGGAGGCGGGCCGCCTTGGTGGCCCGAATGCGGGTATGGCGGGCCGGGCTGATTCGACCGGGGTGGCATGGCGGCACGGAATGCAGATCTGGTGCGGCTTTGGCCCGACCCGGGAGCGGGCGGTTGGCGACCTCGCGGCCGAAATGGAAAGCACCTACGGGTTGCCGTTCGACCAGTTCGCCCAATGGTGTCCGGCCGGGCGACCCCACGACATTGCCGACGCACTCTTGCCCTTTGTCGGCGGCGGCGCGGCGGAGATCAATATAATTGCCGTGGCCGCGGACCCGTTCGAGGCAATCGAGGGCGTGGCTCAGGTCCGTCGACTGTTGCGCTCAGCGACGGAAACCACCGGTGACCTCTCTGTTGTCACGGTTGGTCCATAACCGCTTTGTTTCTGGGCATGAAACCCTGTTTCACTATCTTTGTGGGTTCTGCTGACGCGCGCGAAGTAGCGTTGATCTGACATTTTCGGCTCCCAATTCTTCTTGCATCCGTCCCCAGTTGACAGTGTTCCGGGCGCACGGGAAAGTGACACAGCCACGGAGAGTGAATGAACAGAACCGGTCCGTAGCAACGCAGCGAAGGTGGCATTCGTCCACTTTCCACACAACGACCACCAGAAGTGGGGGATTCATGAAGGCAAAGCCCTTCGGTCGTGTCGCGGCCGGAATCGGGGCAGTCGTCCTCGCCGGCGCTGTTGCCGGAACCGCTCAGTCCGCGTCGGCCGCAACCAGGTCGTCGGAGAATGTGCGGACAGCGCTTACTTCTACGGCGCATATCGGGAACTTCCCGTCGATCGCGGTTGTGCGCGGGACCAACAACAGTGTCTATGCGACCACCGGCAGCGGTTTCACCAACCTCGGCGGCCGCACCTTCGAAGATCCTGCCGTCGCTGCCGCGCCCCACCAGATCTATTTCCTGGCCAAGGGCACGAACAACCTGCTGTACGTCCGCGATGAGGACAGCGGCTGGCGGGAAGTTCAATCCAGCCCGATCATCGGGAACAGCCTCACGGCGGCGTTCAACAGTGCTGGCGTCGGGTCTCTGTTCGTCACTTACGTTGACGGCGGGAACCGGGTGATTCGTCTGCGGCTGGGTAACATCAACTTGCCGCACCCGACCCTGACGTCCATTACCTTCGGACCGACGTCGTACGGTGCGGCCGTGAACTCCAACGGCCAGCCGCTGTTCGTCAGCGACGCTTACACCCCTGGACTTCTCGGTGTGGGCACGCTGCGGCAGTGGAACGGAACCACCTTTGCGCCGCCGGTTGACACCACTCCCAAGCGCTACCTCAACTGTGCTCGGGAGCGGCTCAGCACCGCCTTTGCAATCCTCGACAGCCCGGTTGGCGTCGCGGTCTGCAAGTCCGGTACCGGCGACTCGGTGCATTTCCTCGGTAACCACGGACCCTTCTTCCTGGGCTATGGCACCGGTCGGGACCTCGGCGGCCATATCATCGGCAGCCCGGGTATCGCGCTCCAGTCGACGCTGAACCTCAGCTCGGTTGTCTACGCGACCGGCACGAACCACCACGTGTATGCCACGACTGTCCTGGACCTGGGTGGCGTGTTCACCTCCAGTGCCTGGACCGACCTCGGCGGCGTTGCCGTCGGCGGCGTGCAGGCGTCCTCCTGGACGCTCTGAACGAAGTACGGTAAGAACAGTGTTAAAGGCACGATCTGAACGACGTGAAGGGCCGCTCTCCATCTGGGGGCGGCCCTTCACCATGCTCGGGATTGGTATAGCTCCCGTACAGCCCACCGGCGAATCCCAAAGAATCGCGCAATCGACGTGAAGGTCGACGTCGATTGCCGGCGGCGAGGAATCCCGAGCGGCCCCAGGCCGAGCCTGGTCGGCGGAGCGAACCTCCTGGAGTCCGGTCTGCCCGGGCAACGAAGGAGCCGGGTGGCCGTCACCGGGATGGCCGGCGGTCGGTCCTCCCGCGCACCGGTGGGCGCGGTCAGCACGAGCGGATGACTCAGCACGAGCGGATGACTCAGCACGAGCCGATGACTCAGCACGAGGAGAGGCCCAGCGCGCGGACGATGACCCAGCGCGATTGGATGACACTGGACGGATTGACGACTCCGCCGGGATGAGACCGCTGGCTGCGGCGTCGCGTTGGCCGGGATGGCGGGCGACCGGCTATCGGGACGGCGGCCGTCGCGGAGCAACTCGCGTCGGACGCCCCGGCCGGCGATCGACCTCCGTGCCGCGCGGGGGATCCTCATTGCCGTGCAGCAGGTCCGTCAGCCCGAGCACGCCGGCCGGAGGCAGCAGGACGAGGGTCGGGAGCAGATAGCGGTAGTCGAAGACGGCGGTCGCCGAGGGCACGACGAGCAGGCCCAGGCCGCCGGCCACGAGAAGGATGCATTCCTGCCGGCGGCGACGGTCGTCCCGTCGGCGGACGGCGGCGGTGACCCCGACAGCCGCGCAGAGCGCGAGCCAGGGGCCGGGCGTGTAGACGAATCGCTGGTATCCGCGCAGGAAGCCGTCGAGAACCGGGACGAAGCGGCGGGACGCCCACTGGTTGCGAAAGGTGATCAGGGGATGGTCGATATGCAGGATCGCTGGCGGGTTCGTCGTGGGGAAAACCCACGTGCCGAGATACCAGTCGCGGCGGCCCGTATGCCGCCCTGGTTCGAAGTAGTGCAGCGTGTCCGTCGCTACGACCCGGGCGTAGTCGATCGGCTGGGCGAGGATCACCCGGCGGGCCGCGATGCGCAGGGTCTTGTTCGCGGCGACGGGTCCGGCGCGCAGCCGCTGGAACGACGGACTGCCCCGGTCCCAGTCGTAGAAGTTCGGCCCCGGCCGGATGGCGGACGGGTGCGGACTGCACAGTGCCGCGTCACCGGCGGGTAGATCGTCGACCTGACAGTTGGCGAACTGTGCCACTCGGCCCCACAGGAACGAGCCGTCGACGGTTTGCACCGACCACACGCCGTAAATGGAGTGGAACCAGGCGACGTAACCGAGTGCGGGCAGCGCGAACGCCACGGTGAAGGCCCGCATGCTGCGCCACCCGACCCCCCGGACCAGCAGGTAGACGCCGCCGAGACCGGCGAACGCGACGGCCGTGGTGCGGGTCAGGGCGGCCGCGACGAGCAGCAGGCCGGCAGCCCGACAGGCGCGGGGGGAGGGCCGGGACGACCAGCACAGCGCGAGGACCGCACCGGCCAGCAGCGCCGAGAACAGCGTTTCGGCCATGACCATCTGTTCGATCTGAACCTGATATGCGTCGAGGAGGAGGGGCGCCGCGCCGGCGGCGGCCAGGTTCCGCGAAACGCCCCGATGCACCAGCAGCGTGTAGATCGCGCACGCGGTCGCGAGCCCGGCCAGATGTTGGACGACCGGGACGATGCCGATCGTCGGTGAAACGCTCAGGATCCGGAGCAGGAACGGGTAGCCGAACGGGCGAATCCAGCTCGGTCGGAACGTCCGCGCGTCGAGCAGGTAGGAGTAGGAGTCGCCGTAGAACTCCAGCACCGGGCGGTAGGCGACGGTCGCCAGCAGCCGGAGGAGCAGGCCGCCCAGGAACAGGGCCGTGAAAACGGGGTTCGCGCGGATCGCCTCGCGCGTGCGACCACCGAGTTCCGTGATTCCCCGCGTCGCCGTCCAGGTCGGCGTAGCGGGGGGGCGCCGGCTGACCGACGCGGGGCGCCCCGCCGATGCTCTGGGTGTCGGTGCCCGACGACGTCCCGGAATGTCCACGGTGACCGCCCGGGCGCCGAGGGTGGCCGGCCGGCGGGGAGAACCCGGTCGGCAGCCCTCGGCGCCCGGGCGGATCGCGGGCCCACCAGCGACGGTCGGACTTCCACCGGCGGGAGGCCCGGCGGCCGGTCCGGAACCGGCGGCCGGTCCGGAAGCATCTACCGCTCCGGAGCCATCGGCGGGGGCGGGAACGTCGGCCGGTGCGGGGGGGTCCGTGGGTGCGGGCAGGTCGGCGGGATCAGGCGTCCCGGGGGGGTCAGCGGTGTCGGTGGGATCAGGGGTGTCGGTGGGATCAGGCGATTCGGTCGCATGAGGAATCTCGGTGGGACCAGGGGTTCCGAATGCCTCGGGTGCGTTGCCCGAATGCCCGCCCGGCGGACTCACGACCTCGGCGCGGCGGGTACCCGGGCCACGAGGAGCACCGACTGTCCGAAAGGCACGCGGATCCGACTTTCGATCGCCCGCGTGGCCGGTACGACGTACCGGTCGTAGCACTCGACCAGCCGGGGCGACGGGTCACCCTGGCGACCCAGCCGGACGGCCGCCCACCAGGCGATTCCACCCAGAAGGTTGACGGGGCGGGACAGTTCCACGGTCAGCCCGGCCCGCTCGGCGACGGCCCGCGCCGAAGCCGGCGTGTACCGCCGGAAGTGTCCGACCGAACGATCAAAGTCGCCGTAGAGCGCCGGGTAGCCTGGCACCCAGCAGACGATCCGACCGCCGGGCACCAGCAGGCGGGCCAGGGTCCGCAGCGCCCGTTCGTCGTCTTCGATGTGCTCGAGGACGTTGATGCCGAGGACGGTGTCGACCGGGTCGACCAGCGACAGCGGTCGATCGGCGTCCGACAGGTCCGTCGCGACGACCTCCACTTCGGCGCGATCCGCGAAGCGGCGCCGGAGCGCCGCCAGGCACAGCGGGTCGCCGTCGGCCAGAACCAGATGCTCGAGGTCGTTGAACTGGGCCGCGAAGTCACCGAGACCCGCGCCTACTTCGAGGAGCCGATGCCCGCAGTACGGGGCGATCAGGTCAAACTCGTACCGTCGGTAGTTGGCTGCTTCGACCCCACCGAGGTGATTGTCGAGGGCGCGGGTCGGACCCGACAGCGCACCGCTGACCGGCGGTGGGACCACCGGACCAGCGGGCAGCGAGCCGGCCGCGGCATCCCGCGCCGCGGGCTCAGTGAGGTAAGCACCCCGGGCCCGCGGGACGCTGATATCGATCGGTACGTCACGGGCGACGGCGCCACCGGAGCCGTCCGGATCACGGGCGTGATCGACGACATTGGATGGGGGAGCGCCCGCAGCCGGCGTAAGACCCGTTTCAATCCCGTCAGTGGACGCGACTGATTCGCCTGACGGAGAGGTGTCGTCTGACGCGAGGGTGTCGCCCGAGGGGACCGCGTCGGCGGCCGGGACCGCGTCGGCGGAGACGGTGTCGGCGGACGGGATCGGGCCGGTCACGCCGCGACCTCTCCGTCCGGGCCCCGTCCGAGCAGGCTCGCGGCCGGTGTCCGGACGGGCGCCAGGTCGAGGATGAGCCGCAGGAAGAATGAGGCCAGCACGCTCTGGACCCCCAGCACGACCACGGTGGTCCCGACGACGAGCGGGTACAGCCCGCTGACGTGGTCAAGCCGACCGGCAGATCCGGTCGCCAGGGTGATGATGTCGGTGATCAGACCACCCGCGGCGATCACCGCGCCGGTGGCGATCCCCCTCTCCAGCGTGAAGAACCGCCGCCACCGCATGGGTAGCCGGCCGAGCTGACGGTGCCAGCCGGCCCGCGTATTCACCGCGGCCGCTCCGATCCCCAGACATACCGTCTGAAATCCGAGCACGGTCAGCAGGGCGCAGCAGGCGGTGGTCCGAAATCCCAGCCAGCCGAACCAGCCCGCGCCCGCGACGCGGGAAGCGAGCGGTACCGCGAGCAGGCCCAGTGCTCCAGCCGCCCAGGCCACCGCCCCGGGGGCCACGAACAGATAGCGGGGGGCCCGCAGCAGCAGGTAGAGCAGGTGTCGCCAGCCGTCCCGGAGGCCGTGCAGCTTGGATGAACCGGCCCGCGGGTGATAGGTGATCGGCACTTCCAGTACCCGCAGCTGGGCCTGGGCGGCACTCAGCACGAGCTCCGAGGCCAGCTCCATGCCGTCGGAGGTGAGGCGCATCGCCCGGCAGCTGTCCCGGGTGAAG
Organism: Frankia alni; assembly: GCA_026225295.1. GTDB lineage: Bacteria > Actinomycetota > Actinomycetes > Frankiales > Frankiaceae > JAMFSN01. The sequence goes on from JAMFSN010000147.1 coordinate 114,853, forward strand.
GCCCGCATGCCCGAGTGCGCGTCGGTCGAGTTGAGCTTGAAGAGCAGGTTCAGCAGTCCGGTGAGCGCCGGATTGCCGATGTACCGGTGTGACCACGGCATCGCGCCCGGCAGGATGTGCCCGGCGAACCGTGATCCGAGCACGTAATCGGCATGGCCGGTCCGCAAGGGTGTGACGAGAGCGTCCAGCTCGGAGAAGTCGTAGGTGTCGTCCGCGTCGCCCATGACGATGATGCGGCCCCGGGCGGTTTCGAAGCCCGACCGGTAGGCCCGTCCGTAGCCACGGCGTGATTCATGGACCACGCGGGCGCCCGCCGCCGCCGCGGCACGCGGCGAGCCGTCCGTCGACCCGTTGTCGACGACAAGGACCTCGCCGGCCAGGCCGGCGGCCGACAGCCCGGTCAGGGCCTTGCGCACGCAGCTGGCGACGGAGTCGACTTCATTGAGGCACGGCATCACCACCGAGACCTCGAGATCCACTGCGTCCTGAGCAGCGCCGGCGCCCGCCGACGCGTCAGCCTGGTCCGCCAGGGCTCGGGGGCCGGTCAGAAAGTGCGCCGTGGTGGCGGCCCCGACCTCCGGACCGGTGGCTACGGCGCCCGTAGCCACCCCGGTGCCGGAGCCGGCCGCGCCGCGAGCGTCGATCGGCCGGGCGCCGACCGATCGGGTGGGGACGACGTCGGGCGCTTGCCTCGCGGCGGCGCGTAGCGCGACCCTTTCGCTCATCCCGACCCCCAGGACATCACCGTTCGAACACCCAGCGTAGCCAGGCCTGTTCGGACAGTCATACCATGAGGGTTGTCACGCTATCGCGGCGATACTACGGCGAGCCACCGAGCGATGTCTCAGTGCTTCCAACGGTGGCGCCGCGATCTGGACGGGCGGCGGACCACGACGGGCGGCGAGTGCGGACAGGCGGCGGGTCCGGACTCCCGCCGGGCCGGGCCACCCGGGGCCTGCTCTACCGGCGGGGCCGGACCCGCGACGAGTGTGGACCGAAAACCGGTCCGCCCGATGGAATCGGCGCCCGGTGCGGTCGGGTCGGGTTACTCGACCGGCTTGCGCTCCGGGCGCCAGGCGGTCGCGAGCAGGAGGCCGGAGCCACCCAGTCCCAGGACCAGCGCGATCACGGCGCCGGTCCAGCCGTCCAGATCGGTGTCGATCCCGATGGCGTGGTCGAGCGACGCGTAGCCGGGCCCGAGGATCGCGACTCCGAGGCACACGGCGGCGATCATGAGCACGTACTCGTAGCCCTGGCCCGGCTTGAATATGAAGAAGCCGTTCGTCCGGTGGGCGGTGATGCCCGCCACCACCATGATCCCGATCAGGGCGCCGGCCGCCGGAGTCGTCAGGAAGCCGACCGCCAGGCCGGCGCCGGCCGCGACCTCCACCAGCCCCGAGGTCCACGCGTGAAGGATGCCCGGCTTCAGGCCCATGCTCGAGAACCAGCCGGCGGTGCCCTGGATGCCGCCGGGCCCCAAGATGTGGTTGTACCCGTGGGCAACAAGCGTGAGTCCGACGACCAGCCGGATGATCAGCATGGCCGTGTCGAATGACGTCACGTACGTGCCCCCTCTGAAATGAGCTCGATATGCCTGTGACAGGTGTCCTCTGTTTCTACCGCAGTGCGGTGAGCACAGTCGCCCAGAGGGCGGGCTCCGCCTCGTACGGGGTGTAGAACGTCACCCGCGTTGCGATGTCGCCGAGCTTCGCCTTCAACGCCGGAGCAACCTCGTCGGGCAGTGCCACCACGGAGAATGCCTCGAGCATGTCGCCGTCGATCAACGCGCCCATCTCGTCCCACCGCCCCGCCCGGGCCAGCGAGGACAGCTCAGGCTGCACGTCCGCCCAGCCATGGCGGTCCAGAACCGGTCGGTAGGCCGGGGTTGAAGCGTAGAAGGCGATCTGCTTCTTCGTGCCGGCCACGGCGGCCGCCAGCTCAACCTCGTCGCGGCCGGTCGTCACGAAGGACGGTCCGCAGATCGTGAAGCCGTCCATGGTCAGGCCGGCCCGGGCCCGGCCTCGCGCGAGGGCGGGCCGTGTCACTTCGTCGAGGTACCGCCGGGTGGTGAAGGGGTGGGTGAAGAAGCCGTCGGCGACCTCGCCCGCGACCTCGGTCATGCGCTCACCGACCCCGGCCAGGTAGATCGGCGGCGGTCCGAAGGGATGCGGCGTCGGGGTGAAGAACGGGGTCATCAGGGTGTGGGTGTAGAACTCGCCCGCGAAATCGAGCTTCGTACCGTCCTGCCAGGCGGTCCAGATGGCCTTGACGGCCAGGATGAGCTCCCGCATCCGGGCTGCCGGATGCGACCAGGGCATCGAGAAGCGCCGCTCGATGTGCGCCTTGACCTGGGAGCCGAGGCCCAGAACGAACCGGCCCTCGCTGTACTGGGCGAGGTCGTAGCCCAGATTGGCCAGGGTCATGGGCGTCCGGGCGAAGGCAATGGCGATCGAGGTGCCGATCGTGACGTCGGTGGTCGCCTCGGCGGCCTGCAGGCACTGCATGAACGGGTCGTGGCTGGTCTCGCCCATCCACAACCCGTCGTAGCCGGCGGCCACGAGCGACTGGGCGGTCTCCTTCGTGTGCGTGATGTCCCCACCGAGGCTGGTGTCGATCTTCATCGTGCTCCTCCGGTCGTCCCGCACGGTTGCTCGCTACCGTCATACCGGGGGAGGCGTTCCGGGGGCGGGCTCAGCCGGCGGGTGAACCGGCCGGCCGGACCGCGGGCGGCCACTGGCTGTAGGCCATGTCCATGACCTCCCGGACCCGATCGAGCGTCGTCCCGGCGATCGCGGTGGCCCGCGTGTTCCCCGCGCGCAGCACCTCCCGGACCGGTCCGGGATCGGCGCCGAACTCGGCCCTCCGCTGCCGCAGTGGCCTCAGATGTTCGTTGACGGCCTCGGTGACCAGATCCTTCAACGCGCGTCCGCCCCCGTTCCCGACGGAGGCGGCGATGCGCTCCGGATCGGACCCGGTACACAGCGAGGCGGTCAACAGCAGGCTGGCGACCTCGGGACGACCCACCGGGTCGTAGGTGATCGTCCGGTCCGCGTCCGTCTTCGCCCGCCGGATCAGGCGGGCGGTCTCGTCCGGCGTTGCCCGTAGCTCGATCGCGTTGCCGCGGCTCTTGCTCATCTTCGTGCCGTCGGTTCCGAGCAGGGCCGGCGCAGTGGTCAACAACGCGTCCGGTTCGACGAAGACCGGCGCGCCCCCGGCGTAGCGCTCATTGAACCGGCGGGCGATCAGCCGGGTCATCTCCACGTGCGGAAGCTGATCCCGGCCGACCGGCACCACCGAGCCGTTGCAGAACAGGATGTCGGCGGCCTGGTGGACCGGATAGGTCAGCAGCAACCCGCTCACCGCCCGTCCGCCGGCCGCCTCCGCTTCCGCCCTCACCGTCGGGTTGCGCTCCAGTTCGGGCACGGTGACCAGGCTGAGGAACGGCAGGATCAGCTGGTTGAGCGCGGGAACGGCGCTGTGGGTGAAGATCGTCGTGATCGTCGGGTCGAGGCCTGCGGCCAGGTAGTCCAGCAGGAGCTCGTGGACGTTGCCGGCCAGCCGCCCGACTCCGTCGCGGTCGGTGATCACCTGGTAGTCGGCGATCACGACGAACACCTCGACCCCGGCCCGTTGGAGCCGGACCCGATTGGCGAGTGTGCCGAAATAGTGGCCCAGGTGCAGCGCACCGGTGGGACGGTCGCCGGTCAGCACGCGGAAGCGTTCCGGGTGGTCGACGATCCGCGCTTCGAGGTCCGCGCTACGGGCGGCCGACACGGCGAAGGACTCGGTACTGGTGGTCATCAGGACTCCCGGAAAAACAGGGAGCGGCCCCGGGTGACGGGAGGGTCCGGCGGGCCTCCCGCCGTCTCGAGCCACCCGAAGGCAGCTCGAGACAAGATCAGATCACGGCCGCCGACGGGACGGCCAGCGCCAAGCGTGCGAGGCGAACGACATGGTCGAAAGTTTAGCCAGGTGGGGTCCGGTCGTTCGTCCGCGACCACCGGAGGCTGTCGTACCCGACCGCTAACGTCCCGGCCCATGGCTCAGATCGCGCTGTTTCATTCTGTCCTGGGGGTACGTCCGGGGGTCGCGCTGGCGGCCGAACGGCTGCGGGCCGCCGGGCACCAGGTTCGGGTGGTCGACCAGTACGACGGGAGGGTCTTCGACCACTACGACGAAGCCGGAGCGTTCGTGGAGACCATCGGCGGCTACCCGGCCCTCATGAGCGCGGCGGTCGCGGCCGTCAGTGATCTTGAGGACGGGTTCGTCGCCGCGGGTTTCTCGAACGGCGGTGGCATGGCGGAGTACGTCGGCTCGGTCCGGCCCTTGGCCGGGGTGGTCATGCTGTCCGGGGCGCTCCCCCTGGAGATGCTCGGTGTTCAGGACTGGCCCGCCGGCGTGCCGGCCGAAATTCACTACACGCTCGCCGATCCCTTCCGGCGCCCGGGCGTCCCGGAGGCCCTCGCCGACCAGATCCGCGCGGCCGGCGCCCAGGTCGGCTTTTTCAACTACCCCGGCGATGGCCACCTGTTCACCGACCCGTCACTGGTCGACGAATACGACGAGGTCGCCGCCGAACGCCTGTGGGGGCGGGTTCTCCAGTTCTGTGCCGACGTCGGGGCGCCGCCCGGCGGGTGATCGCGCCGCCGGACGAACGACCGCCCCCGCCGGGCCGGAACCACCGCGGCCCGGCGTCCCATAGGGTCGCGGCGGGATGACCAGGACGCCGCTGGACGGTTCGGTGCCCGGTCCGTCCGGGTCGGTCGGACCCGGCGTCCGGTCGTCCGGGCCCGGACGCGCCGACCGACCTGAATCAGCCGGGGGTTGAGCGTGGGAACCGGGGCCGGGGCCCGGGCGGCTCCGAGCGTCCTGCTCGTGGACAACCACGACTCCTACACCTACAACCTGTTCCAGCTGGTGGCCGAGGTGACCGGCGTTGGTCCGGTGGTCCTGACCAACGACGATCCGACGCTCGCCGCGATGGTGGCCGACGACCTGCCCGGGTTCGACGCGGTGGTGATCTCGCCCGGGCCGGGGCGCCCGTCGGTGGTCCGGGACCTCGGCCATGTACCGGACCTGCTGCGGACCAGCGATCGGCCGGTGCTCGGCGTCTGCCTCGGGCATCAGGCGATCGCCTACGCCGCGGGCGCACAGGTCCGGCCGGCGCCGGTGCCGCGCCACGGCCATCTCACCCGGGTTCGCCACCGGGACGACGAGCTGTTCGCGGGGATCCCGCGGGAGTTCGTCGCGGTCCGGTACCACTCGTTGCGGGTCGAGGAGCCGTTGCCGCCCGAGCTGATCGCCACCGGCTGGGCGGAGGATGGCGTGCTGATGAGCCTGCGGCATCGTGACCTGCCCCGCTGGGGAGTGCAGTTTCACCCCGAGTCGATCGCCACGCAGCACGGCCGACGACTGGTCGGCAATTTTCTGGACCTGGCCGCCCGGTCCCAGCCACTCGCCCGGTCTGAGGCCCGCGACGCGTCGGGTGCGGTCCGGTCGGG
>JAMFSN010000148.1 GCA_026225295.1 Frankia alni
AGGCCATGCACGCCGCGCACACGATCACCGGACCGACGTATGCGCACTCCATCGTCGCGACCGGGGAACTGCTCGCTGCCCTGCCCACCGGATAGCGGAGGCGAAGTTCATGGGGCATTCACAGCAGGACAAGGCCGACAGCCACCAGCGCGTGGTCGGCGTCGCCGCCGCGCGGTTTCGCGAGGCGGGGCTGGGCGGCCCCGGTGTCGCCGAGCTGATGAAGGCGGCCGACCTGACCCACGGCGGGTTCTACCGCCACTTCGCCTCGCGGGATGACCTCGTCGCCGAGGCCGTCGAGTACATGAGGACGCAGTTCGAGCGGGGTATGGACACTGTCGCCGAACGTGGTCTGGCCCGCCTGATCGACGAGTACCTGACCGAGGCACACCGCGACGCACCGGCGACGGGCTGCGCAGTGGTCGCCCTCGGCGGCGACATCGCCCGCGGCACCGATCGGGCCCGGTCGGCGTACACCCACCAGGTGAAGTCGTACATCGAGCTGATCGGCGGCCTGCTCGAAGCGGAGAGCGATTCGGCAGCTGCCCGGCGTCAGGCCAGGGCGACGCTGAGCGCATTGGTCGGGGCGATGCTCCTGGCCAGAGCGGTCAACGACGAAGACCTGTCGCGGGAACTGCTCGACTCGGTCAAGGAACAACTCGGCAGGGGGTTCGTGTGACAGCGACGGACCTGGTGCTCGGCGCTCGGCGTCGGCTGGGGCCGGTCGGTGTCTGGCTGAGCCCCGCGGTGGTCGCGGCGAGCCCGGCGCGGACCCAACGCCGTGAGGTCGCCCGCATCGAACGGCTCGGCTACGGCTCTGTCTGGACCGGCGAGAACCCGGGCGGCCGGGATGTGTTCGTGACGCTTGGGATCTGGCTGTCGGCGACCAGCTCGATCGCGGTCGGCTCCGGTATCGCCAATCTGTGGGCCCGGCCGGCGGGCACGATGCGCGCCAGCGCGGACATCCTAGCGGACGCCTATCCCGGCCGCGTTGTCCTGGGCGTCGGGGTGGGTATCCCGTTGCAGGCGGAGAGCCTCGGCCAGAGCTACGGTCGGCCGCTGGCGCGGACCCGCCACTATCTCGACCATATGGGCGCCGACGGCGGCAATGGCATCGTGCCGGCGACCGCGACGCCTGGTGTAGCCGTACCGCGGGTGCTCGCCGCAGTCGGGCCGAAGATGCTGGGCCTGGCGGGCGAGCGGACGGATGGCGCGCACACGTTCGCGGCGCCGGTGCGGACCACCGCCTCGGCACGACACATCCTCGGCCCCGACAAGCTGCTGATTCCTGAACAGGGGATCGTGCTGGACGATGATCGGTCCAGGGCCCGGGAGACGGCCCGTGCGCACCGCGGGCGCGCTCTCGACATGTTCAAGGCACTCGGTCGGGTTGGGAATCGACTACTCACCGTACAACCGCAACCTGCTGCGTCTCGGCTTCAGCGAAGAGGAGATCGCCGCCGTCGATGACCGGGTGCTCGACGCCACCGTTGCCAGCGGCGACGAGACCGTCATCCTCGACCGAGTGCGGGAGCATCTCGACGCCGGTGCCGACCACGTGCTGATCAACCCGTACGCCACCGACTTGCCGTCCGCTGTGGAGCAACTGGAACGCCTCGCGTCCGCCTTCCGCGGTCTCTGGTCAGGTCGTGTGCCTGACCGCGATCGTCCCGGCCGACTTGGCGGAGCTGCTGGAGCGAACCAGCGGGGCCGTTCCTGAGCGTCGGGTCCTCGGTGGGCGGGCGGCTGGCCGAAGCGGTCGTAGGGATGCGCCACCAGCCGTTCGACGGCCTCGGTGTCGGACATGAGGGCACGCGGCCGGCACTGGTCCCACAACTCATACGTGTGCCGGATGCAGTAGGCACAGTCCAGCGGGCAACCCTGGATGTGGGCACGAAGATCTGCATTGCCCGGCCCGGCCTGTCGTCAGCGAGGGCGGCTTTGGCCCGGTTGAGCGCATCGCTGTCCGCTGGTGGGCCGGTCGCTACCGGGGGTTCGAACAGCACCGCCCCGGCGAACGTGCCGGGGGAGGCGGCGAGCGCTTTCAGGGCGACGACTCCTCCGGAGGAATGGCCGACGATCAGCGTCAGCTTGCCGATGGCCTTCGCCAGCTCCAGGACGTCTCTGACCTCCTGAGTGATCGAGTAGGCGGAGGGGATCGGCAGATCCAGACGGTAGTGGCGGCGCACGAGGCGCACGACTCGGAAGCGGTCAGATAGCCGTGCCGCCACCTTCCCCCACGACTTCCCGTCGTCAAGGCCGGGGTGGATGATCAGGATGACCGGGCCCTGACCCTCGTCGAAGGCCCGAATATCCGTGCCGTCCGCGGAGGTCAGAATAGTCATCTTGCCGCGCCTGGCTCGGTGCGACGCGTCCGTCGATCCGCTGGGTGCGCCAGAACCCAGCGCCGCCCCCGCCGTCCCGGGCCGGTGTTTCCGGGCAGTCACGCGTGCGCCTGGTTGGCGAGGTCGCGCACTTCTCTTGCGATGTCTGGCCACAGCGGCGCGGGCAGGTCGTGGCCGACGCCGGGGAAGACGACCAGCCGGGCACCGTGGATGGCGCTGGCGGTGGCGCGCGCGGCACTGACGCGCAGGATGGGGTCCTGGTCGCCGTGCAGGACGAGCACGGGCTTGCGTAGGTCACGCAGCCTGGCGCCGTGCCACGAGGCGCCGACCTGCCTGCTTTGCGCCTTCTGATCGCGAGGGCCGCTGTCGACCTCGCGCTCGATCCACTCCCGCGCGGCGGCCTCGTCGAAGGGGTAAGCGGGGGAGGCGACCCCGCGGGCGAGCATCAGCGACAGTTGTATGTCGCCGTCCCGGCCTTCGGGGAACCGGGTCCGCGCGAGTTTCGCGAGCAGGCCGAAGCGGATGTATCGGCCCACGCCGATCCCGGACACATCACTGGGTACGGCCGAGACGGAGGTGACGGTCAGGACGCGGTCGGGGTGGCGCAGCGCGATCCGCTGGGCGATCAGCCCGCCGAGCGAGGCGCCGAAGATGTGCGCCCGCTCCCAGCCCAAGGCGTCCAGCACGGCGACCGCGTCATCGGTCATGTCCTCGGCGGTGTAGGCGCTTCGCTTGCGGGCCAGCGCGGCGAACGGATTGGTGCCACCCGTGTCAGGCATCCTGGTGGACTGGCCGGCGTCTCGCTGGTCGTAGCGGGCCACGGCGAATCCCAGCCCGGCGAGCTCCTGGCCCAGCCCGGCCGGCCACCAGAACCGGGAGACGGCCAGGCCCATCACGAGCAGCAGCGGCTCCCCTTCCGCGCCCGCCAGCCGGTCAAAGGCAAGGTCCACGGACCCGTTATGCGCGTACTGGGTAGGTGTCCACGTCTTCGCCCACCGCTCCGCCTGGACCATTTCGACCATCTCTCCCTCATCTCACATGCAACTGCGATCGGCGTTCGCTGTAGCGAACGTAGCTGACCGCGTACACTGTTCGCAATGGTCGAGGAGTTCATGGCGGGTGGTCGCGTCCAGAGCATCTGGACACGCCCGCAGCGGGCCGGGCGCGGGCCGGCCCCGCGGCACAGCACCGTGGAGATCGCCCGAGCCGCGGTGAGCCTTGCCGACGCGAAGGGCCTCGCCGCGGTGACGATGCGCGCGGTCGCGGCGACGATCGGCACCGCCCCCGCCTCGTTGTACCGGTACGTGAACACCCGCGGCGACCTACTGGAGTTGATGGTCGACCAGGTCGCTGGCGAATACACCGTCAGCGAGCCTTACCCCGGACGGCCCGTCGCCGGCCTGCTCGCGCTCGCCCACCAGACGCTGGCCATTTACCGCAAGCACCCGTGGCTGCTCGACATCCCACCCGCCGACGGCCTTCCCGGGCCGAACGCGCTCGCCTTCATGGAGCAGACCCTGGCCATTCTCCGCGACGTAGATCTCAGCGGGCCGGCCAAACTGGAAGTCATCGGCCTGTTCACCGCGACGGTCCGATCGTTTGCGCACATGGAAGCCGAGCAGCGGCGAGCAGGCCGAGACATCGCCGGGTGGCAGGCTGCCGTGGCCGGCTACCTGCTGCAGGTAGCCGCTACCGGCCAGCACCCGTACCTTGCCAACGCGCTCACCACTCAGCCCCCCGACCCACGCCCCGGTCCGGAGGAACCCTTGTTCGACCGCGCGATGACCCGCATCCTGACCGGCCTACTCCCCTCCGCCCGACCCACCGCGGCCCGAACGGTGAGTATGGGTGGACCCCAGCTGAACCTGCTCGTCCTCTACACAGCTGACGTCGCCAATTGTCGCGCCTTTTACGAGCAATTTGGCCTAGAATTTACTGCCGAACGCCACGGCGGCGGCCCCGAGCATGTCGCCGCCTGTCTCGCCGACGGCACGGTTCTGGAGATTTATCCTGCGGGCCGAAAGACGCCTACCGGTCCGTTGCGTATCGGCCTTACCCTTGCCGCCGGCCGGCGTGGCTGTATTCATCTTTCCGGACAGCATCTCCTCCGCGATCCGGATGGTCGTGCGGTGGAGGTCACCGTCTCCTGACGTGAGGAGCGTCGGCTGGTGCTGGTGCTGGTGTCCTCGGACGTCGTCGGACAACCGCTGTCCGCAGCGGTCGCCTCCCCGCCAGACCCTTCGCCGAGTGTGGATGGCCGGTGACCGGGCTTCTGCACATTTCTGCGTCACCGTCTACTACCCGATCATGGAGGCGGCGGTCGGCCAGCCGTACGCGCAGTACGTCCACGGCGGCAGCGACACGACGGGGCGCGGTGCGGTCGGTCGAGTCGATCGCGACCGGCGTGCGCTGGAAGCGGCTGCGCGACCCGCTGACCGTCGTCGGCCCGCCGGACGGGGGGACCCGCGAGGTGTGCTGGGAACTCGGCGCGACCACCGCCGCCAGCCTGATGCCGTAGCCGACGACCGTCCCTCGGGGGTCGGGTGCCTGTCCGGGCACCGGCCGGAACGGGCTGGACGAGGCGAGTTGCGGCAGTTCGGCGGCGTCGACCGCGCGGATACGGTCGTCCCGCGGGGCCGGGCGGTCGTTCTCGGCTCGGTGGTTGTGACGGTTCGCCCGGATGAGGATCTCGCCGGCGGTGTAGTACCAGATGCTCCGGTACGGGTCG
>JAMFSN010000149.1 GCA_026225295.1 Frankia alni
CCGAGACGCTGACCAACGCCGAGGACAGCGCCATCGTCAACGGCACCCCGGTCACCGTCTACCTGGCCGAGTGCGACGCCGCCAACGAGTGCAGCACCTGGGCAGGCCCCACCGCCCAGGTCACCCCGACCGCACCGGCCACCCCGACGCCGACCCCGACCGCGAGCGCCCCGGTGATCATCGCGCCCACCACCGCGCCCACCACCGCCGCCCCGAGCACGTCCGCTCCGGTCATCATCGAGCCGACCACCGCGGCTCCCACCACCCCGGTCTCCGGCACCCCGGTCAGCAACCCGACGACCGCGGCCCCGACCACGGCGGCCCCGACGACGGCTGCCCCGACCACCGCCGCGCCGACCACGGCCGCGCCCACGACCGCGGCCCCCACCACGGCGGCCCCGACCACGGCGGCCCCGACCACGGCGGCCCCGACCACGGCGGCCCCGACCACGGCGGCCCCGACCACGGCGGCCCCGACCACGGCGGCCCCGACGACGGCGGCCCCGTCTACCCCCGCCGCCAACCCGTCGATTTCCATCTTCGTAGCCCATGACAACGTCTGCCGCCCCGAGCCTGACGGCTCGTGCGGCCTGGACTACATCGTCACCGTGACCGCCAGCAATTTCGCGGCGAACACGGCCCTCTCCTACACGTGCTCGCCTGACTACGCCGGGACGTATTCCGGCGGGACAACCAATGCCAGCGGTAGTGCGAGTTTCTCCGCCTGCGGCGGCGAGTACAGCGGGAACTTTACCGAGGACATCACGGTGTCCGGCGGCGGCGGAAGTGCGTCCGGTAGCTTCTAGCGCCTGATCGCGGCAACCGTTCCCCGCGAGCCATCCTGTGCCATTTTGTTAATACTTTTGGTGGGCAAAGTTTCCGGTGCGTGGACTGCCGGGAAACGTCGCTTCCCGCCAGGTCACTGTCCTGTTTCTGACGTCCTGATTTCTGTCGATTGGGTGCTAATGAGGAGTAAATTCTCTCCTAGTGCCCCTGAGCGGGGGAGAGTTATCGCGGACGCCGGCTTGGGGCGTCCAGCGCCTGGATAAGGGGCTTGCGTCGCATGCCGTTCCGACCGCGTCGGGTTTGGACGCCGGTGGTGCTTGGCGTGGCCATCGCCACGTTCGCGGGCCTGGCCGCGTCCTCGCACGGCTTTCCGGTGCAGCACGTCAGCCTCAACGACGGCAGCGTCTGGGTCACTAATGACCAGCAGGGGACCGCCGGCCGTTTCGTGAAGCCGATCGCGCAGCTTGACGGCCAGGTCACCCCGGCTTCGGCGTCCACGAACGTCAACGTGTGGCAGGACGGTCCTGTCGTCGCCACTTACGACGCGACCGGCGGCCGGATCTACGCGGTCAACAGCTACGGCACCTCGTTCTACGACGGCGGCCAGGTCATCTCACCCGGGTCCGTGCCCGACTCGATCGCCCTCGGCGACACCGACCTGGCGGTGCTGTCGACCGATCATGACCTGCGGGTGGCGACGCTGAGCGCCAGCGGTTCGAGCCTGTCGGCGCTGGCCGCCACGGCCAAGCCGCTCGCCGCCGGCCTGCCGGGCAACGCCGCCGTCGCGGTCGGCTCCGACGACACCACCTGGGTAGCCGGCGGCGGCGAACTGCGCGAGTTCCTCGCCGGCGCCACCGCGGCCACCGAGTACCGACTACCGCTCTCGGTATCCGACCCGATGCAGGTCACCACCGTCGGCAACGTCCCCGTGGTGGCCGACGCGACCACCAAGACGCTCTACCTGCCGACCCTCGGACGGTCCGTCACGCTGCCGGCCTCAGACACCTCCAGTGGCTTCGAGCTGCAGCAGTCGTCGGCCGCCAGTGACGTGGCGGTCGTCGCCACCGGCGCGGCGCTGTACAGCGTGGACCTGTCAAGCGGCCAGCTCACTACCCTCAGCGGCGGCCACAGCGGCACGGTGGCGGCCCCGGTGCAGGTGGCGGGGTGCGTGGACGCCGCCTGGGCGAGCGAGTCGGCCGGCAGCTACGTCCGCGGCTGCGGCAGCCCCCCGCCCGCCGTCGGCAGCTCGCAGGCGTTCGCCATCAACGACTCCGTGGGGACACCGTCGCTGGTCTTCCGGGTCAACAACGGCCAGGTGGTGCTGAACGACACCACCGACGGCAGCGTCTTCCTGGTCGGCGCCCAGGTCACCAGCATCAAGCCGCAGTGGCTGCAGAGCACCATCGCGCGCGACAACAAGTCGCGGAGCCAGAGCGACCAGCAGCAGAACATCCCGCTCACCGCCAGTCCGGTTACCCAAGGCGTCCGGTCGGGTACCGCCACCGTGGTTCACGTGCTCGACGGCGCCAAGGGCAACCCGGTCGCGACCTACGCGGTCAGCGCGGTCGGCCCGCCCGACCAGCCGGGGGTCAAGGTGCAGATCGCCCCGGACGCGCAGTCCGTCCTGGCCACCGTGACGTCGCTGTCGGCCGACGCGCACTTCCAGTTCACGATTGACGACGGGCACGGCCACAGCGCCACCAATGAGGTGACGCTGGTGCCCCGTGGCCAGAGCCAGAACGCGGCGCCCGCGCTGCGCGCCAACTACACCGCCCCCACCTTGACGGTCGCCTCGGGCGGGAACCTGGTCGTCCCGGTCGTCGGTGACTGGCGCGACTACGACGGTGACCCGCTCTTCGTCGACGCGGGTTCGGTCACCGCCAGCGCCGGGTCGGCCACCGTCACCAGCGCCGGCGCGCTGTCCCTGACCGCCCCGGCCACCAAGGCGAACGAGACGGTGACGCTGACCTACGGGGTCAGCGACGGCCGGGTGGCCAAGCCAGCGACGGCGACGCTGAAGGTCTCGGTGCTGGGATCCGCGTCCACTCAGTTCGTCGCGCCAACGCCGGAACCGGACGCGGTGCTCGCCCTGGCGGGCTCCTCGGTCACCATCCGCCCCCTGGCCAACGACCTGCCGGGCGTGGACCCGACGAAGCCCGGCGCGAAGCTCGCGCTGGCGGCGGCGGTGTCCTCGGTGCCGGGCGCGACCGTGACCACTGACGTGGCCACCGGTACGGTGACGTTCACGGCCGAGCACGCGGGCGACTACTTCCTCAGCTACACCGACGCCTACGGGGCCGCGCCGACCGCCAACGGGACGATCCGGGTACACGTCATGCCGTCCGCCGGCACCCCGTCGCCGCCGGTGACCACCCCCGCCATCGCGGTGCTGCACGGTCAGCAGGCGGCCGTGACGGACGTGCTCGCCAACGACTACGACCCGCAGGGCTGGGTGCTCGGCATCACCGGCGCCAGCAGCCTCGATCCCGGTGTGCAGGTCACCGTGGTGGACCAGCGGTGGCTGCGGATCAGCTCCGACAGCCTCACACCGGGCAAGACGGCCACCGTGCAGTACACCGTCAGCGACGGGCAGGGCAGCGCCACTGGTACCGTCGCCGTTTCCGCCGTGGCCGACACCCCGAACGCGGACCAGATCACCACCACCGAGGCCGACATCACGGTCCGGTCGGGTGACAGCGCCGCCGTTCCGGTGCTGAGCGGCGATTCGAGTTCGACCGGGCTGGCGGTGTCCATCGACGGGGTGCCGCCGACCGCCGCCCCGTCGGTCGCTGGACTGCTGCTCGGCGTCCAGGGCGGCGACATCCGCGTCGATGCGCCGGCCGGGGTCACCACCGAGGAAGAGACCGAGGTCAGCTACGTCGCCACCGACGCCGACGGCAGCACCGCGACCGGGACCGTGGACGTCACGATCATGCCGCCGCCGTCGGCGGCTCATCCCGACCAGGCACCCGCCCCCCAAGAAGTCGACGCCCGAACGACGGCCGGTGACCTGGTGACGATCCCGATC
>JAMFSN010000150.1 GCA_026225295.1 Frankia alni
CCCGACGGCCGGTCGACCGGGGTCGTCCGGGTCGGGTCCCGCCCCGGTCGGGGAGGGCGGGCTCACCGTGGTCAGCCGGCCGGGGATCGACGGCGACTGGCTCGCCGCGGTCAGCCCGGTGATGACCACCTTCGGGCCCGAGCAGCGGATCAACACCCTCGCCGTGCTGTCCCGGCTGGTCGTCGGGCAGCTGTACGTCACAGCGTCCCTCGACGGGCGTCCGGTCGCCGCCGGCCGCGGCACGCTCGACGCCGGCTGGCTCGGGATCTACAGCATGGCAACGCTTCCGGAGGCCCGGGGCCGGGGCGCGGCCACCGCCGTGCTCGGCCATCTGGCCGACTGGGCCGCGGGCAACGGTGCGACCCGGGCCTATCTCCAGGTCGAGCAGAAGAGTGCGGCCGCCCGCCGCCTGTACGCGGGGTTGGGTTTCCGGCCGGTCTACCGGTACAGCTATCGGCGCCGGGCGAGCTGAGGCGCGCTCGGGCCGGCGCTGACCAGACGGTCCGGCCGGCCGGGGGCCGGGTCGTCGCGTGACCGGACCGCGTGGCGGAATTCACCCCCGTCTCATCTTCGGGGCCGTACGGTCGGGTCATGATCCGGTCAGGGGCCGGCCTCAACGGCCGCGCACCGGACGCACCGAGCTTCGGTGCACGCGGTTACGGGCCCGGGGGACGATGGGTATGGTCCCCTCGACACCGGGCACGGTTCCGTGCCACCGAGGCACGGCAACGGACCAGGGCAGGATCGGCCGAACCGGTCGTCCGGCTCCGATTTGGGAGCGATGCGGTATATGACCCCGACCCGTGGCGACGACTCAGTGAGATCAGGCGTTCACGTGGGCGAACGGCGATCCGGCCGACCGTCGGCGCGGCGACGCCCGCCCGGGTCCGGTGCGCGGAATCCGTCCGGCCCCGCGGTTCCGGAGTCTCCCGGGCCGGAGTCTGGCCCCCCGGAGTCTGGGACCCCCGTGTCGGGGGCCCCCGTGTCGGGGACCCCGGTGTCGGGGACTGAGCGGCCCGGCCCGGCGCCTGACGTCGCCCCGTCGGAGCGGCCGGCGAAGAGCGCTCCGGCCGTTCCCGGGGACGCGCCCGTCCGGCAGTCGGCCCGCAGCCGGCGGGCCAGCCGCGGCGCCGACCCGGGCCGGGCCACCGCCCGGCGGGCCCCCGCCGACCGGACAACCCACCCGGAACCGGCCAGACACCCCGAACCCGAACCGGCGGCGAATCACGCCCCGGCGAACCCGGGCGCCGAGGGCCCGGGCGCCGAGCCGAGGAGCATCCCGGATCCGCTGCAGCGGCTGCCGGCCTGGGGCCGGCCGTGGGTCCCGCCGCTGCTGGCGTTCCTGACGCTCGCGGCCGGGCTCATCGACATCGTCTCCGCGCTCACGCCCGAGTGGCGGGCCCGCCTGGCCGACCTGCGCGGCATCCTGCCTGCCTCCGCGTCCCGGCAGGCGGCCGCGTTCACGGTCGTGGTCGGGCTGCTGCTCGTCCTGCTGTCCCGCGGGCTGCGCCGGCGCAAGCGACGGGCCTGGCGGGGGGCGGTCGTCCTGCTGGCGGCGAGCGTCGTCCTGCACGTCGCCAAGGGACTCGACTACGAGGAGGCGACCGCCTCGGCGGCCCTGCTGGTCATCCTGATCGTGACCCGGCGGGAGTTCACGGCCAAGGGCGACCCGCGGACCCGGTGGCGGGCCCTCGGGGTCGGCCTGCTGCTGGCCTGCGCCTCGGTCGTGATCGGCCTGGCCATGCTGGAGCTGCGCCACACCCGGATCGTCGGGCCGGACTCGTTCTCGGATCAGATCCAGCAGGTTCTGCTCGGCCTGATCGGCATCGCCGGACCGTTGCACTTCGTCTCCGACCGGTTCGCCGACCTGCTGACCCGGATCCTGCTCACGATGGGCCTGGTGACGGTCGCGGTCACCGCCTACCTGGCGCTGCGCCCGCCGGAGCCCCGGCCCCGTCTGACCGCCGACGACGAAGCCCGGATGCGGTGCCTGCTCGACCGGTTCGGCGCGAGCGACTCGCTCGGGTACTTCGCGCTGCGGCGGGACAAGTCGGTCGTCTGGTCGCCGACCGGCAAGGCCTGCGTCGCCTACCGGGTCGTGTCCGGGGTGATGCTGGCCAGCGGCGACCCGCTCGGGGACAACGAAGCCTGGCCGGGCGCCATCAAGGCCTTCCTGAACGAGGCCGCCGAACACGCCTGGACACCGGCGGTGATCGGTTGCTCCGAGGCGGGCGGTACGGCCTGGGCCCGGGCCGGGCTGTCCGCGCTCGAGTTCGGCGACGAGGCGATCGTCGACGTGGCGCAGTTCACGTTGGACGGTCGGTCGATGCGCAATGTCCGGCAGGCCGTCGGGCGGGTCGAGCGGGCCGGCTACTCCGTCCGCGCGGTCCGGATGTCCGAGGTCGACGCGGTCGAGCGGGCCAGCCTGCGCGCCCAGGCGGCCGCCTGGCGGGGGGCCGAGACCGAGCGGGGCTTCTCCATGGCGCTCGGCCGGACCGGCGATCCCGCCGACCGCGACTGCGTGGCCGTGATGGCGTTCACCGAATCGCCCGACGGTCGCGGGCCGGTCCTGCGCGGGTTCCTGCACTTCGTTCCGTGGGGCACCGACGGGCTGTCGCTCGACCTGATGCTGCGCGACAAATCAGCCGACAACGGGCTGAACGAGTTCCTCATTGTCGCCGCGCTCAAGTGTGCGCCGGACCTGGGCGTCAAGACGATTTCGCTGAACTTCGCGTTCTTCCGGTCGGCCCTCGAACGCGGCGGCCGGCTCGGGGCCGGCCCGGTGATCCGGGCGTGGCGGGGCCTCCTGCTGTTCCTGTCCCGGTGGTTCCAGATCGACAGCCTGTACCGCTTCAACGCCAAGTTCCAGCCGCGCTGGGTGCCGCGCTACGTCTGCTTCCCGTCCACCGGCGACCTGCCCCGCATCGCCCTGGCGATGCTCGAGGCGGAGGCGTTCCTGGTCTGGCCGCAGACGAAGCTGCGGCCGGCGCTCGGCCGGATGAAGGCCCGCGGGCGGCGTCGGGCCCGGGCGCTGCGGCCGGCCGGGAAGCACTGAGCCGGGCCGCTCCGAGCGGTCCGGCCCGTGATGTCGGCGCCGCGCCGCGCGGCGGCCGGCCCCGGTGCGGTAGGACGGGTACGTGCACGGCTCCCCCCACCCGAGCGCCGGCCGGCTGGCGACTCCGCCGGTCCGGGGCCTCGACGACCTCGGTCGGACCCGGGTGATGGGCGTCCTGAACGTCACGCCGGATTCGTTCTCCGACGGGGGCACCTTCGCGCGACCGGCCGATGCCGTGCGGGCCGGGCGGGCGATGCTCGCGGCCGGCGCGGACGTGATCGATGTCGGCGGCGAGTCGACCCGGCCGGGCGCGGGCCGGGTGCACGAAGCCGAGGAGCACGCCCGGGTGGTGCCGGTCGTGACCGAACTGGTCGCCGCGGGCGGCGTGGTCAGCGTCGACACGACCCGGGCGTCGGTGGCCGCGGCCGCCCTCGACGCCGGCGCCGCCCTGGTCAACGACGTCAGCGGCGGCGCCCGGCCCGAGCTGCTGGCGCTGGTCGCCGAACGAGGCGTCCCGTACGTCCTCATGCACGCCCGGGGGCCGAGCGCCGACATGACCTCGCGGGCCGTCTACACCGACGTGGTCGCCGAGGTGGTGACCGAACTGCGGGGACGGCTGGACGCGGTGCTGGCCGCCGGGATCGACCTCGGGTCGGTGATCGTCGATCCGGGAATCGGGTTCGCCAAGAACGCGGCGCACAACTGGACGTTGCTGGCCCACCTCGACGCCCTGGCCGTGCTCGAGCGTCCGCTGCTGGTCGGGACGTCCCGCAAGACGTTCCTGGGGCGGCTGCTGGCCGGCCCGGACGGAACCCCCCGACCGGTCGACGACCGGGAGGACGCCACCCAGGCGACCACCGCGCTGGCCGCCGCCGCCGGGGTCTGGGGGGTGCGGGTCCACGCGGTCCGGCCGGCCGCCGACGCGGTGCGGGTGGCCCGGGCCTGGACCACCGGCGAAGCCTGGAAGGAGCCGACCACGTGACCGCCGCCGGGCCGCCGCCGGCCCATGGTCCGGCCGGTGCGCCGCTGGACGCGATCCGGCTGACCGGCCTGCGGGTCCGGGGCCGGCACGGGGTGCTGGTCGCCGAACGGGAACTGGGGCAGGAGTTCGTCGTCGACGCGACGCTCTGGCTGGACCTGCGGCCGGCCGCCGCATCCGACGACGTGACCGCGACCGTCCACTACGGCGAACTGGCCGAGGCGCTCGCGGCGGTTGTCGCCGGTGAGCCGGTCGCGCTGATCGAAACGCTGGCCGAGCGGCTGGCCGCCACCTGCCTGGCCGACCCGCGGGTCCGCCGGGCCGAGGTCACGGTGCACAAGCCGGCCGCCCCCATCCCGCTGGTGTTCGGCGACGTCGCGGTCACCGTGACCCGGGCCCGGTCCGACCCGGACGGGTCGGACCGGTGACCGACGCGGCCGGCGTTGGCGGGTCCGGTGTCGGTGGGTCCGGCGCGACGGCGGTGCTGGCCCTCGGGTCGAATCTCGGCGACCGGCTGGCCAACCTGCGACTGGCGGTCGAGCTGGTCGGGGCGGTCGCGGTGTCCGGGGTCTACGAAACCGATCCGGTCGGCGGCCCCGACCAGGACGACTACCTCAACGCCGTGGTGCTGGTGCCGGCCGCGCCACCCCGGACCCTGCTGGCGGTGGCCCGGGCGGCTGAGCAGGCCGCGCGGCGGGTCCGCGGGGTGCGTTGGGGGCCGCGCACGCTCGACGTCGACGTGATCGCGAGTGGCGACGTCATCAGCGACGATCCGGAGGTGATCATCCCCCATCCGCGGGCCCGCGAGCGGGCGTTCGTGCTGGTGCCGTGGCTGGAGGTGGACCCGGACGCCCACCTGGCCGGCGTGGGGCGGGTGGTCGACGTGCTGCGGGGGCTCGACGCGTCCGGCGTCCGGTCGACCCCGCTGGTGCTGCGCCCGTGACGCCGACCCGGCCCCGGGATCTGATCATCGTGACGATCGTCGCCGGGGTGGTGGCCTACCTGGTGGTGCGCGGCTGGTACCTCGACCTGCCGGCCTTCCCCCGGACCGCCCCTTTGACCCTGCTCGTGCTGGCGCTCGTCGAGGGCCAGACCGCCGGCATCACCCGCCGGCGGTTGGCCGGGCGGCCCGGGACCCGACCGATCATGCCGCTCACCGTGGCCCGATTCGCCGCCCTGGCCAAGGCGAGCAGTCTGGCCGGGTCGGCGCTGGCCGGGGCGTGGGCCGGAGCGCTGATTTATCCGGCCGCGCGGATCGGGCAGATCGGCACGGCCGGTCGGGATGTGGTCACCGCCGCGCTGGGTTTCGGGGCGGCCCTGGCCCTGGTGCTGGCCGCGCTGGGGCTGGAACGGGTCTGCCGGGTGCGGAAGAAGTGAACCGGACCCGGTCCCGGGGCTGGCTACGGAGAGTTGTGAACATCGCGCTCCCGGTGATGAGAACTGGTGGAAGGCGCTCGTCGGTCGGCCGGCAAACGCCGGTTACCCTTGACGGCGCCCCGACTTATGCCGGCGTGATCGCCCAGGGGGCCGAAGGACGCGCGAGCAGAGTTCCCGCGCGCCGACGGCTCCACGTTCCTGACGGACCCCCGGGAAGGTGAGCGTGCCTCCGACCGATCGGTCGCCGGCCGGCAGCGAGCCGGCTGGCGCCCCGCCGCGTCGTGACGCCGACGCCGCCGCGGGTCGGGGCGGACGGGGCAAGGCGATGGTGGCCGGCGGGCGCCTCGTCGCCTTCGGCACGGTCAACCGGGCGGCGCCGCCCCCGCGGCCGAGCCCGACCCTGCTGCCCGACGCCCCCACCGCCCTGCCGCTCCCGGTCACGGCGGTGGCGGGAAGCCCGACGCCGGCTCGGCCGGCCGGCCGGCCCGCGACGGCGCGTTCAGCGGCGTCCGGACCGGCCGCGCCGCGCCCGGCCGCGGGCCGTCCGGGCTCAGCGGGCCCGACTCCGGCTGGTCCGGCGGCGGGCAACGGCGCTTCCGGGAACGGCGCTTCCGG
>JAMFSN010000151.1 GCA_026225295.1 Frankia alni
ACCGATGCCACGTCGCCGGTTACCGGCCCGCGAATGGCCCGGAGAGCCGGGAACGAGTCGCAAACCCGAGGATGGTGATCGCGATGCAGGCCGCTGAGCTGTGGCGATACGGAGAGCGGGCGACGGGAATCGAACCCGCGTTGCAAGCTTGGGAAGCTCGTGTTCTGCCTCTGAACTACGCCCGCGTAGTGCTCGTGCAGCCTACTACGTCCCGGACCGGCGCCTCCGGCGTGTCGGCGCCGGTCGGCGGTCCAGCCGGCCGACCGCCGGGCCAAGAATGGTAACCCTGCGTCAACCAATGATCAACAGGGTGTCTAGATTGCCGAAAGTCACGATCTGGGGCAAGTATCCATATCTCTGATGCGATCTTTAGGTTCCATCCATGACGATGGCCTATTCTGGGGAGCAACGGCACGGCGGAGTAGGCCAGTCCGCATCCTCGCCAGTCACATCCGACGGGAGGCGCCCATGGATCTTGGCCGAGTCGACCTCAATCTTCTCGTGGTGCTCGACGCGCTGCTGCGCGAGAAGAACGTCACCCGGGCCGGCGAACGCCTCCGCCTGAGTCAGTCCGCGACGAGTACCGCGCTCGGTCGGCTCCGTAAGCTGTTCAACGACCCGCTGCTGGTCCGCAACGGACGCAGCCTCCAGCTCACCCCGCGGGCCGTGGCGCTGGTTGAGCCGGTCGCGGCGGCGCTCGCCATCATCGACCACGCCATCTCCAGCCGGCCCGACTTCGACCCGGCCACCGACGAGCGGGTCTTTACGATCGCGGCCAGCGACTACGTCACGGTCCTGCTGGTGCGCCGGCTGATCGCGCAGGTCGGCGAACGGGCCCCCAAGGTGCGGATCAATGTCCGGCCGGTCACCGAAACCTCCGTCGACGCGGTCGAGCGTGACGAGATCGACCTGGCGATCCTGCCCGACGAACTGGTCGGCCCCGACCGGCTGCTGGCCTGCTCGCGGACCCCGGTCATCTCCGACCGGCTGGTCGGGGTCATCTCGCGCGACCACCCCGAGCCCGGCGACCGGCTCACCCGTGAAGTGCTGGCCAGCCGTCCTTACCTGATGTGCGTCCACGAGGACCGGCTCGAAGAAGAACTCGACCGGCTCGACGCGAAACGGTCCGTCGAAGCGGTGGCCAGCACCTTCGTCGCCATGCCGTTCATGTTGCGGGGCACCCAGCTGGTTGCCCTGGTCCCCGAACGGTTGGCCGCGGAACTGGCCGACGCCGCCGACATTCGCCTGCTCGAACCGGATTTTCCGCTCCGGTCGCTGTGCAAGACCATGTTCTGGCACGCGCTGCGCGACTCCGACCCCGCGCACCGGTGGCTGCGCGACCAGGTCCGGGAACTGTCCCTCACCGGGTCGCCGATCGTCCGTAGCGCCTGATCCACGGGCCCGCACGGGTCCGACCGGCCTGACCGGCGCCCGGCTCGCCGCCTGATCCTCCGGCGTTGCGCGGCTGGTTCAGTCCCGCCCGATCCGGCGTGCCCACCCCGGCCCGGCAACCCCTCGCAAACGCAGGCGATCACCCGGCGACGGGCTGTATCCCGTCCCGGGTACGTGACGGTATACAGAAGTTATTTCCACGTTACGCGCCGGATCGGTGTTGGAAACGAAACCGCCCGACAGTCGTTTCGCGTGCAGGTCAGACCCCCAAGGACCCGGGGGCGGACCTGGTAGTCCACCGCCCGAGGACAGGACCCGGTATGACCACACCCGCCGCGATCAGCGTCGATGCCCGTCCCTACGAGTTCACCTTCGATCCCGCGACGACCGCCCTCGTGATCATCGACATGCAGCGTGACTTCCTCGAGCCCGGCGGTTTCGGCGAGAGCCTGGGCAACGACGTCTCGCAGCTCCGGAGCACGATCAAGCCGCTCGAGGCCGTCCTCGCCGCGACCCGCGCGGCTGGTCTTGAGGTCATCCACACCCGGGAAGGGCACCTGCCCGACCTGTCGGACTGTCCACCGAGCAAGTTGACCCGCGGCCGGGGCGACACCCATATCGGCGACCCGGGGCCCAAGGGCCGCATCCTGATCCGCGGCGAGTACGGCCAGGACATCATCGACGAACTCGCCCCGATCGACGGCGAGATCGTCATCGACAAGCCGGGCAAGGGCGCGTTCTACGCCACGGCCTTCGGTGACGTCCTGATCGAGAAGGGCATCAAAAGCCTGGTCGTGGCCGGCGTGACAACCGAGGTGTGCGTGCACACGACGGTCCGGGAAGCCAACGACCGCGGTTACGAATGCCTGGTTCTGGCCGACTGCGTCGGCTCCTATTTCCCCGAGTTCCAGCGGGTTGCGCTGGAAATGGTCGCGGCACAGGGCGGCATCTTCGGCTGGGTCGCCGGATCCACCGACTTCCTCGCCGCGCTCGCCACCGCGGCGCCGGCCACGGCCAGCGCCACGACCGTCCTCCAGCCTTCCTGACGCAGCCTTCCTGAAGAATTAGGGGAACCCGCCATGTTGAAATTCGCCTCGGGCGGCGAAGCGCCGTCGTCCGGAATAGCCCTGCCCTACTGGGTCAAGGGCGACACCAATGCCTTCTTCGGTCTCGGGATCAACGTCCTGGTCAACGTGCTCGTGCTGACCGGGCTGTGCCTCGGCGTTGTGCACATCCCCAAGAATGACGTGTACGGCGCGATCCTGCCGGCCATGGGCATCGCCCTGCTGCTCGGCAACATCTACTACACGTTCCTGGCCCGCCGGCTGGCCACGCGGGAGAACCGCGACGACGTCACGGCCATGCCCTACGGGCCGAGCGTGCCGCACATGTTCATCGTCACCTTCGTCATCATGCTGCCGATCTACCTGAAGACGAAGGACCCGATCAAGGCCTGGGAAGCCGGCCTGGCCTGGGCATTCATCATCGGGCTGATCGTCGTCCTCGGTGCCTTCGTCGGGCCCTACATCCGCAGGTTCACCCCTCGGGCGGCCCTGCTCGGCGCCCTGGCCGGTGTGTCCCTGGCCTTCATCTCCATGCGGCCGGCCGGCCAGATGTGGGACAAGGCGTGGATCGCCCTGCCGGTTTTCGCCCTCATCCTGATCGGCCTGATGACCAATATCCGGCTGCCCGGCAATATCCCGATCGGACTGGCCGCTCTGCTGCTCGGGACGGCGATCGGCTGGATCGGCGGGGCCATGAACACCCCGGACGTCACGGCGTCGGCGAAGGACATCGCGCTTTCGCTACCGACCTTCCACTTCGGGAACCTGTTCTCCGGTCTGTCGAATATTTCTCCCTTGCTGGCGACCGCTATTCCGCTCGGCGTCTACAACTTCACTGAAGGGATGACGAACGTCGAGAGTGCCGCTTCGGCCGGCGACAACTACAACCTGCGGAGCGTCCTGCTCGCCGACGGCTTCGGGGCGATCATCGGGTCGGCCCTTGGCTCGCCGTTCCCGCCGGCCGTCTACATCGGCCACCCCGGATGGAAGGGCGCCGGTGGGCGGACCGGTTACTCGATGGCGACCGGGATTGTCATCGCCGTCCTGTGCTTCTTCAGCTTGTTCGGTCTGCTCGGGGCGGTCCTGCCGCTTCCGGCGATCGTGCCGATCCTGCTGTACATCGGCCTCCTGATCGGGGCCCAGGCCTTCCAGGTGACGCCCCGGGCGCACGCGGCGGCGGTGGTCGCCGCGCTGCTACCCAACATCGCGAACTGGGCCACCGGCCAGATCGACGACGCATTGTCGGCCGCGGGCACGAGCGCCGCGCAGCTCGGCGAGGCAAAACTCGAGAACGCCGGCGTCGTCTACCACGGTTTGTCAATCTTCGGGGACGGGGCGATTCTGGCCGGTCTGGTCCTCGGGGCGATCGTCGCGTTCATCATCGACAAACGCTTCATTCCGGCCGCGGCATTCGCGGCCGCCGGCGCCATCCTGTCGTTCGTCGGGCTCATCCACGGCACCAAGGTCGAGTGGGATGCCAACAACGGCGAGGTTTCGCTCGGCTATCTCTTCGTCGCCATTCTGTGTCTCGCGTTTGCCGCGACCAAACCCGAACCCCGGGTCCCCGACGCGGACGAGATCGAGCTCGAGCGGCTGCACGGCGGGGGCGCGGCCATCCCCGAGCAGGCTCCGCGCGGGGAGGCCACGCTGAACGGCGGAACCTCCAGCCCGGAACCGGTTGGAGGCGCACCGGCGGCCACCTGACCGGTGGCTGTCTGGCTGACGGTCACCTGACCCGACAGCATCTGCGTACGGCCTCGAAGAACGGGCGCCGGGCCGGGAGAATCCTCCCGGCCCGGTGCCCGTTCCGGGTGCCCGGTCCGGTACCCGGGGGTCTGTCAGGCGCTGCTGGACGGCGTCTGATCGTCCGCTGAGGACGCGGCCGCGTGGTCAGCCGCGGCCGGCGCGGCTTCGGGGCTGGCCCCCGCCGCCGTCTCCCCGCCGGACGTGACCCCGTCGACCGGTGTGGCCGACTGGTCCGGAACGGCCGTCCCACCGGCCGCGACCGGCGTGGCCGTCGCGCCTACGCTGACCGGCGCCGATCCGTCGGCCAGCATCTTCTCGAGCTCGGCCTGGACCGCGGCCTCGTGCTCCTGCTCCCGCTGCCGGGCCCGGCGCGGACTCCAGTCGCCGGCCATCACGAAGACCAGCGGAATGAAGACCAGCTCACCGCCCACACACACCCAGTACCAGTGCTGCCACTGATGCGGGGCCTTCTTCTGGGCGGCCAGCACCTGGTGGCCGTGCGCGGCCAGAAAGGTCAGGTCGGCCGCGTGCTTCTGCGCGGCGAGCAGGGTCGGCGCCCCGACCTTGGCAATGGCCGACTGCAGCAGCGCCGGCGGGATCTTGCTTGAATCCGGGTAGGTGGCGAGCTGGTTGAAGAGCGCCTGGTTGGCCTCGACCTTGGCCAGCAGGGGAGCCCCGACCCGGGCCTGGGCGGCCTGGGCCTGCGTCCCGTAGGCCACCAGCGGGTCGACCCCGTTGACGACCACCGGAACCACAAAGGCGGCGGCGGCCACGACGATCCGCAATATCCAGCCCCAGACCGCCAGCCCGGTCGCGGTGAGCGCGGGATTGTGCTTCTCGATGGTCTCGGTGAAACTCGCCATCCACGGCGCGTAGGCGACGCCCAGGAATACCGCCTGAATGGACATGACCGTGGCCAGGTGGTAATAGGACGTGTCGGGATGGGTCGCCAGCCGCAGGAAGATGATCGTCATGATCACGGCGCCGACGCCGCCGACGACCATGAACGGCTTGCGCACGCGCAGTTTGTCGGACAGCACCCCCACCACGACCAGTGCGATCGCGTCACTCGCCCACAGCCAGTTACTGACCCCGTTCGCGTCCTTCTCCGTAAATCCGAAGACGGTGGTGAAGTACACGACCGAGAACTCGACGGCCGAGTAGTAGATCAGCAGGAACAGGCTGATCGCGAGGGCGGAGGCGATGATGTCGGGCCGCATCATCTGCTTCCACGGCTTCTCCAGGGCCCGGGAGATGTCCAGCCCCTTGGCCTTGGCCTCGATCAGGGCCCGGTCCCGGATCGTCATCATCAGTTGGTCCCGAAGCCGGGGCGACAGCTCGCGCAGGCCGACGACGGCCAACGCGAACACCACAAAGCCCGCGGCTCCCGACACGTAGAACTGGTAACGCCAGTCGGGGTGACCGCCCAGCGTGTTGCTGGAGACCACGGCCACCACCAGGCTGCCGAGTACCGGGCCGAGGGTCCAGAAGCCCATCGCGGCGGCCCGACCGATCTGCGGCGAGAAGTCGCGGACCAGGGCCGGCGTCGCGACCAGGATGATTCCTTCGACGAAGCTGAGCGCGGCGAACAGGAGCCCGAACTCGAACTCGGTACCCGCGTGGGGCAGGCCGAACAACGTGATGGCGGCGGTGATCCCGAGCCCGTAGGCGACGAGGTTGGCCCGGCCCCACCGGTCGGCGAGCCCAGCCACCAGGGAAGCGAAGGCGCCCAGAATGTTGCCGAAGGCGATGATGTAGATGAAGTAGGTGAAGGACATGCCGTATTGCCGCAGAATGGACGGCGCGACGCTGCCTTCGACGTAGAGCTCATAGTAGAGAACAATGGCGGCCAGGACGACGATGCCGAGGTAGGTGTACCGGGGCCCGGTGTCCGGGTAAGCCGTTAACTGTCGATTCCAGAGTCGGCTGATCGGGTTGACGGAAGGCTTGTCGCGCGCTTCGATCGTGGTCGATGACAACGCTTCTCCATTCTTCTCCGGCGGTCGCAGATCGAAGACCGCGCAGTGACCGCTGGTCAGTCTTGTGCACCCGGCACCGTCGAGGCCGGGCCGTGGACTGAAACCAATGTCAAGGCATGGTTGAACCGCTGGTGTGGCCGGACGTTCGATTCGACGGAGACCTCTGCGCCCTTCCCCCCGGTACTGTGATACGTGTCATATATCGAGAGGTAACATAATCGCTACCGTTCGACTTCTGTCAAGGGCTCCAATGCGCACCCCGATCCGGGGGTGGAGCTTCGGGCGGGGTGCGGGTCCGCGCCCTCAAAACTCTCAGTAACGACTCGATCGTCAAGTGTGACGATCAGGCGCGGGGGCGAGCGTTCCGGCCGGCCCCGACCGGGTCGCGCTCAGAGTGTCGCCGCGTAGTCGGGCACGTGTCGGTACTGCTCAAGGGGCGGCCGGACGTACCCGTCGTCCTCCCGCCGGTCCGGCAGGCTGACCGCCGGGCGCTCCACCGTGTCGTAGGGGATCTGGCCCAGCAGGTGGTGAATGCAGTTGAGCCGGGCGGCCCGCTTGTTATCCGCCTCGACCACCCACCAAGGTGCCGGTGCGGTGTCGGTCTGGGCGAACATCTCGTCCTTGGCCCGGGAATAGTCGACCCACCGGATCCGCGATTCGAGATCCATCGGCGACAGCTTCCACTGGCGTAGCGGATCGGTCGCGCGGGCCTGGAACCGCTTTTCCTGCTCGGCGTCCGAGATGGAGAACCAGTACTTCAGCAGAATGATCCCGTCATCGATCAGCATCTTCTCGAAGATCGGCGCCTGGGTCAGGAAGAGTTCGTACTCCGCGGGCGTCGCGAAGCCCATCACCCGCTCCACCCCGGCCCGGTTGTACCAGCTCCGGTCGAACAGCACGATCTCGCCGGCGGCCGGTAGGTGGGCGATATAGCGCTGGAAATACCACTGCGTCCGTTCACGGTCGTTCGGGGCCGGCAGCGCGACCGTCCGGACGGTCCGTGGGCTCAGGTACTGCGTGATGCGTTTGATGACGCCGCCTTTGCCGGCCGCGTCCCGGCCTTCGAAAATCACCACCACCCGGCTTCCGGAGCGCCCGACCCAGTCCCGCAGGTAACTCAGGTCGATCTGGAGCCGGGTCAGTTCGGCGTTGTAGATCTTTTTCTTGGGCGTCCGCGCCATCCCCGGATGGTGTCACTGTCGGGCTACCCGCGCCCGACGGTCGCGGCGACCGCCCGGCGGTGGGTGGCAACGGACCGTTCCGGCCGGGGGGACCACGGGTTACCGTCGTCGGTCATGGGTAACCCCCGGCCCCGCCGGGTAATCAACAGCCATGTCATACGACCAGGACGGCGTCCCGCCCCGCGACCTGACCGACGTCGATCTCGACCGCGAGGTGACGAGGCTCCACGACACCCGGCACGACACGTTCCTGAACGGCACCGAGGACGCGTTGGCGGCCCACACCCGGCGGATGCTGGCGCTGGAAGGTGAGTTCCTCCGACGGTTCCCGGCGGCCTCGTCGCCCGATCCGCTCCGGACCCGGGCCGGCAGTCGGGAGGCGGCTGGTCAGACCCCTTGAGGGGGCTCTGATCAGCCGGTTCGGACCGCTTATCACCGTCGTGGCGAGTGAGGGATCAGCTGTGATGTATCTCCCGATCTGAATGATTATCGGCGAGCTTCGCGGCTTGGGCCCGAAGATCCCGGTCGGCTCAGTAGATTGCTGGTCGTGGCTGATGCGCTCTACCTGCCCGACGGTGACCTGCTGGTGCCGACCGAGCTGACCCGTGGGCCGTGGTGGCCGACGGCCCAGCACGGTGGGGCGCTCGCGGCCGCCATCGTCCGGGCGGTGGAAGCGACGCCGTCGTCGATCGACTCTCCGATGCAGGTGGTGCGGTTCACGGTCGACATCACCCGCCCGGTCCCGCTGGAACCGATGCTGATCCGCTCCGAACTGACCCGGATGGGCCGGCGGGTGCAGATCGTCGACGCGACGCTGAGCATCGGCGACAAGGAGTATGTGCGGGCCCGGGCGCTGCGCATCCGGATCGCGGACGTTCCGGTGCCGGCCTGGCCGCCGACCCCGTTCACGCCGACCGACACCGCGGCCGGAACGGTCCGCCCGCGGCGCCCGGGCGAAGGCCCGATCAGCTTCCACCTGGACGGTGTCGAGATCCGCTACGTCACCGGGCAGTGGGACGACGAGGGTCCGGCGACCGTGTGGATGCGGTTGCGTCATCCGATCGTGCCGGATGAGGAGCCGAGCCCGACCCAGCGGGTCGTCGCCGCCGCGGACTTCGGCAACGGGTTGTCCCGGCTGCTGCCGTTCGACACCCACACGTTCGTCAACCCCGACCTGACCGTCGTGCTGGCCCGGCCGCCGGTCGGCGAGTGGATCGGGATGGACGCCGTGACCCGGCTGTCCGACCAGGGCATCGGGCAGGCCGAAAGCCTGCTGTTCGACGGGAACGGCCCGCTCGGGCGGGCCATGCAGTCGCTGTTCGTCGAGGAACGCTGAGCGGCTGAGCAGCTGAGCCAGCCGGTCGGGCCCCGCGCGCCAGGCGGGCTTCAGCCGAAGCGCTCGGTCCGGATGCGGTCCGGCTCGTGGCCCGCGTCGGCCAGCGTCGAGGCCACGCTCTCGACGAAATCGGTGGGCCCGCAGACATAGATGTCGGGTTGAACGTCCGTCGGCCAGGTCGCCCCGGCCAGCATCGCGGGCGTCACCCGGCCGCGGTAGCCGGTCCAGCCCTCCGGCGCGTGCCGGGTATAGGTCCAGGTCAGAGCGAGTTGCGCGGGTTGGCCGGGATCCGGCGGCCGGGTGGCCGAGCCGACGGCCAACCCGATCAGTTCGGCGGCGTACGGCGCTTCGACCGGTGACCGGGCCGAGTAGAACAGCCGGGCCGGTACCGGCCGGCCGGCCCGCGCCCAGGCCCGGACGATCGCCCGCAGCGGCACGACGCCCGACCCACCGGCGACCAGTTGCAACGGCGTACGGGCCGCGCGGGCACTCCAGACGAAATAGCCGCCGACCGGGCCGCGGATCATGATGACGTCCCCGGCCCGCGCGTCCTCGACCAGGTACGACGACACCTCACCGCCGTCGACCTCGGTGATGCCCAGCTCGACCCGGCCGGGCTCGTCGTAGGGCGCCGCGATCGAGTAGCTGCGTTCCGCGCGGTAGCCGTCGTCCGCGGTGAGCAGGACATCGGCGTGCTGGCCGGGGCGGTGCCCGGGCCAGCCGGGCACGTCGAGCACCAGAACGTTGTGGCGCGGGGTGTCCAGCCGCATCGACACGATGGTCGCGGGCCGCCACGGCATCCGGGCGGCGGCCAGGGACGCCACCGCCGGTCTCGGGTCGGTGTCAGTCACCGGCGTAGCGCTGCTCGAGCCACGGGTCGCCCCGGTCGTGGTAGCCGGCCTCCTCCCAGAAGCCACGGACGTCGTGATCGAGCAGCGTGATCCGGTTGATCCACTTGGCGCTCTTCCAGAAGTACAGGTGCGGGACGAGCAGCCGGGCCGGTCCGCCGTGCTCGGGCGCCAGCGGCTGACCGTTGAAATCCCAGACCACCCAGGCCCGGCCGCCGGTCAGGTCGGCCAGCGGGAGGTTGGTCGTGTAGCCGCCGTAGCAGGAGGCCAGCGCGTAGCTGGCCGTCGGTGCGAGGCCCGCGGCCGCGAACAACGTGTCGACCGAGACGCCCGAGAACGTCACGCCGAGCTTGCTCCACTTCGTCACGCAGTGGATGTCGCCGTCGAAGGTCGAGGCCGGCAACGTGTGGATCTCGTCCCAGCTCCACGAGACCGGCTGGTCGACCAGGCCGTCGATGTCCATCCGCCAGTCGCGCAGATCGATCCGGGGGGTCGGGCCGGCGGTCAGGACCGGGAAACCGCGTTCGCGGTACTGGCCCGGGGGGAGCCGGGCCGCGTCCGGATCCGCCGCGCGTCGCCGCCGGAAACCCCGGGTCACCTCGCCGCTCACGGTGCTACCTCCGCCTGGGAACGTGGCCGCCGCCCGGCCGGACCTCCGGACCTGGGTCTTGGGACGGCCCGATTCTTCCGGACCCAGGTGTCCATGGGATCACGAGGATGCGTCGGCCGCCAGATCGTCCCGGTAGCCCGGATCGACGAGGCCGAGATATTGCGGGTGCCCGCGCAGGAAGGCGACGACGAACGGGCACAGCGGCACCACGGTCCGACCGGCGGCCGCCATGTCGTCCAGGGCGGCGCCGATCAGCCGGCCACCCAGGCCGTGCCCGGAACGGGACCGGTCGATCTCGGTGTGGGTGAAGATCCGCTGGTCGGCCCCGTGCTCGCGGTAGGCGGCAAAGCCAGCCAGGGTGCCGTCGACGCGGATCTCGTACCGGTGGGCCGCCCGGTTGTCGGAGACGTCGATCTCGTCGGTCGCGGTCATGCCTCCATCCTGCCTCCCGGCGGCCGGTCGATGGCCGGGCCGGCCCGGATCCGCGCCGGGGGAGGGCCGGGCGCGCGCGGGGTGGCCGGCCGTGGTCCGGTGCCGACCGGGCCTCCGCCGGGGGGCGACATATCGCTCATACGCCCCTAAGCTGCGGGCGGGGTCAGCGTGACATCGGGAGTGCGGGTGACGGACGAGCAGCACCCTCGGGCCGAGTTCCACACCTTTTTCCAGCGCCATCACTCCGAGATGGCGCGGTTCGCCTACCTGCTCACCGGCGAGCGGGACGCCGCGGAGGACATTGCCGCGGACGCCTTCGTGGCCGTGTGGCGGCGGTGGGAGACCGTGCGCAACGCCGAGCTGCCGGTCGCCTACCTGCGTCGGACGGTCGCGAATCTGGCCATCAGTCGGATCCGCCGCTTGATCCGCGAGCGGCGGGGGCTCGGCATCATCGGAGTTTCGGACGACCGGTCCGACGGACCGGACGTGCCGGCCGTCATCGACGTGCGGGCCGCCCTGGCGGCGTTGCCGGCCCGCAAACGGGCCTGCGTGGTGATGCGGTTCGCGTTCGACCTGTCCGAGGAGGAAACGGCCCGGACGCTGGGCGTCTCGGTCGGCACGGTCAAGAGCCAGACGTCGCGGGGGCTCACCGAACTCACCCGACTGCTCGGTCCCGGGTCGGGCGCCGGTTCGACTCCCGGTTCTGGGGCGGCCGGTTCTGGGGCGGCCACTTCGCCCGCGCCCGGTTCCCCGGACGGCCGGGCCGGCTCGAAGGTGAGCCGGGCCGCATCCCGCGGGGTCGGGCTCGCCGGCCGCACGGCCCGGCCGGCCGCGCGCCGGGTCGGCGTCGAACCCCGGTCGGTGCTGCGGGGCCGGGGGGCGGTATGAGCCGTCGCCCGCCGGGGCGTCGGCGCCGGTCCGGCGCCCGGTCCGGGGCGGGATCGACCGGCCTGGAACCGGGCCCCGAGGTCGGCGCGTTGCTGCGCGACCAGCTCGGTGACTTCGAGCCCGACGGCGACCGGATGCTGCGGATGATCGAATCACGGATCACCGCGGACGATCAGGCCGCCGACCGGCCCGTCGTCGCGTTGATGGGCCCGGCCGGCCGCCGCCGGTCCCGCTCGGGCCCCGCGACGGCCCGGTTCCGACCGGGATCGACGCCGGTCCTGGTCGGCGCGGTCGGGGCGGTGGTCGGCGTGGTGATTGTCGCCGCGGTGGCCGTCGGCTCGCTGCGGACCGGCCACGGCCTGCAGGTCTACGCGGTCGGTGACGCGACGTCCGGGCCCGCCGCCACGGCGTCGTCGAGCCGGGCCTCGACCGCGCTGGGGGCGGCGGTGTCGACCGCCAAGCCATCGGTGGGCACCCCGGGGACCGCCCCGGCGGGTCCGCCGGCGGGCGAACCGCGCACCAGCGGCGCGCTCGGGCCCACGGTCGCGACCACCTCGACCCCCGCCGGCGGCCCGATCCCGCTGCCGCCGACCGGCGCCCGGGACTGGGCCCTGCTCGGCGTGACCGACGACCCGGGGACGGCCGTGCGGGCCGCGAAACCCACCGGGCACCTCGGCGCCCTGGCCGTGACCGGCTCCCGCACCGTGCTGACCAGTGGTGGTCCTCGATTTTCGTGGCGGGGTGGCACCCCGACCGCGGCCGGGACGGATGACGGCCGGCGGCTGGCCGTGCCGCTCGTCGGCGGCCGGTTCCGGTTGGCCGGCACGGTCGGCGCCCACGGTGACGTGGTCGTGCTGCACGCCGGCACGGTGAACGGATCCGCGCAGGTCGTCGTGCACGCCGGATCGGCGGTCACCGAACGGGCGATCCGAGGCGGCCCCGGTAGCGTCGACGCGACGATCACCGTCCGGCTGCCGACCTCGGTGGCCGGTTCGGCCTACACGATCGACCTGGTCGGCGGCCCCGCGGCCGGCAACCAGGCCGCCCCGTCGGCCGGGCGCGCTGACCGGTCCTCGATCCGAACGGACCGGTCCGGTGCGGCGCACCACGGTGCGGCGGGCGGTGCCGGCGCCCCGGACGGCTCCGGTGACGCTGGTGGCTCGCGGGGCGGCGGTACCGGGGCCGGCGGTACGGGTGCCGCCCACTACGGCTCGGGGACCGTCCCGAATCCCAGCGGGCCGCCCGCCGGACTCCTGACCCTCAGCAGCGCGATTCTTTTCTGAATTTTTTCGTTCGGGCGGCAACCTTCCGCCGCCGTCGAGCGACTGGACAACTGAGCGTCCACGGACGTGGACGTTTCGGGCTCGCCCGTCCCTCGCTATCCCCCCCAGCCGGGGACGGGCGGGCCTGTGTCCCTACGGGGCCGGTGCCCGTGCGGGTCGCGGAGGTAGCGTCGTCGGTGTGCGCCGGATTCTGCTCAGCCCCTCCTGGTGGCTCCGGCATGTTCTGATGATCGTCCTGGTGGCGGTGTTCCTGCGGCTGGGTTGGTGGCAGTTCCAAAAGGGCCGGTCCAACAGTGACCTGCAGAACCTCTTCTACGGCATCGAGTGGCCGTTCTTCGCCGGCTGCGTCATCTTCGGCTGGTGGCGGATGATCACCGACGAGCTGGGCTGGTCGCCCTCCGGGGACGCGGACGCGGCCTTCGGAGAGCCGGGCGGCCAGCCGGCCGGTGCGCTGAGTGGCCGCGGCGCGGGGGCCCCCGGGACGCCGGCTGGATCCGGGCCGGAGTCGTTCGCGGCGTCGGTGGCCGGCGCGGCGTCGGCGTCGGCGGCCGGTTCGGCGGCCGGCCCCCCGGACGAGGACTTCGACGACGAGGAGGACATTGAATTGGCCGAGTACAACCGCTATCTGGCGGCGTTGGCGGCTCGTGATGACCAGCGGAGTGGTCGGTGACCTCGGCCGAGACGCCGGCCCCGACCGCCGACCCGGCGGTCGGAGCGGCCGCGTCCGCCGACCCGGCCGCGGTACCGCGCCAACGCGCGGCCGCCGGCTGGACCTCCGCCCCGAAGATCCAACGGGCTCTCAAGCGGTACCGGATCATCGCCTGGGTGGTCGGCGTCGGTCTGGTCATCCTGGTCTGCATCGGGGTGCCGCTGCGCTACCTGGCTCATTTCACCGGCGTGGTCGCGGTCGTCGGTCCGCTGCACGGGGCTCTTTACATCGTGTACCTGCTGGCCGTCGCTGATCTTTCGCTGCGGCTGCGGTGGTGGCCGGTGCGCACCGTCCTGGTCATGCTGGCCGGCACCGTTCCGTTCCTGTCGTTCGTCGCCGAGCGTTACGTGACCCGGCACGTCGAGTCGAGGACCACCAGCCGGTCCTAGCCGGTTGGAATGTCCGCGCGCGTCGTCGGTCGGGCGGGCCGATGGTTGATGATGGCGACATGCCGTTCCGCTCGCGCCCGTGCCCGCCATCGTCGTCCCGGCCGCTGCCTTCGCCGCCCCGCGCGGCCCGGAATTTCGCCGCGGTACCGGTAGCCGGGCCGGCCGCCGCGGGCCCCCTGATCGTCGCGGCGATCATCGTCGCCCTCACGTCGTGCGGCGGGGGCGGCGGCTCGA
Organism: Frankia alni; assembly: GCA_026225295.1. Taxonomy (GTDB): domain Bacteria; phylum Actinomycetota; class Actinomycetes; order Frankiales; family Frankiaceae; genus JAMFSN01. Next base: position 14,092 of record JAMFSN010000151.1, read on the forward strand.
CCGCGGCGCCGGACGACGCGCAGGCCGCCTGCGCGGCGCTGGCCCGGACCAAGGCTGACCTGCCGAAACCGGCGGTGGTCGACCTGAAGCGGCTTTCGGCCGCCGCCAACCTCGGGACGGCCGCCGCGGCGGAGAACAAGAAGTACGCGGTCCTGGGCGCGCCGCTGAACAACGTGCTGGCCGACATCCAGGCGTCCGACACCGCGAAACTGCAGACCGACGTCCGGGCCGCCCTCTCGGTGTGCAGCGATCTGAAACTCCCACACTGAGAGTAATGACGTAACTGCTTGACGTGATATGAACGGTGGTGACAACGGAGTCGACTCCCGTCTGGGGCTGCCGTGCCGTTTGCTTTCGCAACCGTTCGTGATGGCCCCTCCTATGGAGGTCAGTTCCTCGCCCTGGCCGGACTGCTCGCGCTGATCGGCGTGGTCGCGGCCCGCAGCGCGACCCGGCAGGCCCGGGCCACGCGGCCCGGGGCGGCCCGCCGGGGCTGGACCGGCCTGGCCGCCGTCGCCGTCGGCGGGACCACCGTCTGGGCCGCCCACCTCATCGACGTCGTCGGCTGGTGCCCGGCGGCGACCGGTTCGTTCGACCCGGCCGGTGCGGCCTTGTCGTTGTCGGTGGCGGTCGCGGCCGCGGTCGGAGGCCTGGCCGTCGCGGGAAGCGGCCCTACCGGCCCGGCCCGGGTCGCGACCGGCGCCGCTCTCTTCGGCACGGGGGCGTGGACGGCGGACGTGGTGGGCCCGGGCGCCATGGCCCTGGCCGGGGCGTCCCATCCCCGTCCCCTGGCGGCGTTGCCCGCGCTCGCCCCGGCCCTCGGGGCGGCGTTGATCTCCCTGCTGGTGGTGCTGCGGGGAGCGGGCGGCGGGTGGGCGACGGTCGGTGTGGTCGTCAGTGCCGGCGCGTGGACGGCGACCCACCTGATGGCGGCCGCGAGCGGCGCTCCGCGGGCGGCCGGCGGTGGTCCCCGGCTGACCAGCGTGTCCTCCACCTACGGACTCGTGCTGGTGGCGGTGGTGCTGCTGGCCGTGGCGGTCGTCATGGCCATCATCGTCGGGGCCGTGACGGACGACCGGGCGCGCGCTCCCGCTCAGCCGCGGACGGCTCGGCGGCAACTCGCTCCGGCGCACCGGCCGCCGGACCGGGCCGTCCTCGAGGGCCCCCGGTTCCCGGCCCGGCTCGGCCGTTCCGCGCCCGAGCCGTCCGGCGTGCCCGCCCGGTCCGCCGTGCCCGCCCGCTACGCCGTGCCCGCCCGCGAACCGGTCCCTTTTCCGGCCCGCTACTTCGAGATGGACACCGTCGAACTGCCGACCACCGCGGGTCCGGCCGCCCGCCCATCGACCGGCGGCCCGCGACGCGGGGGTCGGCGCTGGTACCGGATCCGTCCGTACGCCGACCACCGCTACCGATAGCAGTGGTTGACCGTCCGTTCCAACCTCGCGGGGCTGTGAGGTGACGCACAACGCGGGGTCGTCCGGCGGCAAGATCGACGATCGTCCCCAGCTGTGCCGAGCTTCCGCGTCGACGACGGCGTCGTCATCCACTACGAGCAATGGGCGGGCGGGCCGGCGGCCGCTCCGGCCGGCCCCACCGGCCCGCCGGTCCTGCTGCATCACGGTTTCGTGGCCGACCACACGAGCAACTGGGTCCGCACCGGGTTCGTGGGCGCGCTGGTCGCCGCCGGCCGCGACGTCGTCGCCCTCGACGCCCGCGGGCACGGCCGGTCCGACAAGCCCCACTCCCCGTCATCGTACGGCGAGCACCGGATGGCCCAGGATCTGTCGATGCTGGCCGACGTGCTCGGCCTTGAGCAGTTCGACCTGGTCGGATATTCGATGGGCGCGGTCGTGTCGCTGCTGGTCGCGACGACGCCTGACCCCCGGTTGCGCCGACTGGCGGTCGGCGGGGTGGGCGCCGGGGTGGGCGCCGGGGTGCTGCGGTTCGGCGGCGTCGACCGGTCCGTCCTGGAGCCGGGGCTCGTCGCCGGGGCGCTGCTCACCGAGGACGTCACCACCATCACGGACCCGGCCGCGGCCCGGTTCCGGGCGTTCGCCGACGTGACGGGGGCCGACCGCTTCGCGCTGAGCGCCCACCTGCGGGCCGTCCGCGATCAGTCGGTGGCGCTCGACCGCATCGCGGTGCCGACCCTGCTGTTCGTGGGCACCGCGGACGACCTGGCCACGGAGCCGGGGCAACTGGTCGACGCGATTCCCGGGGCCCGACTCGTGGAGTTCGACGGCGACCACCTGTCGGTGCTCGGCGACCCGAAGCTGACCGGGACGGTCGTCGCCTTCCTCGCCGAGTAACCGGGTCGTTTACCCGGCGCCGGTTCGGACGGTCGCCGGGCCGGTTACCGTGGACGCTGCCGCGGTGGGGGCCATGGGTGGGGAACCGGGGGAGGTGGCCGCAGTGTCGTCCGTCGACCGGTCCAGCGCGCCGCCCGTCCGCCCCGATGACCGGCGCCCCGGCGATCTACGTTCCGACGATCTCGGACCGACCGGCTTAGCCACCGCCGAACTCGGCGACCTGCATGAGTTCGACGACCTGGACGATTTCGGCGACCTGGACGAGCTGTACGCCCTCGACGAGGTCGAGCGGCGGTACGGGATCGACGCCCGGGACGACTTCGACCCGGCTCCGCCGCGGCTGGGTCGGACGCGCCGATTCCTGGCTCTGGCCCTGTTGCCGGTCGCCCTGGGCTGGCAGCTCGCCCAGCCGTTCGCGGGCCGCATGGTACCGACCGCCCGGGGACTGGTCAGCGGCCTGCGGGCCCTGTTCCGCGCCGCTGTCTGGCCGCTGCGGGCGGCCCGCGGGGACGTCGTGGCCGCCTTCGCGACCCTGCGTTCGGCCGGGCGCGTCACCACGTCGTTCCTGGTCGTCGGGTTCGGTATCGCCGCCGGAGCGGTCCGGACGGCGGTGTGGACGATCACTTCCGCGGTCGCCGCCGGAGCCCAGGCGCTCGGCCCGTCCGCCCGGGTCGCGTGGGCCAGCGGGGTGTGGCTCGGCGAAGCCGGCCGCGGGTTCTCCTGGGCGTTGACGGCCCGGCTGCGGTCGGCCTCGGCCCGGCTGCGGGCCGCCGCCGGGCGCGCGCCGCTCCCGGCCCGGGTCGCGGGCCGGGGCCCGGTGGTCGTCGTCCGCGGCGGCGGCCGGGCCGGTGCGGCCTTGTGGCCGGGGGTGGAAGCCGGACTGCGGGTGGCCGGGGCGGTGGTGCTGGCCTTCCTGGGTCGGGCCCTGGTCCCGGCCCGTATCGGGAACCGGTTCGGAGCGGCCGGTTGGGGTGCGGTCGACCGGACCGGCGCCGCCGCGCGGGCCCGGACGGTGGCCGGCCTGCGCGCGTCGTCCCGGATCGCGCAGGCCGGCTTCCGGGTCGCGCTGCGGGGGTGCGATCCGCTGGCCCGGCTGGTCTGGCTCCTGGTGGCCACGGCCGGCCAGCTGGTCGCGGTGGTCGGGCGCGGCGCGTCGGCCGCGGCGCGGCTGACTTTCGCGGCGCTGCGCCAGCTCGGCCTGACGGTCGCCGCCGGGTTGCGGACCGCGGTGCGGGTCGGGGTGGCGAACGCCCGACCGGTCCTGCGGGCGGTCGGCGCCGCCGGCCGGCTGGCCATGCTGGCTCTGCGGGCCGGTCTCGCGCTGGCCAGCCGGGTGCTGGCCGTCGCCGGGCAGGGGCTGCGGGTCGGCGCGGCCGCCGGGCGACGGGTCTTCGGGATGGCCCTGGCCGCGGTGCGGCGGGCCTTCGTGGCCCTGACCGGCGGGCTGCGGATCGTGGCGCGGACGGCGGGCGCCGGGCCGCGGGCCGCAGCAGCTGGTGGGCGCCCGATCCTGGCCTGGACGCGGGGGGCCAGCCGGACGGCCCGCTACGGAACGGCCGCGATCACCCGACCGGTGCGTGGCTTCGCGCGGGGTTCGGGCCGGTACGCCGGACTGGGCGCCCGGTCCGGGCAGGCCCGGGGGCGGGTACTGGTCGTCCGGAGCGCGGGGGCCGGTGGGATCGTCGGCCGGTCGGCGTACGACGCGGTCGCCCACGCCCGGCTCAGCGCGTCGGGACGGGTTGACCGCCGTCCGGTCCGATCGACGCCCTGGGCGAACCGGCGGCCGACCTCCGCGCCGAGCCGGGTTCCCGCGCCGCGCCCGGCGCTGGCGTCAAGGGTCGAGCCGCTGGCGGCGCCGGTCGATCAGCTGACCGGGCAGGTTGCTCAAGAACAACAGGAGCCACCAGTAACTGGCGAGTGACGTCGAGAGAAAAGCGATCCCGATGGACGACCCGGCGACGGCGAAGATCGTGCAACCCCGGGCCCGGGCCCGCGCCCATTCCGGCCCGCTGTAGGGCGGCGTGAAGAGATTGCGTACGCGGGCGACGTAGCAAATCAATTCGATCGCCAGGCTGGCCAGCAGCAGATCGCCACCGAATATCGCCGAGGCCAGCGGATTGTCGCTGTTGGTGCCGAGCATGTCCGCGAAGTACGGCATCAGCGAGATGGCGAACAGGAACACGAAATTGACCCAGGCCACGCGGTCGTCGTGGGTACCGATCCTGCGCATCACCCGGTGATGGGCCCCCCAGTACTTCGCGGTGAGCCAGAACGCCAGCCGTAGGCGAGATACGACGCGCCCTGCTTGCCGATCTGGTGGGCCAGTGCGCCCGGTCCGGCGTGGTTGAGGTCGGGCACCTTGATGTTGAGCACCAGGAGCGTCATCGCGATGGCGATGATGCCCTCCGAGAGCGTCACCACCCGGTCGATCGTTACGGCTAGCGGCTCCGGATCGTTCGTCATCCGGCAGGTCTCACAAACCGGCATCCCTGTCGGCCCGGGACACGCGGCCGGTCAGGTCGGGCCAGAACGTTTGACCTTCCACCCGGGTTGAAGGTTTACGGTCGTTCCGTGGTCACCTACCGGATTTCCGAGCTCGCCGCGCGGACCGGCTTTTCGGCTTCGACGTTGCGGTACTACGAACGGCTCGGGCTGCTCTCGAGCGACCGGAGCCCGGCCGGCTACCGGCTGTACGGCGACCGCCATGTCGCCCGGCTCGCTCTGGCCCGGCGCGCGAAGCGGCTGCGGCTGTCCCTCGCCGACATCGGCCGCCTGCTGCGGGACTGGGACAGCGGGCGCTGCGGGCCGGTTCAGGCGCGGCTGCGGCGGCTGGTCGACGCCCAGTCCCGCCAGGTCACCGAGCGGATCGCCGACCTACGGACGTTCGAGGCGGAGCTGGTCGAGACCCGGGCCGGGCTCGATCGGCCGACCCCGGCCGGCCCGTGCGACGACACCTGCGGCTGTGCCGCCGAGGCGGGTCCGGCGGCGGCGGTCGCCTGCACGCTGACCGCCGCCGGCCGGGCCGACCGCGCCGCGACCTGGTCGACGCTGTTGGCCGCCGCGGCAACGCGCCGAACCACCGCGGCCGGGCTCCGGTTCACCTTTCCCGCCGACCCGCTGTTGATTGGACAGCTCGCCGAACTGGCCGTGCGCGAACAGGAGTGCTGCCCATTCTTCAGCTTCGCGCTCGGCATCCACGCCGCCGACGTTTCCTTGACGGTGCAGGCGCCGCCGGATGCGTACCCACTGTTGGCCCAGGTGTTTCCCGCCGCCTAGCGTTCCGCCGGCACCACATTCGCGGTCCGACCTGCTATTTTCGCTTCTTCTCGTCGATCCCGAGACCGCGCTCGTAGATGCGCCGCCCGACGCGCACCCGACGCCCTTTCCCCTCGCAGGAGCCGCACAGCCGCCACGCTTTTTTCGTCGGCGACGGTGACTTGCCCGTCCCGCCGCACGACTTGCAGGCGGCGAAGGGCCAGATTGCGCAGGCGCCGATCCAACTGATGGCGAGGCCCAGCAATATCAAAATAAGCACTACCACGAATCCCCCGATTCTCGTAGTCGAGTACGAGGCTAACGGTGGGAGATCTCGTTTACCGGTGAACGGGATCTTTCCCGTTATCTGACCATCTGTAATTGATCTAGTCCTCCGAGTCACCGGCGGTCGTAGCTGAGCGATAGGGGGCCGGGCGAAGCTGGACCTCCGGGACAACCGTGCTGAGGCTGGGCTGGTGACCGCGACGGCTTCACCGGGCCGAATCCCCGCGAACCCCGGCGGCAGCCTCATCCCCGGCCCACGGGGCGCCGGGTCGGGCCGGGCCGCGCCGGCGCTCGCCGTCACGGTGGTCGTCTGGGCCAGCGCGTTTCCGGCGATCCGGGTGGCCGTCCCCGATCTCGGCGCGGCGGGGCTGTCGGTGGCCCGCCTGCTGGTCGCCTCGCTGACGCTGGCGGTGGTCGCGCCGTTCGTGGGACTGCGCCGGCCGGCGGCCCGGGACCTGCCGCTCATCGCCCTGTGCGGCCTGACCGGCATGACGGCCTACCAGCTGCTCCTGAATGAGGGGGAGGTGGTGGTGGCGGCCGGCGCCGCGAGTCTGCTGATCGCCACCGCGCCGGTCTACAGCGTGCTGATCGCCGCGGTGGTGCTCGGTGAACGGCTCACCGTGCGGCGCGGGGTCGGCAGCCTGATCGCGTTCGCCGGCTCGGGGCTGATCGCCGTCAGCCACGGCGGGCTCCATTTCGGCGTCGCCGCGCTGCTCGTCCTGGCCGCCGCGGCCGTCCAGGGGACCTATCACGCCGCGCAGAAGCCGCTGCTGGCCCGGTACACCGGTTTCGAGGTCACCACCTACGCGATGTGGGCGGGCACGCTGCTGATCCTGCCGTGGTCACCGGCGTTGGTGCACCACCTGCCGCGGGCCGGGGTCGGCGCCTGGGCCGCGGTGGCCTTCCTGGGCGTCATCTGCTCGGCGCTGGGCTTCGTGAGCTGGGCCTACGCCGTGGCCCGGGTGGAGATCAGTTACGCGACGGCCTGCCTGTACCTGGTCCCCGCGGTCGCGCTGGTCATCGCGTTCGTCTGGCTGGGGGAGACGCCGACCCGGCTGGAACTTCTCGGGGGCGGCGTCGCGCTGCTCGGGGTGATGGCCGCGAATACCGGTCGGCGTCCTGACCGGGGCGGACCGGCGGGCGCGGCGGAATCGGCCGGCCCTCCAGGGGCCACGACGAAGTGATCCCGGGTTACCTCGACCCCTCGGGAGCAGATCATGACGATCCGGACGCACATCGGCGTGAACGTCGACGGCTTCATCTCCACGCCGGACGGCCGGCCCGCGGTCCTACGGATGCCGACCTTCGCCGGGCGGAACTCCCACGGGATGCCGGAGTTCCTGGCCGGTTGCGGGCAAACCTGTGCCGGCCGTGGCCCGGGTTGCGGGCCTTCGTTGTGACCAGCAGTCCATTGCCGACCACCGGGCTGCCGCACGGCCGCCGATATCGCGGCTGTGCGGGGACCCGACGCCGTCGGACAGGCACCCGGTTTCCGGCAGGTTCGATCATTCCTCGATCGAGCTGTCGCTGACCAACGGGACAGACATGTCGATGCTCGGCGCGGGGCTGGACGCATTCACCCACGGCATCTGAGCCCGGGCCTGGGTGGTTTGGAGCCATTGGGTATCGGCGATGTCGCGGCGCTCCTCGATGACTCGCAGAATGGTCAGCACAAATATGGAGCCGACCGCCAGGATCGTTGTCAACATCAGGGCAGCTAGTAAGAGTTTTTCGGCCATGGGCTATCGCCTTCTCGATAAGTGTTCAATTGCGGGCCTCGCACGAGACTCGCTGGTTTTTGCGACGGGCGAGCAGCGACAGTTCCGCGATCCGCTTCTCGTCGGTAATTCCATAGCAGGCCAACAGGGCTTGCAGGTCGGTCCGGGAGACCGTGACCTCGCCGACTTCGATCCGGTGAATCTTTGATGCCGAACAGTCCATCGCGGCCGCGACGTCCTTCTGGGTCAGGTGGGCCCGTCGACGCTCCTCCTGCAGCTCGTCCCGCAGCTGCTCGATTTTGGCCGGCCCGGCGTCGGTGGCTCCCCGACTTAATGCGTCCTCCGTTTGTTGTTCCACCCAGAGCGCCTCTCTCTCGATTGTCCGTGGGGTGGGGACCAGCATCCGGGCCACATCCCACTGCCCGGTCAATTCGGCAACCGCCGACTGCCGCCTCTCGTCGCCAGGCTGCTGCTGTGCATCCAGCGTAAGCGCACCGATCTGGCGCTTTGGCCAGATGTCAAGGTGCTTCCAGCTATTGAGCGCTATATCTAGCTGGCGCTGGTCGGCTCGATTGATATCAGGTTTCAACACGTCGGGTCGGTGGGTGGCTGAGGGCTCTACGTCCACCGGCCAACCACCGGTCGGGATTCGTCAGCGTGCCACAAGGCAGAGTGCGTCGTCGGGCGCGTACTCCCGCGGCCGTCCGCTGTCCAGATTCGTGGACAGCGCCGGGCCGCGGCGGCTACCGCGGTTCGGCAACCCAGCGCCTCCGAGACCGTCGTGTCTCCTCGAGGAAGGCCGGGCCTCGGCGGACGGAGGCGAAGGTCCCCGACACCGGGCTCGCGGTCACCGCCGCCGCCAGCCAGACTCGACGTGCGGTTCCGGGATCTTTGCGACAGTGTCGCGCGCACCATGTGCGGCCGGTGGGGGAAGAGGCAATAGTGTCGTTGGGTAGACCCAAAAATCTGCGGTGTTTTGCCCGAGGTTAGATCTTTAACACATATTGCTCGCTTCGGTGCCAAGCGTCTGACCCGCGTGAACGGCGACTCGAGAGGAAGCATAACAGGCATGCGCAACGAAAACGAGAGCCGGCCGGAGCAATTCCTTTCCACCGATCACCTATCCTGGAGGAAAAGCAGCGCCAGTGGCACAGGAAACTGTGTGGAGGTCGCGCTCGCGGATACGTGGGTGTTTGTGCGGAACTCGCGGGATCCGCACGGAACGGTGGCGCGGTTCGCTCCACCCGGCTGGGGCGCGTTTCTCTCAGGGGTCAGTCGTGGCGAGTTTGACCTGAGTTCGTAGCAACACTGTCCCGGTTCGGTCAGAGGTCTCGCAGGCCTTCCTGCATTCGAGCCAGGAAAGCCGGAGTCTCGTCCGACGAGGTGATCTGCTCCAGTTGCCAGAAAACTCCCAGATAATTGACCGGTGTCATCTCGCTGCGCTCCTCCGGGGAGTTCTCGCGGATGAACAGCTCGCCGGTCGGGTTTTCGATGTACATCACGTCCTCGTCCTCCGGCTCCGGAAACTCGAATATCACGTAAGGAACGCGCAAGCGGGGATACATGCCGAGCTTGAACGACATGATTCGGATGGTGATGTTCGGCTGCTCGGCGCTTTCCTGGAGGTGGCGGATCTGTTGGCGCATCACCGCCGGATTTCCGACGATGCGGCTGATCACGGCCTCGTCCAGGATGAAGTGCGTATCGGGCGGATTCTCCCGGGTCAGCACCTCCTGCCGTTGCGTCCGAAGATCAACCAAGGCGTCGGTTCGCTGTGCTCCGTCGAACGCGGTGATGACGTTTCGGGCGTATTCCTCGGTCTGTAATAATCCGGGCACGAGCAGAGGTTCGAAGTTTCGGATGACCGAAGCCGACGACTCGCAGCCCAGGAACGAGATGTACTCCGGGGTCGCGACGTCCTTGTAAAGATTCCATCGCGGGGGCTCCCGGGATGCCCGGGCCGTGCTGACCAGGTTCTCAATTCTTTCCTGGTCGAGTTCGTAGTGATTCAGCAGCGCTCGAAGGTCGTTGGTGCTGATATTCACGGCGCCGGTCTCGATCCGGATCAACTTCGATGCCGACCAGTCCATTGCCGCGGCGACCTCGCGCTGGGTCTTGTCGCACGCCTCACGGGCATTGCGCAGTTCGCTCCGCAGGCGCCGGCGGTGGATCGTCGGATCTGGGCCCTGACTGATGTTCGGCATCCCTCGCACCTTCCTCTTTCTTCTTTCTGCAGCTTCAAGACCCCTGGGCGGTCGGTGTAGCCAGCAAACAGCCAACTGGCACCCAGCGAGGGTGCAAGGAGCCTAATCGATAGGTGTCGGATATGGTGCGCACTCACCGCTCTTTGTTGCCGCTCACGCTTACGGAGGCGGGCCGACGTGGCGCGTCGCGCACAAGACCCGAATTCCAATGAATGGGCGGACAGCGTCCGTATTGGCTATAGGCGCGCCCTAGCGGTGCAGGTCGCAACGGTGCCTCGCCCCAGCGGCGCGCGCCCGTGGTCGGGAAACAGGATTCCGATATCACCCCGGATTTGAGACCGAGGCAAAGTCGAAGCCCGGGCGGAAATCGGGAGAGTGCCGCCCCGGCTGGCCGGGGCGCGCGGGGCCCGGCAGTCCGCCTTCGCCAGCTCCCGTGGCTTCATCGGCGCGCGGCGAGGCTCCGTCCGGCCGCCCAGCCGCCGGCCGAGCCTGGTGGCCGGGGCCCTCGAAGCGGCGGGATCGACCCCTCTGGGTAGCGACATCGAAGTCATGCGGTCCTCGATCGGCCGGCCGGTCGAGCCGACGTCACGAACCCGGAGAAAGTATTCCGTTGACGGCCGCGAGGCTCCGGGCCCATTCTTACGGCAGTCGCCACGGCCAGCCGGGAAGAGGAGGAAGAGATGCACAGCCAGGGCTGCACCTTCCGGTATCCCGGTCCCGAGCGAGATCACGCCGATGCCATGCGACCGCCGTGGCACCAGATCGGGAGTCCCCAGGCGGGCGTCCCTCTGACCTAGACGGTCACAGGACGTCGACCGCCCAGGGAGTTTCCCTTCCCGTCGGGCGGTTTTTTCGTGGGGGCGTAGCTCAACGGCCAGAGTAACGGTCTCCAAACCCGTGTGGTGGAGGTTCGAATCCTCCCGTCCCTGCTGGCACAGCCCCTTTCTCGGGGAGCGTTCGTTCGTTTCAAACTCCACAGTGGACATGAAAGGGTCGGGGCGCCAACCCTGGCCGAAATCGACGAAAGAGAAGATCGCAGGATCGGGATCGGGCCACGCCGGCGCACGATCGAGGGACCTTAGCTCATTGTGGGGGAGCGCCTTTTGTGCACACAGGAGGTGCGGGGTTCGAAACCGCGAGGTTCCGCTGTGACCGTAGCTTAATCTGGTAGAGCGCCACGTTGTGGGCGCGGTGGTTGCGGGTTCGACTCCCGCCGGTCACCCCAAGCTGGCGTAGCCTAGCGGTTAGGGCGCCTCCCTGTCACGGAGGAGATCACGGGTTCGAATCCCGTCGTCAGCGCGCATTGTCACGGCTGGGTAGCTCAGTTGGTAGAGCAACGGAACCATAATCCGTGCGGTCGAAGGTCCAAGTTCTTCTCCAGCCACGTCAGGTCCCGGCAGGTGGCCAGGCGGGGGTCGCGGCTCCGGATCCTGCGGTGCGGACGCACGGTCACGCTGGTGTTGGGCAGGTGGTGAGCCCCGCGGTTTGTAACACCGTCGCCTTCGGGCAAGGAGGTTCGATTCCTCCCGCCAGCACGTATGCCTTCGTCGAAGGGATCGGTATTATTGGAGGGTTGTCCGAGCTGGAAGGGACGCGCCCGCGATCATGAGGGCAGATATGAAGCTCGGTATGAAGCAGAGCTCCCAGGAACGGTCCGAACTCCACAAACCGACCACGGAATGTGTCGAAACCCGCTGGTTCAAGCCCCGTCGCTGTAGATACCCCCGAAGGTTCCGTGTGTCCGCCGTCGGGCACTCCGAAGGCCGGCCAAGCGGTTCAGTCCTGGACTTGCGTGCGACGAGAGCCGCCAGAAAGCGGGGCACGTCTGCTTTGGCAGTGAGCTGCTCCGGTGTGGGCCACGGCCAGAACGGCGGCGGAAAATCCGACCGTTAATGCTTCCGGCGGTGATCAGTCGCTCACTCCTTCCCGGAAACATGGCCGCGCGGGTGTTGGCCCGATGGGCCGGCGTCGCCTGATGTCGAGCTGCGACGACGAGCTGGACGCCGGCTGCGCGAAGGTCGGCGGTTCCCAGGGCTTCCAAGCCTGGGTGGATGACTACGCGTTGAACGGCCAGCGGATCGGCTGCGGGTAGACGCCGGGCCTAGCGAGCTCCCCGGGTGATCCGCACCGAAGGTTCGTCCCGTTTTCCCCATCGACCGGGCGGATCTTCGACTACCCCGCAATGACGGTCCCGAGCCGGACACGAAAGGCTCGGGACGGCTGATCCGTTCCCGCGGGCATCGGTACGAGGGGTGGAGATGGGACGACCAGCGGGTGGGCGGGGATGAGCGACGAGGACCGCCGGCGCTTCGAAACGCTTTACGGCGCGACGTACCACCAGCTCATGGGGTACGCCCTGCGTCGTACCGCCGACCCGGCCGACGCCGCCGACGTCGTCGCGGAGACGTTCCTGGTCGCGTGGCGGCGCATCGACGTCGTTCCGACCGGTGACGCCGCCCGGCTCTGGCTCTACGGGACGGCCCGCCGGATCCTGGCCAATCAACGCCGGGGGAGCCAGCGGCGGCTCGCGTTGGCCGACCGGCTGCGCCAGGACCTCGCCGGCGTGGCGGCGGCGTTCGGGACCGCCTTCGGCGGACGGCCCGGACCAGCGAGCGATCGCGGCCGCATTTGCCCGGCTCAAACTGGCTGACCAGGAGGTTCTCGGCCTGGTGAGTTGGGAGTCGCTCGACCGCGGCCAGGTCGGCGTGGCGTTGGGGTGCAGTCGCGCGATGGTCGCGGTCCGCCTGCACCGCGCCCGCCGACGCTTCGCCGCCGAACTCGCGGAAGAAGGCATCTGGCCGCAATCGGTCCGGGTACGCGGACATGAATCGGTCGGACGGGCGATCACCCGTCCCGGCCCGGAGGAGATCCGATGACCGGCGCGGCCGGCGGCCACGACCCGATCAGCACGTTCGTCCGGCGGGCGGCGGCGGTTCGTGACGAAGACCTGGTCTCCCAGGCCGATCCCAACACCCAGGAGGCCCTCATGCACGACATCACCACGAGCGCACGGTCCGCCGCGCACGGCGCGGCCGGGCGGGCCGAGAAAAAGTTCGCCCCGCCCCGGCACCCCCGCCGCGTCCGGCGCGGGCTGATCGCCGTCGTAGCGATCCTGGCCGTGGGCGGATCCGTCGCGGCGGGGTGGGCGGCGCTGCGCGGCTCGCCGCGGGAGCAGACAACGGTTGCGTGCGCGACCCCGGGCGGCACCTCGTACATCGACGCGGTGACCGGCGACCCGCTCGTCGACTGCGCCACCGCCTGGCAGCGCGAGACGGGGCACGAGCCGCCCACGTTGGTCGCCTACCGGACGGCCGGCGGCGGAGTCGTCGTCGTGCCCAAGGGATCGAAGGTGCCGGCGGACTACCGGCCGCTCGGGCGGACCTTCACGCAGGACAGCCGCCTCATCGAGCTGGCGGCCTCGCTCAACGACTGGATCGGCGGGCTGAACGCCCGGTGTAACTCCGGGCCCCAGTCCCGGGCGCTCGCCTCCCGGCACCTCAACCGCCTGGGGCTCACCGGCTGGACGCCGGTCTTCATCCAGCGATCCCCCGACGGTCGGTCCACCTGCGGTGACTACATCGGGCTCGACCACGTCAACCGACGCGTCCAACTGGGTTCGATGCCTGCCGCTGGCCCGTCGGCGCCCGACCGGCAGCTGAGGACTCTCGCCAACCGGCTCGGCGCGGAGTTCGCCACCGGGTGCCGGAAGCTCGACGACGCCGCCACCGAGGTCACGTCCGTCGCCACCCGCCTCGGGTTCAGTCCGGCGAGGAACGAGATCCAGGTCAACCAGGTACCCGACCCGAAGGCGGCGTGCACGCGGATCGACATGGCCGTGGGCGGGACGGCGTCGGTGACCCTGCGCGGGCCGAAGTGAGGTAGCGACCAGCGATTCAGGGGGTCCGCGCACACAGCGGGCCCCTTGAGCGCGGGTGAACCCTCGCTGTCGGCCAGACGGTCCCATCCTTCCTCGCGCTCGGTCGACGAGAGCTGACGCTCAGCGTGTCCAGGTTGTACGGCCTGGAAATCGGTGGCCGCGTCGCCCGCAGACGGTCAGTCCGTGAAGCTGCCGGTCAGGTCGGCGGTGTTGGTGCTGCCGGGTGAGCCCGCACCCGCGGTCTGCGTTACCAGCTTCCCGTCCACCGTGCCCGTCGCGGACAGTGTTCCGCCGTTGTACCGCATGGTCAGCCCCCATTCGTGGCGTCCGGTGCCGTACGGGACCGTGACCGTCTTACGCCAGGGTGGTTTCACCGCCTTCTCCTCGCTGACCTTCCCGTCGAGCGTAAACGTGAGGGAGAGGGTGGCCGTGCCGGTCGCGTCCAGCTCGAGGAGGTGGTGTTTCGGCGCCGGGCTCGAGGAGGTTGCCGCGGAGGTCTCCGGTGGCGTGGAGGTGGCCGGTGGCGCCGGTTTTCCGCACGCGAAGAGCAACCCCACCCCCATCAGCGTGACGACGACTGTTCGGGTCACGGTTGGTAGCAGCCCGGCGATGCGCGGGACGGGCTCCGCGAACGATCGCCTGGGACAAGATCGGAAGACCATAGCGGCAGACGTTACAGAGAAAACCGGCGCACCGGCCCGAAGTGGGCGTAACCGGTCAACAGAGTCCGAGTTCGTCGCATCCCGGCCCTAAAGGACCATTTCGCTCCGAAGCTCAAAGAGCCGAAGCCGTTGTTTGCAACGCGCCGTTTTCACCTCCTGGGGGGAGCACGTTCCGACACTTTCGTCATCGTTCCCCAGCGATGACCCGTTGCCGGGCTCCTATGAGCTGCATCTGCCCTCGGACAACGTGACCATCTGGTACATGGTGACGCCAAAGCGAGACCGCATTCGCCACGCTGAACTGCGACGAGTTACGACCGAACCGCGCGCCATCGCGCTCCAGGACCGAAGGAAGGACGACGTCGGACTTGGGAAACACCCAGCCATCAAATCGAACGGTGACGTTCGGGACGGACCAGGCCGCGAAAGCCGACCAGATCAACTTGGTCACGTACTGGTCGCGACCAACGGCAACGAACGGAGACCAACGAACATGAACGGGTGACCGTGGTCCGGGCCTCTCGACCCGGAAACGCCTGGCATCACAGGGATATCGGAGGAAAAGCGGAGGGCGTGGGATTCGAACCCACGAGACAGGTCACCCCGTCTAGCAGTTTTCAAGACTGCCGCCATCGGCCTCTAGGCGAGCCCTCCAGAGCCACCCCTACCGTACGGGGTCGGGCGCCCTGGTCAGTCTCCCACGATCTTTGCACCGGGCGGCGGGGAGGCTACCCGCCCGCCAGGACCGTCCAGACCGACGGCAGCCCCGCCCCAGTGCAGGGCCAGCAACGTCAGGGCGGCGACCGATACCGCGTCGCGGATCTGACCTTCGCGGATCATCCGCTCGACGACGGACCGCGGGAACCAGTCGTGCCGCAGGTCGCCCTCCTCGGGGTCGAGATTGGTCGGGCCGGGAGTCAGCTCGGTGGCCAGGAAGATGTTGGCGCCCTGGTCGCAGTAGCCGTACGCCTCGAACAGGCGGCCGAGCCGGACCAGCGATCCGGCCCGCAGGCCGGTCTCCTCGGCCAGCTCGCCGCGGGCCAGTTCCGCCGGGTCGACATCGGGACGCCCCGGCCAACTGCCCTGCGGGAACTCCCAATAGCGGCCGCCGACCGGGTACCGGTACTGCTCCACCAGGTGGAAGCCGTCCCGCTCGTACGGGACGATCAGGGCGAAGTCCGGCTTCGACACCACGCCGTACAGCCCGGGGGAGCCGTCGGCGCGCTCGATCTCGTCCTCACGCAGCGTCAACCACTTGTTGCGGTACCTGATCGTGCTAGAGATGGTCCGGATCGTCATGCCCCGATGTTTCCCTACCCTTCACCCACCTAGGCCGACCAGGCCTGTCGATTGGTCGGATCCGCGGGCGGAGATCGGTTTCCCCCGTTGCTGATCGAGGTAGGAGCGCGCTATGGCCGCAGTCAACGACGTAGATGAACGGGCCCCTGAGGCGTCAGCCGGGCCGATTGCGGGACCTGATCGGGTGAGGCCGGACGACCCGGCCCGGCTTTGGCCCGTCCGGCGCGGAGCCTGGGCGGTACGACCGAAGCAGCCGGACAAGCCACCGCCGCTGGACCCGGCCGAGCCCATCCCGGACGACCCGGGCCCGCTCATGCCGGACAGCCCGGACGATCTGCCGCCCGCGCCGATCGAACCGTCCCCCGACACGAGTCCGGCCGAGCCGGAGCCCGAACCCGTCTGAATCCGGAAGCGAGCCCGAACCCGGAACCCGACTGAACCGCGCGGCCCGTTCGCCCGACCTGACCACCCCGCCCGGCCGGTCGAGCGGGACGCGGCAGATGGTGACGCACAGTCGTCGCTTTGCGCGGCAGATGGTCTACGGTCAGGGTCATGCCGCTTCTCGACCTGAACCCGGATCAACTGCTCACCACGACCCGCAGCGTCCGCAAGCGGCTCGACCTCGACCGCCCGGTCGAGGCGGAGATCGTGGACGAGTGCCTGCGGGTCGCGCTCCAGGCCCCGAGTGGTTCCAACCAACAGGGCTGGCACTGGATCGTCATCACCGATCCTGACCTCCGGGCCGCCATCGCGGACCACTACCGGCAGGCCTCCGCCGCCTACTTCGCGAACGCGTTGGCCGAAATGGAAGCCGCTGAGGCGGCCGGTGCCGACCCGGCCGCGGCCCGGACCCGCCGCCGCGTGCATGAGTCGGCGGTTTATCTGGCCCAGAACCTGCAGCGCGTCCCCGTGCTCATCCTCGGCTGTCTGGAGGGGGACATCGAGCAGATCCCGCCCGGCTACACGGCCGGCTTCTGGGGATCGCTGATGCCGGCCGCGTGGAGCCTCATGCTGGCCCTGCGGGCCCGCGGCCTCGGGTCGGCCTGGACCACGCTGCACCTGGGTCGCGCGAAGGAGATCGCCGAGCTGCTGGGCATCCCGGCCGGCGTCAGCCAAGGTGTGCTGCTGCCCGTCGCGCACAGCATCGGGACCGATTTCAAGGTCGCTCCGCGAGCCCCCCTTGAGCGTGTTGTGCACCGTAACCGCTGGTAACAGCCCCAGCGTCCGAGATGGTCGACCATCCGACCGGGTGCGGTGGCGGAGCGTCGATAGCATTTAACGCCCAGTCCGGATACTGTGCGTGACATGGTGGATGCGATACGGCCCGAAAGGGGCCGTCCTGGGAAGCCTGATACCCGGGCGGCTGACTCGGCCGCTGGTGGGCGGATGTCGACCGGGCCGGCCGATCGACGGGTGTACGTCCTGGACAGTGATTCGTGGGCGGCCATCTCCGGCTTCCTGGAACCCTCGGGCCGTGACCTCGCCGGTCTCCGCGCGCTGCTGTCGACGGCGACCGTCCTGTCCTGAGCCCGCGGTCGTCCCCGGAACGTCCGGCCGGGGCCGGGTAGCGTGGCCGTCGTGCATGCCGTGATGATCAGTTCGCCGGGTGGTCCCGAGGTGCTGCGCTGGGAAGAGGTGCCCGACCTGCCACCGCCCGGCGACGGGGAGGTGGCGATCGAGGTCGTGGCCTCCGCGATCAACCGGGCCGACCTCCTGCAACGCCAGGGCGTCTACCCGCCTCCGCCGGGCGCGTCGGAGATCCCGGGCATGGAGTGCTCCGGCCACATCAGCGCGCTCGGCCCCGGGGTTGACGGCTGGAAGGTCGGCGACGAGGTCTGCGCGCTGCTGACCGGCGGCGGGTACGCCACCCAGGTCGTCGTGCCGGCCGGCCAGGTGCTGCCGGTACCGATCGGGGTCAGCGTGGCCGAGGCGGCCGGGCTGCCCGAGGTGGCCTGCACCGTGCAGTCCAACCTGTTCGAGGTGGCCCGGATCCGGGACGGGGAGTTCGTCCTGCTGCACGGCGGCGCCTCCGGCATCGGGACGTTCGCCATCCAACTGGTCCGGGCCGCCCGGCCGGCGTCGACCGTGGCGGTCACCGCCGGCTCCCCGGCCAAGCTGGAACGGTGCCGCGAACTCGGGGCGCAGGTCGCGATCTCCTACCGGGACGAGGACTTCGTCGCGGTCGTGCGGGAGGCGAGCGGGGGCCGCGGCGCCGACGTCATCCTCGACAACATGGGCGCGTCCTACCTGGCCCGCAACGTAACTGCCCTGGCTCCCGACGGCCGGCTGTGCGTCATCGGCATGCAGGGCGGCGTCAAGGCCGAACTGAACCTCGGCGCGCTGCTCGCCAAGCGGGGCGCGGTGCACGCCACCAGCCTGCGGGGCCGACCGTTGCATCAGAAGGCCCGGATCGTGGCGGCGGTCCGGGACGAGGTCTGGCCGCACCTGGCCGCCGGTCGGATCCGGCCCGTCATCGACCGGGCGCTGCCGATGAGCGAGGCGGCCGAGGCCCACCGGGTGGTGGGGGATCTCACCCACGTCGGGAAGGTTCTGCTGGTCACGGGGGCCTGACCGGGCCAGTTCGCCGCCGCGAAGGCCAGTTTCAGCCGATTGGCTATGGATCACCGGCCCAATCGTCCGCCACGCTGTCGGCATGGTCCGCCGTTTCGGCCAGCTTCAGGCTGGTCTCGTCCTGTACGGCCTGAGCATGTCGCTGATGGTGCTGGCGAATCTCGGCCTCGATCCGTGGGACACCCTGCACCAGGGACTCGCCCACCGCACCGGCATCGCCTTCGGCACCATGACGATCGTTGTCGGCGCCTCGGTGCTGCTGCTGTGGATCCCCCTGCGGCAGCGTCCAGGCGTCGGCACGATCTGCAACGTCTTCGTGATCGGCCTGGTCGTCGACGGTGCGCTGGCCTGGATCCCGGCCCCCGGGCTGCTCCCGGTGCGGGCCTTGTTCCTGGTCGCGGGGGTCGGCCTGAACGGCGTGGCGACCGCCGTCTACATCGGCGCCGGGCTCGGCCCCGGCCCGCGCGACGGCCTGATGACCGGGTTGGCCGCGCGCGGCTGGTCGGTCCGCGTCGTGCGCACCGGCATCGAAGCCACCGTCCTGCTCACCGGCTGGCTGCTGGGCGGCACGGTCGGGATCGGCACCGTTCTGTACGCCATCTCGATCGGCCCGCTCGTCCACGAACTGATCCCGTTTTTCACCATCCGCCTCCAGGGGGCAGGATTGGAGGCATGACGGATCAACCGGACCAGCACGTCGTCGTTGTGGGGCCGGACGGACAGCTCTCGCCGCTCGGCGACGGCTCCATTCCGCCCGCCGCCGACCCTAACGACGCCGCGGAACAGGCCGCCTCGCTCACCGCGATGGTGTCCCAGCCGGACAAGGTGATGCGGATCGGCACCATGATCAAACAGTTGCTGGAGGAGGTGCGGGCCGCGCCGCTCGACGACGCCAGCCGGATCCGGCTGCGCGAGATCCACCGTAGCTCGATCAAGGAGCTCGCCGACGGTCTCGCGCCCGAGCTCAAGGAGGAGCTCGACCGGTTGACGCTGCCCTTCGACGAGGAGAAGACGCCCACCGACGGCGAGCTGCGGATCGCCCAGGCCCAGCTGGTCGGCTGGCTCGAAGGCCTTTTCCACGGCATCCAGACGGCGCTGTTCGCCCAGCAGATGGCGGCCCGGGCCCAGCTCGAGGAGATGCGTCGCCGGGCGCTGCCGGCCGGCCAGCAGCCGGGCGACTCCGGCCTGGGGCGCGGCGCCTACCTCTGACCGGTGCCGCCGCGGCCGGCGGGGGCCGCGGCCGGCCGGGTCAGTTGGCCGGGTCAGTTGGCCGGGCTCACGGACGACATGTTGAAGTCCTTGACCCGGATGGCCGGCATCCGGGTCAGCGTGAACCAGTCGGCCCACTCCCGGGGCATCGTCGGGGCCGGCGCGCCCACCTCGGCGCACCGGCCCAGCAGGTCGACCGGGCTCTCGTTGAAGCGGAAGTTGTTCACCGCCCCGACGACCTCGCCGTCCTCGACCAGGTAGACGCCGTCGCGGGTGAGACCGGTCAGCAGCAGCACCTGCGGGTCGACCTCGCGGATGTACCACAGCGAGGTGAGCAGCAGGCCGCGTTTCGTCGACGCGATCATCTCGTCGAGGGAGGCGGTCCCGCCGCCCTCGAGGATCAGGTTGTCGATGAACGGCGTGACCGGCGCGCCCACCCGGCGGGCCGACGCCCGGGTGTGGACCAGGGTGGCGAGCTTCCCGTCGCTGATCCACGGCGTGCGGCTCAGCGGGAGCCCGTTGTCGAACACGCTGGAGGTCGCCGACGAGTGGGCGGTCACCACGAACGGCTCGGCGCCCAGCTGCCGGTCGGCGGGGTCGGAGTACATCTCCAGCCCGGCCGGCCCGAGGGACTCGCCGACCCGGGTGCCGCCCCCCGCCTTGCTGAAGACCGTCCGGCCCTCGGCCGCGTCGCGGCCGGCCGCCGACCAGTAGGCATCCAGCACCAGGTCGGCCACACAGGACGGCGGCAGCAGCGTCTCGTACCGGCCGGCCGGCAGCTCCACGGTCCGTTCGCACCACGCGAGCCGCTGGCGTAGGAGGGCGTCGGTGGCCGGGACCGAGATGTCGGTGAAGTCCCGGGTCGCCTGCCCGTGCCAGACCGACCCGCCGGGCCGGCCGTTCTTGGCCGTCCACTCGACCGATCCGGTGGGCTGGGTGTGCCGCAGCCGCACGCCCGTCGACGTGCCCAGCCAGGTGGTGGTGGTGACGTGCTGGGCGAAGCCGTAGAGCAGCCGGCCGTCGGCCCGGGCCGCCCCGAACGCGTCCCCGAGCTCCCGGGCCAGGGCGGCGAACACCCCGGTGGTGGTCGGTTCGGCCGGGTCGGTGAAGCCCGCCGAGACGGCCGCCTCGGCCGGGGTGACCAGCTCGGAGTAGTCGTCGGCGGCCTCGGCCGCGCGGGCGTCGGTCTCGGCCGCCGCGACCAGCTCGGCCAGCGCCGGGTCGGACGGCCCGCCGACCGTGCTGGTCGAGCGGACCCCGAAGGACTGCCCGACGATGCTGATCACCGTCACCGACCGGTCGCGGGTCGCGCCGTTGGTGGTCAGCGTGTTGCCGGCCCAGCGCAGGTTGACGCTGCTCGACTCGTTGGCGATGACGACGCAGCCGTCCGCCGAGGAGAGTTCCAGCGCCCGTTCCACGATCGTGGACGATGTAGCGGACCCGGCGGTCACCGGCCGGCCTCCCTTGCGGTGTTGAGGATGTTCACGTTGCGGAACAGCGCTGCCGGGCAGCCGTGGCTGACCGGCGCGACCTGGCCGGGCTGGGCCTTGCCGCAGTTGAACGCGCCCCCCATGACGTACGTCGACGGGCCGCCCAGGGCGTCCAACGACCCCCAGAAGTCGGTCGTGGTGGCCTGATAGGCGACGTCGCGCAGCTGCCCGACGATGCGGCCCTTGCGGATCTCGTAGAACCGCTGGCCGGTGAACTGGAAGTTGTAGCGCTGCATGTCGATCGACCAGCTCTTGTCGCCGACGACGTAAATGCCCTTGTCGACCTGGGCGATGAGCTCCTCGGTGGTCGGGCCGCCGGGGGCCGGCAGCAGCGAGACGTTGGCCATCCGCTGCACCGGCACGTGGGCGGGGGAGTCGGCGAACGCGCAGCCGTTGGACCGGGTGACGCCCAGCGCGGCCGCGTTCTGGGCCGCCATCCGCCGGTCGAGCTGGTAGCCGACCAGCGTCCCGTCCCGCACGATGTCCCAGCTGGTGGTGGCCACGCCGTCGTCATCGAAGCCGATCGTGGCCAGCCCGTGCTCGGCGGTCCGGTCGCCGGTGACGTGCATCAGCGGCGAGCCGTAGCGCAGGCTGCCGAGCTGGTCGAGGGTGGCGAAGGACGTCCCCGCGTAGGCGGCCTCGTAGCCGAGCGCCCGGTCAAGCTCGGTCGCGTGGCCGACCGACTCGTGGATCGTGAGCCACAGATTCGACGGGTCGACGACCAGGTCGTACCGGCCCGGTTCGATCGAGGAGGCCTTGGCCCGCTCGGCCAGCAGGGACGGGATCAGCTCGATCTCGGCGTCCCAGTCCCAGTTGCCCGACGGTGGACCGGCGACCATCCACTCCCAGCCCCGCCCGACCGGCGGGGCGATGGTGCGCATGGTCTCGAAACCGCCCGCCGCCCGGTCGACCCGGGTCGCGGAGATCTGACTGATCAACCGGACCCGCTGCTGGGTGGTGGTGGTGCCGGCCAGGTCGGCGTAGTACTTGTTCTCGAGCACCTGACCGAGATGCCCGTCGACATGGTCGACGTCCTGGGCGCCGAGCAGGGCCCGGCACAGGCCGCCGACCCGCTCGATCTTCTCGCCCGGGTCGACCGCGAACGGGTCGACCGCGTAGGCCGACACCCAGGTCGCGGCGGCGTGGACCGGCTCGTCGGCCAGCTCGACCGGTTCGGCGTTGAGCGGCCGGCTGACCTTGGCGATCTCGATGGCTTCGCGCGCGACCCGGACCGCCTCGTCGACGGTCAGCTCGACGCCGCCGGCGAAGCCCCAGGTGCCTTCGTGGACGACCCGCACCGCGAAACCCACGGTGTCGTCGTCGGAGCGGCTCTCCAGCCGGCCGTCGCGGAAGCTGAGCCCCTGTCCCTTGAGTCGCTCGACCCGCACGTCCGCATGACTCGCGCCCAGGTCACGGGCGGCTGAGAGTGCGGCGTCGGCGATGGTGGACCGTGGCAACTCGAGGAAGGCCGGGTCGACCGCGTGTGGTGGGGACGTGGCTGCGGGCATGGGCTCATCCTCTCAACCGGTCCGGGGGCCCCGCCTCCCGACTCGCGCCACGACCCGCGCGGACCGGCGCGGACCGGCGCGGACCGGCGCCTGCCGGCGCGGACCGGCGCGGCCCGGCGCGGCCCGGCGCGGCTCAGGGAAAGAGGCGTTCGAGGACGAGGGCCACCCCGTCGTCGTCATTGCTCGCGGTGATCTCGTCGGCGACGGCCAGGACGTCCGGATGGGCGTTGGCGACGGCCACCGCCCGGCCCGCATAACGCAGCATCGGCAGGTCGTTGGGCATGTCTCCGAACGCGATCACGTCCGCGGCCGAGCCGCCCCGGGCGCCGACGATCCCATGGAGGGCGGTGGCTTTCGAGACCCCGACGCCGGCGATCTCGACCAGGTCGAGGCTCGAGGTGGTGACGACCGCATCGTCGCGGGCCAGCTCGGCGATCTCCCGCCAGACGTCGGCGAACGGAGCGGTCGCGCCGGCCCGGTGTTCGGGCTGGGGAGTCGCGGCCGGTTGGCGGTCGGCCACCCGGACCAGCAGTTTGGTCACCGGCAGCCGCGCGACCAGCTCGGTCAGCGGACCGACGAGTTCCCCCGGATCGGGCCAGTGGGTGATGAACGCCGGCTCCCGGCCGAACCGCAGCCCGCTCTCGACCGCGAAGGCCACCTCGGGGACCAGGCGGCGGATGGTGGCGGCCAGCCGCAGCGCGGCCGGGGCGGCCAGATGGTGCTGCTCGACGACGGCGCCGGTGTCCAGGTTGTAGGTGATGGCGCCGTTTCCGCAGATGGCCAAGCCCGACGCCCCGGTCTGGGCCACCACTTCGGCCATCACCCGGGTCGGGCGGCCGGTGACGAAGACGACGGTGGATCCGGCTGCCTCGACCCGGGCCAGGGCCTGCCCGGTGCGGACCGAGATCGTGCCGTCCGACCGGATGAGCGTCCCGTCCAGATCGGTGGCGACGAACAGCGGACCAGCCATGGGACGTGAGTCAACCAGCCTCGGCACCGCGACGGGTAACATCGCGGACATGGTGGGCTTGGGCAGCTCCGGGGGCTGGGCGGGGCGAGGCAGCGCCGCGGGCCGGCCGGGCTTCGAAGGCCGCTCCCGATGAAGACATTCGAGGAACTGTTCGCCGAGCTGACCCGCAAATGGGAAGCGCGGGAGGCGGGATCCGGCTCGGTTACGGCCTTGGAGGCCGGGGTTCACGAGCTCGGTAAGAAGCTGGTCGAAGAAGCGGCCGAAGTGTGGATGGCTGCCGAATATGAATCCCCGCGGCGACTGGCCGAAGAAATCTCCCAGCTCCTTTACTGGAGTCAGCTCCTGATGATTTCCAGGGGCTTGTCGCCCGAGGACGTATACTCCCACCTGTGACGTTGCGCATCGCCGTGCCGAACAAGGGAGCACTGGCCGGGCCGTCGGCCCAGCTGTTGGCGGACGCTGGTTACCGGGCGCATCGGGACGGCCGCGAGCTGGTGGTGGCCGACGACGAGAACGACGTCGAGTTCTTCTTTCTGCGCCCGCGCGACATCGCCGTGTATGTCGGTTCCGGGAAACTCGATGTCGGCATCACCGGTCGCGATCTGCTGGTTGACTCGGGCGCGGCGGCCACCGAACTGCTGACGCTCGGATTCGGTGCGGCGTCCTTCCGGTACGCGGCGCCGGACGGTGAACTGTCCTCGGTGGCCGAGATCGCCGGCCGGCGGGTGGCCACCTCGTTTCCGGGCCTGGTTGAGCACGATCTCGCCCGTCGCGGCCTCACGGCGACCATCGTCCGGCTCGACGGCGCCGTGGAAACGGCGGTCAAGCTGGGCGTCGCGGATCTCATCGCCGACGTCGTCGAGACCGGGCGGACCTTGAAGGCGTCCGGGCTCGCGCTGCTGGGCGAGCCGATCCTGACGTCCGAAGCGGTGCTGATCGTCAAGCGCGAGACCCGACTGCGCCGCGAACACGAACGCCTGCTGCGCCGCATCCAGGGCGTCCAGGTGGCGGCGCGTTACGTGCTGATGTACTACGACGTGCCCAGCAGCCTGGTCGACAAGGCGTGCGAGATCACGCCGGGCTTCGAATCACCGACGATCTCGCCGTTGCGGACCGAGGGCTGGTCGGCGATCAACGTGATGGTGCTGCGACCCGAGGTCAACCGGATCATGGACGACCTGTGGGACCTGGGCGCCCGCGGCATCTTCGTCACCGCGATCCAGGCCTGCCGCCTGTAGCGCTCGAATCCGCCCGCCGGCCCCGCCCGCCGGCCCTGCCCGTCGGCCCCGGCGGGCGGGGCCGCCGGCGCTGGCTGGCCGGAGCGGCGGTGTCAGGGGGCCGGAGTTGACAGTGTCAGCGCGCGTTCCGCGCACGCTGACGATGCCAGTTGTCGCGCAGGACTTGATTGGCATCGTCTCCGCACGTCCCCACGCCCGTCGACGACGACAGCTCCGAGGCCCACCGCGAGTGTCATCGTCCCGGCGCCACAGAGCCTTCGCTGACCCTGTCAAACCGAC
>JAMFSN010000152.1 GCA_026225295.1 Frankia alni
ACGGCGGCGGCAGGGCCGCCATCGGGTCAGACCGTCAGACCTGGCGGACGGCGCGGATGGACTCCTTGAGCGAACCCATCGTCGCCAGCACAGCCGAGGTCTCGTAGCCGCAGTGCGCCATGCAGTTAGCGCACTTCTCATGCTTCCCGCGGCCGTACTTCTCCCACTCGGTGGTCTCGATGAGCTCCTTGTAGGTCTTCGCGTGGGTGCCGTCGCTCATCAGGTAGCACGGCTTCTGCCACCCGAAGACCGAGTAGGACGGCACACCCCACGCCGTGCATTCGTACTCCACCTTGCCCTCGAGGAAGTCGAGGAACAGCGGCGAGTGGTTCATCCGCCACTTCTTACGCCGTCCGTCACCGAACGCCTTCGCGAACATCTCGCGGGTCTCGGTGACCCCCAGGAAGTGATCCTGGTCGGGCGCCTTCTCGTAGGCGTACCCGGGCGAGATCATCATCTTGTCGACCTTGAGGTCGTCGTTGAGGTAGTCGAGGACGTCCCGGACGTCCTGCGGGGTGTCGGTGTTGAACACGGTGGTGTTCGTGTTCACTTTGAACCCGGCGGCCTGGGCCAACTTCACCGCCTCGATCGCCTCGGCGAACGTGCCTTCCCGCGACACCGACTCGTCGTGGCGGTCTTCGAGCCCGTCGATGTGGATGACCCACGCGAAGTTCGGGTGGGGCTTGAACTTGTCGAGCTTCTTCTTGAGCAGCAGCGCGTTGGTGCACAGGTACACGATCCGCTTACGCTTCAGCAGCTCGTTGACGATTGTCGTGATCTCCGGGTGGATCAGCGGCTCGCCACCGGCGATGGAAACGATCGGTGCTTCGGATTCCATCACCGCGCCGATCGCGTCCTCGACCGACATCCGTTGCTTGAGGATGTGGGCCGGGTACTGGATTTTGCCGCAGCCGTTGCACGCCAGGTTGCACGCGAACAGCGGCTCAAGCTCGACGACCAGCGGGAACTTTTCCTTCCCCTTGATCTTCTGCTTCATGAGATAAGTACCGACCTTGACGCTTTGCCGCAACGGCACGCCCATCTGCGGTTCCCCTCCGTACGTTGAGTGAGCTCATTCGTTCGACGTCGCCTGGATCTCCGTGGCACCGATTCCTTACGGCCGCCGCACCTCCTTGGGGAGGTGGAAGGAGATCTCCTCGGTGCCGACCGACCGGACCGAGACGGTCGAGGGACCCATGCCCGCCAGCGCGTGCGTCAGGTGCTCGACCAGATGAGGGGGCGCCGAGGCGCCCGCGGAGATACCGATGGTACGGGCCGGCGCGAGCCAGGCCAGCTCGACCTCCCCGACATCACCGACCAGATACGCGGCGATGCCCTCCCGCCGGGTCACCTCGACCAACCGGACGGAATTGGAGCTGTTCGTCGAGCCCACCACCAGCACCAGGTCGGCCTCAGCGGCGACCTTGCGCACCGCCGCCTGCCGGTTGCTGGTCGCGTAGCAGATGTCGGCCGAGCCGGGCCCGACAATGGCCGGGAACCGGTCCTTCAGCGCGTCGACCACCTCCTCGGCCTCGTCGACGGCGAGCGTGGTCTGCATCAGGTAGGTGACCCGCTCGGGGTCCTCGACCTCGAGCGCGCGGGCCTCTTCAGGCGACTCGACCAGCCGGATCGACTCGGGCGCCTCGCCGAGCGTCCCGTCGACCTCCTCATGGCCGGCGTGACCGATCAGCACGATCGTGTCCCCCCGGGCGCTGAACCGGCGCGCCTCGGCGTGCACCTTCTCGACCAGCGGACAGGTCGCGTCGATGACGGCCAGCTCGCGGCCGGCGGCCTCGTCCCAGACCGTCGGAGCGACCCCGTGGGCGGAAAAGACGACCGTGGCGCCGGCCGGCACCTCGTCCAGTTCCTCGACGAAGATCGCGCCCCGACTTTCCAGGTCAGCGACCACGTGACTGTTGTGGACAATCTGTTTACGCACGTAAACGGGTGTGCCGTGCAGCTGGAGAGCCCGTTCGACGACCTCGATCGCGCGTTCGACCCCCGCGCAGAACGACCGCGGCTCGGCGAGCAGGATCTGACGCCTGGCCACGGCGGACACCCAGTCGGTCAGGGCCGGCCCGATCCTGGTGATCGTCATCAGCCCGGTGGCGCCCCGGCGGGCCGCGCCCAGCGAAACGAGCGGCTCGGCGGCAGTGTCGACCACCACCCGCACCACCGCCGTCGGCCGGCCCGCTGCCCCGGCCACCAGCTGCGCGGATTCCATGTCAACGGCAATCGCGCCGGTGGCCGCGAGTCGCTCGCGCGCGGGCCCGGTCGCGATCTTGCGGACCGAGACGATCGGGCCGACGTGCACGGTCAGTCCGAGCCGGCGCAGCGCACCGGCCAGCAACGGGGCCGACGGGCAGCTCACCGCGGCGGCGCCGCTCCCGTCGCGCACCTCGTCGGCGACGACGACGTGGCCGGGGCGGACGCCGGGCGCGAGGCCACCGCAGACGCCCACGACGGCCAGGGCCTCGCCGGGCGCGTCCCGCAGGATCCGGGCCGTACGCGCGGCCCGGTCCGGGCCCATGCCCGACCGCACGATCGACGTGCCGGCCGGCAGATCCGCCCGACCGGCCGCCCAGGCCTCCAGCCGCAGGGCCGCCACCACCACCAGCCGGGCCGGCCGGCCATCGGGATTCCGGTGGGTCGCCGACCAGTCCCCGGCGGACTCGTCCGGCGGGTTACGGGGCGAGGGGAATGCGAGGCTCATGAGGCTGGTACTCCCGAAACTCGTTCTCCTGGTGCCGACCCTGGTGCCGTCTTTCCCGGTGCCGTGTGACCTGGTATCGCGGTGTGACCTGGTATCGCGGTGTGACCTGGAGGGGCCGGGTCCACGGCCACGGACTGGGCCGGTACCGACCGTCCCGGGCCGGGCCGCCGCGACCGGCCGGCCGAGCCGTGGACCCCGGCGGACTGGGGGCGACCCGTGCCCCCCGGCTGCGGCCCACCGTCGAGGTACCGACCCAGCGCCGTCAGCGGGAAAACGAGCCGGTACAGGTGATAGTTGATCGAGAAGTCCCACGGGAAGCCGGTCCCGGTGAAGTGCGGCTCGTCCCAGGTGCCGTCCGACCGCTGGGTCGCGGCCAGCCAGGCCACCCCGCGCCGGGTCGCCTCCGACCCGTGTTCGCCGGCGGCCAGCAGGGCCAGCAGCGCCCAGCCGGTCTGCGACGCCGTCGGCGTCCCCCGCCCGACCCACGCCGGGTCCACGTAGGAGCGCAGGTCTTCGCCCCAGCCGCCCTCGGGCGTCTGGTGATCCTCGAGCCAGCGCACGGCCCGCCGGATCGACGGATGGTCGGTGGAGAGCCCGGCCGCGACGAGGGCCGGCACCGCCGCGCCCGTGCCGTAGACGTGGTTGACGCCCCACCGCCCGAACCAGGAACCGCCCGGCTCCTGGTTGTCGAGCAGCCACGTGACCCCGCCCCGGGTGACACCGTCGCCCGACCGGCCCAGATCCCCGAGCATCTCGACGACGTGCGCCGTGACGTCGGCGGACGGCGGGTCCACGACCTCCCCGAAGTCGCAGAACGGCAGCTTGGTGGGCAGCACCGAGGTGTTGTCGGCGTCGAAGGCGGCCCAGCCGCCCGAGGCCGAGCGCATGCCGATCGTCCAGGCCACGCCGCGTTCCACCGCGCCCCCGATCCGGGTGGCCAGCCGTGCGTCGGTGGTCGACTCCCCCACCCGGCGCAGCGCCAGCACCACCTCGGCGGTGTCGTCGACGTCGGGGTAGAGGTCGTTGTCGAATTCGAACGCCCACCCGGCCGGGCGCAGGGCCGGTCGGCGCACCGACCAGTCGCCCGGCACGTCGACCTCCTCGGCGAGCATCCACGAGGCGGCCTTGACCATCGCGGGATGGTCACCCGACACCCCCGCGTCGGCCAGCGCGACGACGGCCAGCGCAGTGTCCCAGACCGGGGACTGGCAGGCCTCCAGCCGCCGGATCGGCCCGCCGGGGGTGTCCTCGCGGACGGTGAACCGGTCCAACCCGGCGAAGCCGGCCACGATTACCGGATGATCCATCGGGTACCCGAGCAGGTGCAACGCCATGATCGAGTAGACCCAGGGAGGTTGGATGCCGCCCCAGCCGCCGTCCGCCTCCTGCCGGGCGACGATCCATTCCGCCCCCCGGCGCAGCGCCAGCTCCCGCAACGGCCCGAGGGGCCGGCGATGGTAGGCGTGCAGGGCCCGGTCGAGCGCGTTGAAGGCCCCGGCCCAGCTCAGCTTGGCCAGCGCCGAGGGCCGGGGTCCGCTCGACCCGCCGGCCCGCGCGCCCGGATCCGGGTCGACCCGCAGCTCGGCCACGCTCACGCCGAGCGGGCGGACCGGTCGCAGCGTGCCGACGATCGTCAACGGCACGATGGTCTGGCGGGCCCAGCAGCCGAAGTCGTAGATGTTGAGCGGGAACCACTCGGGCAGCAGCACCATCTCGGGCGGCATGACCGGCAGGTCGTCCCAGGACCATTCGCCGAACAGGGCCAACCAGATACGGGTGAAGACGCGGGTCCGGGCCAGGCCGCCGCGGGCCCGCACGAAGTCCCGGGCGGCGGTCATGTGGGGCGCGTCGACGTCGTCGCCGGCGATCTTGAGCGCGACGTAGGCCTCGGCGGTGGTCGACAGGTCCGACGGTCCGCCGTGGAACGTCGCCCAGGTGCCGTCGGCCTGCTGCTGGGACCGGATCCAACGGCCGGACGCGGCCGCCTCCTCGTCGGTGAGGATGCCGAAGAACCGCCGGAGCATAAGGTCTTCGGCGTCCATGGTGACGTTGGTCTGCAGCTCGCCCTTCCACCAGCCCTGGTCGGCCTGGAGCGCGAGCAGGTGGTCCACGGCGCCGGCCGCGGCGGTCGCGACCCGGTCGCGCAGGTCGAGGTGGTCGACGGTCGGCGGCCGGTCGCCGCGCGGGTCGGTCCGGCCGGCGGCGCGGCCGCGGTTCGGACCGCCACGGTTCGGACCGGAGTCGGCCCGGCCCGGTCCGGTCCGGTTGTCCGGTGTCGCACGCTCGTCCGGGTCGGGGGACGAGCCGATACCCCTCCTCGTGGACGACGGGTCGGCGGTGATGCTCATCGAGTTCTCCCGTCCGTGTCGTGCCTGTCGCCGACGCCGCCGGGAAGAACGGAGACCAGATGGTCGCCGGTACTTCGGCCGGAGATCCGCTCGCCGTTCCCGCCGCGGGCATCCTTCGCGGCCCGGCGAACCCCTCGGCACCGGCCTCGTTCCTCGGCCGTCACCTGCGCTCGCTCCCGCCGCCCGCTCATGTGTCGCGCTCCGTCACGTAACGGGCGAGCGCGATGAGCTCGAGTTCGGCGTCGCGGGGCAGGTCCAGCTCGGCGAGCTGGGTTGCGCAGTCCGCGATCGCCCGGTCGGCTTCCGTTCGGGTCCAGTCCCGGCCGCCGGCCGCTTCGACCAGTTCGGCGGCTCGGACAAGGTCCGGCTCAGAGGGTTCCCCGGCCGCGACGAGAAATGCCCGCAACTCCTGCGCGGCCGGACCGCCGGCGTCGAGCGCGGCGACGACCGGGATCGACTTCTTGCGGGACCGGAGGTCCGACAGAACGGGCTTACCGGTCACGGCCGGGTCCCCCCAGATGCCGAGGAGGTCGTCGACCAGCTGGAACGCCGTGCCCAGCCGGGCCCCGAAAGCGGCCAGGCCATCGACGACGCGCGGGCCGGCGCCGGCCAGGACCGCGCCGATCGACGCCGAGCAGGCCAGCAGAGCGCCGGTCTTGCCGGCCTCCATCCGCAGGGTGTCCGGCAGGGTCACATCGGACCGGGTCTCGAAGTTGAGGTCCTCGGACTGGCCCTCCACCAGGTCACCGACGGCGTCGCCGATCCGGTAGGCGGCCAGCCGCCCGGCGTCGCCGGGCACCTCCAGCAGTACCTGGGTGGCCAGGGACAGCAACGCGTCGCCGGCCAGGATCGCGTCGGCGACCCCGAAGACGGTCCAGGCGGTCGGCCGGTGGCGCCGCTCGGTGTCGCCGTCCATCACGTCGTCGTGCAGCAGCGAGAAGTCGTGGACGAGTTCCACGGCGACCGCCCCCGGCAGGCCGACCGCCGGCTCGGCCCCGGCGGCCTGGGCCGACAGCACCGCGAGGGCCGGGCGCAGCAGCTTGCCGCCACTGCCCGGCAACGGACTGCCGTCGGCGTCCACCCAACCCCGGTGATACGCGACCACCAGCCGCAACCGGGGGTGCAGGCGGTCGATCGCCGCGCGCAACGCGGGCACCGCGAGCGTGCGGCCGCGTTCGATCGCTTCCGGAACGGTCGTGGTCATGCCGGAGATCCCCTGTTCGGTGCGGTCACGGGTACGAGGCGCGCGGCCGGCCCGGGGGGAAGGTCGGTTGGTGTCTGGTCAGCTGCTGTCTGGTCAGCCGGTGGCGGGTCGGCCGCGGTCGGGTCAGGCGGCGGCGGGTCGGCCGACGGGGAGCCGGTCTTCGCCGCATCGGAATCCCGGGTGGCGGGTCCGTCCCCC
>JAMFSN010000153.1 GCA_026225295.1 Frankia alni
AATTTTATTATTATAACTTAATATAGCTAAATCCTTTTTAAATAATATTTCCCAACCTTTATTAGTAAGCTCTTTAGAGCTTATTAAGGTGGATTTAATATTAGGAACGTAATTTACGTTCTTAATAAAGAACTCTTCTTTATTAATATAAACCGGTATATTACCTACTCCTTTAATAGGTAATTTAAGCCCGTTTGCTATAGAAACAAACTTATTATATACTGGTTTATATTCTAATAATAGGTCCTTATAAGGGGTATAGTGCTCGGAAGCGCCAGAGTCTAATATAAGTCCTTTATTAATACTATTATCATTTAAGAAGCTCTTTTTAAGAGCTCTCTTCTTAATAAACTCTAAGAGCTCTTTATTTAAGAGTTCTTTATCTTTAGAGTTTTTAGTATTTAAAGGGCTTATTTTATTAGATATTAAGGTATCTTTAATTAAAGTATCCTTATTAAGCTCTGTACTTTCATCTACTAATAAAGCGCTCATTATAGCCTTAGTAGATTGTTCCTTTTTATAAGTATTTTTAGGCTTTTTAAAGCCTTTTTTATACTTCTTATTTTTATTTTTATTATTAGTACTAGAATTAGAATAATTATTCTTTAATTCCGGGTACTTAATAAAGCACTTATCCTCTATATGCCCCTTTTTATTACAGTGCTTACAATAAGCTTGCTTATTATTATAAGAGGTCTTATTAGCTTCTAAATTATTATTAGAGCTAACTCTACCTTCTTTTGATATAAGGTCAGTTATTAATTTATTTAAATTAATATTCTTTAAATTATTTAATAACTCCTCGTATTTTCGAGAGGCATAATTATCGTAGGAGCTAGGTAAGCCTTTTAATATAAGCCATGCTATTAAAGCCTTAGGCATATGCTGCCTTAGCGTTTGTAAATAAATATTAGACGATTGAATATTACTAGTATATTCGTCCATATTATTAAAAGAATTATAGTTATTATCGACTATTTTATCAAAATAGCGACCTATTAATTCTAAGCTAGTAAGACTAAAGGTCTCGTTAATAGCGTCATAAAGGTCTTCTGCATTCTCTTTATCCTTAAAGCGCTCATTATTTTCGAGTGATATAATAGACTTTAAGGCGCTAAGAGCTCTTTTATTATTACGATTAAATTCGCTTAATCGATCGGCATATCTCGCTCCTAGCTCAGGTGACTTATAGTCGCCATATTCATTAGTCTTATTATTATCCTCATCTAATTTCATATTAAAATATAAGGATTTATCAGGACTCTCTTCGGATCCGTCTATATAAGACATATAGCCATTTATCTCTAAGAATAAATCGGCACTAGCTTTCCACTCTATATAATTAGAGGTACCGACTAGCCTATCGCCTTTAAAAGATGAGAAGTGCGACATCTTTATAAAGAGCTCTTATTTTTAAAGATAAAGGGATTCTTTATCTTTAAGCTCCTTTAGCGATTTTATAATTACTTATTTATTTAAAGCTTTATAATAGCTTTTAAATTATAACCTTAATAAATTTAGATATTATTAATACTTATAAGCTTAAATATAAATATTTTAACTTAAGCGTATTAATAGTAATTAAGTTATTTAGTCAAAACTAAGGTCTCGCTAATATCTTAACTTATTACTTTAAAAGCTCTTTAAAAGCTCTTCTTTTAATCTTAGAGTTTTAAGATATCTCTAAAATTCTAAATTTAATAATTTAGGTATAAGTAATAGTTATAAGTCTATAATTATTATTATAGCTTAATATCTAATAAGAGATACTTTAAAATTTAATTAAAGTAGCTAATTATTATAACCGTAGATATTACGGACTAAGGAGCTAAGTTTAAAGGCAATAGTAATATTATATAAAGATAATAATATTTTTAATTTAAGCCGTGAGTTACGGTTTATTAAATAAACCCTACTCTTATAACTTAAGCTCTTAAATCTTAAAATTAAGATTTAACTCCCTTAACTTAAGGATAACTATAAAGATAAAGAGCTCTTACCTTTAGTATTAAACTAGTAATAAGACTCTCTTACTTATAAATATAAGTAAAAGAGCCACAGTTTAATATAATTATTATAAAGGTAAAATTATAAAATAATTTTTAAGAGTTCTAATAGTCTTAGTTTAATAGTTATTAATCCTTTAAGTTAATTTTTAATTTCTCTTAATTATTATAAGTATAATAATTGACTTTTAAGTACTAATAGTACCTTAAGAGCCTATATTCGGAATAATCGTATATATAGTACAAATATAAGATAAATAAGTATAAACTCGAGTTTATACTTATATATAATATACCTATATATAGCCGAATATATTGAGAATCGCACTAGAGGCGTATTTGGATCATATGTCCGTATATACCGTCAAATATAATAATAGGTATTAAGGCTATTAGACGAGCCTTAATAAGCTATAGTTATACCGATATATAGCCAAATACGACCTAATATAAGTAATTACAAGTAGACACAACCTTTATACCGTAAATAAAGGCTAGAATCCTTTGTTTAAGAATAGGCTACTTATAATAAGTAGCCCTTTATATATCACCCACTATGGGTAGCGTATACGCTTACTTTCGTA
>JAMFSN010000154.1 GCA_026225295.1 Frankia alni
ACACGGACTGATCGGCATGCGCGAGCGCGCGGCGCTGTTCGGTGGTTCCCTCGAGGCTGGCCCGTACGGCTCCGGCTTCCGGGTCCGGGCCGAGCTGCACATCGGGGACCTGCACACCGCGGACCTGTCTTCCACCTGGCCTACGACCCTTCGGCCGGCCAGACCCCGGCCGACTGTCCGCCCGAGCGGTGCGCGGATCTGGTTCGCAGTGCCCTCGGACTGCCGGACGTCGACGTCCGCGTCCGGTCGATCCTGCCCTGGGAGTCGGCGGTCGGGGTTGCGGAGAAATTTCAGCACGGCCGGGTCTTCCTCGCCGGAGACGCGGCCCACCAGATGCCGCCCTGGGGAGGGATGGGGGCGAACGTCGGGGTCGCGGACGTCCACAACCTGAGCTGGAAGCTCGCCCTCGTCCTGGCCGGCCGGGCGTCGACCGAGCTGCTCTCGACCTACGACCTGGAACGCCGGCCCGTCGGGTTGCACGCCGCCGAGGAATCCGCCGGCCGGGCCGGGCGGGGTGGCCTGGTCAGCGTCGGAGGCGGCGCCGGGCCCGGACCCGCGAAGGGGCCGCGCGCCGGCCCGGTCGGCTACGGCTACACCTCGCCGGCGGTCGCCAACGAACCCGACGCACCGGCCGGCCCGGGAACGCGGCTGACCGACGGCCGCCCGGGCACCCGGGTCCCGCACGTCTGGACCGTCGAGGACGGCCGGCGGACTTCGACCTTGGACCTGCTCGACGGAGGGTTCGTCGTGCTGTCGGCGGATCCCGCCAGCTGGACCGACGCCGCCGAGCAGGTCGCCGCGGACGCCGGGGTCCCAGTGACCGTCCGGCTCGTGCCCGGCGCCGACCAACCGGTGGAGGGCGCCATCACCTGGTCCGACGCCGCCGGCGTCGGACCCACCGGAGCCCTGCTCGTGCGTCCGGACGGCTTCGTCGCCTGGCGGACGGTCCGGTCACCGGTCAACCCGACCGCCGCGCTCAGGCAGGCCCTCGCCGGCCTCCTCAGACCGAGCTGAGCCCACAATCGCCGCGACCGTGCCGGTCGAGATCGTCCGCCTGGCCCGCGGCGACCTGGGGTTCCAGACCGTGGTCACCGGCTACGGCCTGACCGAGGCCACCGGCGTGGCCACCATGCGCGGCCACGACGACCCGCCGGAAACCGTCGCCCGGACCTGTGGGCGACGGATTCCGGGCGTTGAGCTCCGCCTGATCGACGACGGCGGCCGGCCGGTGAACGACGGCGAGCACGGCGAGGTTCTCATCCGCGGCGACAACCTGATGCGCGGCTATTTCGGCAACACCGGCGCGACGGCGGCCACCATTGACGCGGAAGGCTGGCTGCACACGGGGGACGTCGGCACCCTCGACGCCGACGGCAATCTGACCATCACCGATCGCAAGACCGACATGTACCTGGTGGGCGGATTCAACGCCTACCCGGCGGAAATCGAGAAAATCCTCGCCGGTCATCCGACCGTCGGCGAAGTGGCGGTCATCGGCGTGCCCGACCACCGGCTCGGCGAGGTGGGAATCGCGGACCAGCTGCGCGCGCCGGGCCTTCTCGGTGAACGTCCGCTCGTCATCCATGCGGCCGGAAATCTGTCCGGCCGGGCTAACTTTTGACCGTATGGCCAGATCGTAGCTCGTCGGGCCGGCGGGTACGCGGATTTATCCCGTTGCCGCCGGGGTACGTAGTGGCTGTGGCGGATAGCGACCGGGTGCACAACGGGCCCGGCGAAGATCGGGCGGGTGCGGACTCGCCGGCTGCCTCGAGCTCATACTCTGAGCCCGGCCGACCGAACGCCGGCCG
>JAMFSN010000155.1 GCA_026225295.1 Frankia alni
CGGGTGGTTCGGGTGGTTCGGACGAAGGCGGCGACGCGGCTCAGGAGCCGTCGAGGACGTCGAACCAGCGGGCGGCCGTGTCGACGTCCTTGTCGCCCCGGCCGGAGCAGTTGATCAGCACGATCGCGTCGGGACCGAGTTCCCGGGCGACGTCGAACGCGCCGGCGAACGCGTGCGCGCTCTCGATCGCGACCAGGATGCCCTCGGTCCGGGCGACCAGCCCGAGCGCCGCCATCGCCGCCGCGTCGTCAACCACCCGGTAGGTGGCCCGGCCGGTCTCGTGCAGCCAGGCGTGCTCCGGCCCGACGCCCGGATAGTCCAGGCCGGCCGAGATCGAGTGGGACGGCAGCGTCTGGCCGTCGTCGTCCTGGAGGAAGAACGAGCGCATGCCGTGCAGCACGCCCGGCGCGCCGCCGGCGATGGCGGCCGCGTGCCGGCCGGTCGCGACCCCGTCGCCACCGGCCTCGCAGCCGATCAGCCGCACGTCGGCGTCCGGGACGAACGGGTGGAAGATCCCCATGGCGTTGCTGCCGCCCCCGACGCAGGCCACCACCGCATCCGGCAGCCGGCCGGTCAGCTCGAGCACCTGGGCCCGGGCCTCGACGCCGATGACCCGCTGGAAGTCGCGGACGAGCATGGGGAACGGGTGCGGGCCCATGACCGAGCCGATGCAGTAGTGGGTGGTGTCGACGTTGGTCACCCAGTCGCGCATCGCCTCGTTGATCGCGTCCTTCAGCGTCCGGCTCCCGGACGTGACCGGGACGACCTCGGCCCCCAGCAGACGCATCCGGGCGACGTTCAGCGCCTGGCGGTTGGTGTCCTCTTCGCCCATGTAGACGACGCAGTCGAGGCCGAGCAGGGCGCAGGCGGTCGCGGTCGCGACCCCGTGCTGGCCGGCGCCGGTCTCGGCGATGACCCGGCCCTTGCCCATCCGCTGGGTCAGCAACGCCTGCCCGAGCACATTGTTGATCTTGTGGGAGCCGGTGTGGGCCAGGTCCTCCCGCTTGAGCAGGACGCGCGCCCCCCCGACGTGGGCCGACAGCCGGGCCGCTTCGGTCAGGGGGGTCGGCCGGCCGGCGTAGCTGGACAGCAGACCGTCGAGCCGGGCGGTGAACGCCGGGTCGTGGCGGGCCGACTCGTACGCCGCCGACAATTCGTCGAGCGCGGCGACCAGCGCCTCGGGGACGAACCGGCCCCCGAAGGGCCCGTAGTGGCCCGACGGGTCGGGCCAGGAGCCGGTGGGTCCGGTCAGGCTGGAAGCAACCCCGACATCCGACACTCCGACCGCGGCCATGGGCCCGACCCTACCGGTTACCCACCGCCCGACCGGGCCGGGCACGGGGCCGGCCCGAAGGCGATCAGCCCGGCAGGCTCCGGCCGACCTTGGTGGCCGGGTGGGCACCGGCGGTCACCAGCTCGGCCACCGCGTGCCGGGGGTCACCATCGGTGACCGCCGCCTCACCGACCAGGACCGCGTCCGCTCCGGCGGCCGCGTAGGCGAGCAGGTCCCGGGGCCCGCGGACCCCGGACTCGGCGACCTTGGTCACGCCGGACGGCAGGACCGGCGCGATGCGGGCGAACGTGTCCCGGTCGATCTGCAGGGTCCGCAGGTCCCGGGCGTTCACCCCGATCAGGCGGGCGCCGGCGTCGACGGCCCGCAGCGCCTCGGTCTTGTCGTGCACCTCGACCAGGGCGGTCATCCCGAGCGACTCGATCCGCTCCAGCAGGCCGACCAGCCGGAGCTGGTCGAGCGCCGCCACGATGAGCAGGACCAGGTCGGCGCCGTGGGCCCGGGCCTCCCAGACCTGGTAGGTCGAGACCACGAAGTCCTTGCGCAGCACCGGGACGTCGACCGCGACCCGCACGCTGTCGAGGTCGGCCAGGCTGCCCCCGAATCTGCGCCCTTCGGTCAACACGCTCACGACCGCGGCCCCGGCCGCCTCGTACTCGCCGGCCAACGCGGCCGGGTCGGCGATGGTCGCGAGCGCCCCCTTGGACGGCGAGCGCCGCTTGACCTCGGCGATCACCGATACGCCCGGCGCGCGCAGGGCGGCCAGGCCGTCGTGGGGATCAGGCACCCGTTCGACGCGCGCCTTCAGCTTGTCGAGGGAGACCTCGGCCTCACGCCCGGCAAGGTCGATCCGGACCCCGGCGATGATGTCGTCGAGGACTGTCATTCGTTCATTCCGAGGGCTGGAGCAGCCATGACGCGATGGTAGGCCAGGTACGCATGACGGGCCGACCGGCCCCTGCCGGCGCCGCCCGGGCGGGTCACGACGGGCCCGGAAGCCGGCGGTGGGTGGGCCGGCCGACGCCCACCCCGGGGCCCGGCCGACCCGCGACCGGCCGGGCGTACCGGGCGCAACGCCGCGCCGGCTGACGAACCCGGCGCCCCCGCGGCGGTCAGCCGACCACCGGCCCGCTGGCCGCTGGTTGTGCGTCGGTAGTGGGGCCGGCGCCCGGCGCGTCGGGACGGGGCAACCGGACGGCGAACGCCGCCCCGCCCTCCGGGGCGTCGCCGGCCGCGGCGACCCCGCCCAGCCGGGCGGCCAGCCCGGCGACCAGCGCCAGCCCGACGCCGGTGCCGACCCGCCGGATCCCCCGGTACCGCTCGTAGAGCACCGACCGGTCGAAGGCGACGGCGTGGTCGGCCTCGGTCAGGCCCGGCCCCCCGTCCCGGACGGCGAGCACCACCCAGGGCGGCGTCACGGCCAGGGCGAACACGATCGGAGCGCCGGCCGGCACGACCCGCAGCGCGTTCTCGGCCAGGCCGTCGATGATCTGCCGGACCCGCACGCCGTCGGTCACCACCATCACCGGGCCGGCCGGCAGATCCAGGCCGAACCGGACCCCCTCGGCGCGGCACCGGGCCCCCCACACCTCGCCGGCCGCCCTGACCAGGGCCCGCAGGTCCACCGGGGCCGGCTCGACCCGGAAATCGTCAGCGCCCAGCCGGGCCAGGTCCAGCAGGTCCGAAACCAGGCGGTCGAGCCGCTCGGCCTCGTCGAGAATGATCCGGCCGGTGCGGGCCACCTCGGCGGACGGGGTCACGCCATCCGCCAGGGCCTCGGCGAAGCCCCGCACGGCGGTCAGCGGCGTCCGCAGCTCGTGCGAGACCGACAGCAGGAACTCGCGGTTGCCCGCCTCACTGCCCTGCAACGCCGCGGCCAGGGCGTTCATCGCCTCGGCGAGCTCGGCGAGCTCCGCCGGCCCGGTCGGGTCGAGCCGCACGTCGCGCCGACCGGCGGCCAGCCGGTGGGCCGCCCGCGCGGCCCCGCGCAGCGGCCGGGCCAGCCACCGGGCCAGCAGGGTCCCGGCCAGGGCGGCGGCCGCCAACCCGACCAGCAGGCCGACGGCGACCCGGTTGCGGACCGGAGTGGACAGCTCCCGGGCCTGCGACACCGGCTGGAGCAGGGCGATCGCCCCACCGGCGTCGAGCGGGCGCCCGGCCACGATCGCCCGGACGCCGCCCAGGCGGCGGGTCCGGTCGACGGAACCGCCGGCCAGGAGGGTCGCCACCTCCGACGGGTCGAGGGCGGCCGGGGCGAACCCGGCCGCGGCCCGCACCGGCCGGGTCCCGGCCCGGTCGATGTTCCCCTCGGCATCGAGGCGGACAATCGTGATCCGCTGGCTGACCAGCAGCTTGGCCACCGTCCGGCGCTGCGCGGCGGTGGCCGCCGGGCGCTCGGACAGCTGCGCGATCAGCGCCGCCTCCCGGCCCAGGGTCCGCTGCGAGGCCGCCACCGCGGTGTCGCGCAGCAGGCCGACCGTCAGCGCCCCGGCCACGACCACGGCCAGCAGGGCGACCGCCGTCGTGACCAGCGCCATCCGGGTGGCCAGGGCGGGCCGGGTGGCCAGCCGCGGCCGACGGACCGGTGACCTCACGCGTCGGCCGTGTAGCCGACGCCGCGCACCGTCCGGATCGGGCTGGCCGCGCCGAGCTTGGCCCGGACCTGCGCGACGTGGACATCGACCGTGCGCGTGCCGGCCGCCGCTTCGTACCCCCAGACCTCGGACAGCAGGCGTTCGCGGGTGTGGACCAGACCCGGTCGGCGCATCAACGCCGCCAGCAGGTCGAATTCGGTGGTGGTCAGTTCGGCCGGCCGCCCACCGGCCGTCACCCGCCGCCGGCCGGCGTCCAGGGTCACGGCGCCGACGCTCAGCACGTGTCCGGCGCGCGGTGGTCCGTCGGCCCGCCGCAGCACCGCCCGCACCCGGGCGACCAGCTCCCGGGGCGAGAAGGGTTTCGTGACGTAGTCGTCGGCCCCCATTTCCAGCCCCAGGATCCGGTCGATCTCGTCGTCCCGGGCGGTGACGAACACCACCGGCGTCCAGTTCCCGTCGGCCCGCAGCGTCCGGCAGACCTCCGTGCCGTCCAGCCCCGGCAACCGGACGTCGAGCAGGATCGCGACCGGGGACAGGGACCGGGCGGCGGCCAGGCCGGCCGCGCCGTCCGCCGCCACGTGGACGCCGAAGCCCTCCCGGGCCAGGTAGAGGCGGATGAGGTCGGCGATGTGCCGTTCGTCCTCGATGACCAGGATCAGGCCCCGGGTCGGGCCGGCCCCGGCCGACGGCGTCGTGATCTGCGTCAGCTGTTCCCGCGCATCCCCGTCCACGCTGGCCGAGTGTGCCCGACCCGGAGGCCGGCCGGCCCGGCCGGTGTGTTCGGGTCGTGTGAAAAATGACTGGCCACCGGGAGGCCCGACCCACTACGATCGAACATGTGTTCGATCGTAGTGGGTCGAGAGGCACGCGAGAGGAAGGGGAGCCCGTCATGAGTCGGATCGCCGACCAGCCGGTCTCGGACGATCAGCTGGAGGCCCAGCTGCTCCGGCTGTCGCAGCAGCTGGGTCGTCTGACGATGTTCGTGGAGTCGATGGAGGCCGATCTCGCGCGGCGCGCGGTCCGGTCGGAACCAGCCGGCGGGGACGGCGCGGTACCGGCCGCCCGGCGGTGCTCAGGTGGGGTCGCCGCCCCGCTCGATCTCGTCCCAGGGATTGACGGGACGCGCCGCCGGAGCCTCGTAGCGGGCGGACATCGTCGACCAGGTCCGCCCCCGTAGCACGACGAGCAGCCCGCTGGCGGCGAGCAGCAGACCACCGGCCACCGCGAGCCAGGGCCCGATGGTCGCGGTGACGTCGCGCAGCACGGCGACCCCGTCCGGGGCGATCTGCCGGACCGGGGTGGCGCCCCGGGCCGCCGCGGTCGGGTCAACCCCGATCCGACCGGCGCCGATCACGACGCCGAGGCCCGCCGCCAGGACCAGCCCGCCGACCACGATGCGGCCCCACCGACGGGTGGCGGCGATGGCCACCACGCCCGCGAGGCCGACCAGGCCGAGTCCGGTCACGGCCGGGGCCACCGTCCCGCCCCCGAGCCGGACGGGAATCGCGGCGGCGACCGCCGGTCCAGCGGCGGTCGCCCCGCCACCTTCGGTGCGGCTTCCGGTACCGACCCGCAGATGGATCCAGGTGGCGCTGACCGACAACAGAATGAGGGCCGCCCCGGCGAGGCACCCGACGACGGCGATCGCGAGCTCCCGTCGGCCACCGGCCGGGGATCGGGCGGGTGAGGCCGGCCGGGCGGCGGGCGCGGGCGCGGTCATGTGGCCGGTCGCAGGGACTCGGCGACGGTGATCGCCCGCCAGACGGCGGCCGCCTTCGTACGGGTTTCACGTTCCTCGCTGGCCGGCACCGAGTCGGCCACGATGCCCGCGCCGGCCTGCACGTAGGCCCGACCGTCCCGCAGCAGGGCGGTGCGGATGGCGATCGCGGTATCGAGATCACCCCCGAAGTCGAGGTAACCCACCACCCCGCCGTACAGACCGCGACGGGTCGGCTCGAGCTCGTCGATGACCTCCATCGCCCGGACCTTGGGCGCGCCCGACAGCGTGCCGGCGGGAAACGTGGCGGCCAGCACGTCGACCGCCGACCGTCCCTCGGTCACCTCACCGATCACCGTGGAGACGATATGCATGATGTGCGAGAACCGTTCGACCTCGCCGAACTCGACCACCCGCACCGTCCCGGGCGTACACACCCGACCGAGGTCGTTGCGCACGAGATCCACCAGCATCACGTGCTCGGACCGCTCCTTCGGGTCGGCCATCAGCTGGGCCGCGAGCGCCGTGTCCGCTTCCGGGGTCGCGCCGCGTGGACGGCTGCCCGCGATCGGGTGCAGCAGCGCCTGCCGCCCGGTCACCTTGACGTGGGCTTCGGGCGAGGACCCGACCACGTCGTGGTCGGCGAACCGCAGCAGGTACATGTACGGACTCGGGTTCGATGCCCGCAGCACCCGGTAGACGTCGAGCGCGTCGGCGGTGGTGTCCCGTTCGAACCGCTGGGCGACGACGATCTGGAAACACTCCCCGGCCCGGATCTGTTCGATCGCGACCGCGACCGCCTGCTCGTACCCGCCCGGGGCCATCGTCGAGGTCACCGGCGGCGCGTGCTCGGGGTCGTACGGCGCGGTGGTCGCCACCGTCGGCTCGGTCCACTTCGCGAGGTCGGCGGTCATCGCGTCGAGCCGCTGCAGCGCCCCGTCGTAGGCGACGTCGAGGGCGGCCGGGCCGGTGTTGTCCCCGACCAGGACATTCGACACCAGCAGGCACGAACCGTCGGCGTGGTCGAGCACGGCCAGATCGGTGGCCAGCAACATCCGCAGCTCGGGCAGGGCCAGGTCGTCCACCGCGTGCGACGGCAGCCGCTCGATCCGCCGGACGATGTCGTACGACAGGTAACCGACCAGGCCGCCCAGCAGCGGAGGGACGCCCGGCCCGCGGGGCGCGCGCAGGGCCGCCTCGGTGGCCCGCAGCACATCCAGCGGGTTGCCGGTCGTGGGGACGCCGGGCGGCGGCGGCCCGTCCACCCAGACGGCCTGGCCGGCCCGCTCGGTCAGGGTGGTGGCCGCCCGGACGCCGATGAACGAGTAGCGCGACCACACCCCGCCGTGCTCGGCCGATTCGAGCAGGAACGTGCCCGGGCCCCCGGCCAGCTTCCGGTAGACCCCGACCGGCGTCTCGCCGTCGGCCAGCAGCCGGCGGGTCACCGGGACGACCGGGTGGCGGGCGGCCAGGGCCCGGAACCGCTCACGGCCCGGCGAGGTCTCGCCGGTAGTGGTGTCCGTGATCATGATCGCGATCCGGTGCGGGTCGCGGCGGCGGGGTGGTTGGCGCCAGGGTGGTCGGCTCCAGGGCGGTCGGCGCCGCTGCCCCGCTCGTCCGGCGCAACCACGTGGGCAGGCAGCGGGTGGGCGTCGAAGCAGGTCCGGTCGCCCGTGTGGCAGGCCGGCCCTTCCTGGTCGACCTGGACGAGAACCGTGTCGCCGTCGCAGTCGAGGGCGACCGAGCGGACCCACTGGCGGTGCCCGCTCGACCCACCCTTGACCCAGTACTCGCCGCGGCTGCGGCTCCAGTACGTGACCCGGCCGCTGTCCAGCGTCCGGCGCAGGGCCTCATCGTCCATCCAGCCGACCATGAGCACCTCGCCGGAGTCGTGCTGCTGGGCGACCGCGGGGAACAGGCCGGCGCCATCGCGCTTGAGCATCCGGGCGATGTCCGGGTCGAGTGGGGGCTGGCGGGAGGTCACCGCCCCATTCTGCCCCGTCGCCGGGGGCTGCTCCCGCACGCCGGCCGGGGGGCCGACGGGCCCGGCGACGGTCCGGGCCGTTGATCACCGGGCCACCGCGACCGGTGACCGGTCACCGGACCAGCAGCCCGCGGTCGGCCAGGGCCGCCTTGACGTCCCCGATCCGCAGGTGCCCGAAGTGGAAGACGCTGGCCGCGAGCACGGCGTCGGCCCCGGCCGCCACCGCCGGGCCAAAGTCGGGCAGCGCACCCGCTCCGCCGCTGGCGATCACCGGCACGCTGACCGCGGCGCGGACGGCTTCGATCATCTCCAGGTCGTACCCGTCCCGGGTGCCGTCGGCATCCATCGAGTTGAGCAGGATCTCTCCCGCGCCGAGCTCGGCCGCGCGGGCCGCCCAGGCCACCGCGTCGATCCCGGTGCCGCGCCGGCCCCCGTGGGTGGTCACCTCGAAACGCGGGCCGCTCGACCGGCGGTCCGAAAGGTCCTGCGGAACGCCGGCCGCCGCGGTCCGGCGGGCGGTCCGGCGGGCGTCGACCGACAGGACGACGCACTGGCTGCCGAACCGCTCGGCGCATTCCCGGACCAGCTCGGGGCGGGCCACGGCCGCCGTGTTGATCCCGACCTTGTCGGCGCCGGCCCGCAGCAGCCGGTCGATGTCGTCGGCGGTCCGGACCCCACCGCCGACCGTCAGCGGGATGAACACCTGTTCGGCGGTCCGGCGCACCACGTCGTAGGTGGTCGCCCGGTTGGCGCTCGAGGCGGTGATGTCCAGGAAGACCAGTTCGTCGGCGCCCTCGGCGTCGTAGAGCCGGGCCATCTCGACCGGGT
This sequence comes from Frankia alni, assembly GCA_026225295.1. GTDB lineage: Bacteria > Actinomycetota > Actinomycetes > Frankiales > Frankiaceae > JAMFSN01. The sequence continues at coordinate 8,415 of JAMFSN010000155.1, forward strand.
CCCCGGCGTCGCGCAGGTCGGTGAAGTTCACGCCCTTGACCACCCGCCCGGCGTCGACGTCGAGGCACGGGATGACCCGTACGGCGACCGTCACGGAGCGGTCCGGCCCGCGGCCGAGGGGTCGGACCGGTCGGCGCCGGACCGCCCGGCGACGGCCAACGCCTCCGGCAACGTGAACGCCCCCGCGTACAGGGCCTTGCCGACGATCGCCGCCTCGACCCCGGGCACGGTGGCGATCGCGGCGAGATCGGCCAGCGACGAGACTCCGCCGCTGGCCACCACCGGGCGGTCGGTCGCCGCCGTCACCGACCGCAGGAGGTCGAGGTTGGGGCCGGTCAGCGTGCCGTCCCGGTGCACGTCGGTGACCACGTACCGGGAGCAGCCCTCCGCGTCGAGGCGGGCGAGCACGTCGAACAGCTCGCCCCCGTCCCGGGTCCAGCCCCGGGCCGACAACGTCGTCCCCCGCACGTCCAGGCCGACCGCGAGCTGGTCACCGACGCGGCCGATGGCCCGACGGACCCAGTCCGGGTTTTCCAGCGCCGCCGTCCCGACGTTGACCCGGGCGGCACCGGTCGCGAGCGCGGCGTCGAGCGACAGGTCGTCGCGGATCCCGCCGGACAGCTCGACCGCCACGTCGAGCGACCGGATGACGTCGGCGAGCAGCTCGCGGTTGTCGCCCCGACCGAACGCGGCGTCCAGATCGACCAGATGGATCCACTCGGCGCCGTCGCGCTGCCAGGCGAGCGCCGCCTCGCGCGGGTCGCCGTATGAGGTTTCGGACCCGGCCTCGCCCCGGACCAGCCGCACGGCCTGGCCCTTCACGACGTCCACGGCCGGTAGGAGAGTCAGTGCCACGCCGCCAACTCTATTGGGTCACCCGGGCCCGCCGGTTCGGGTCCGGCCGGGCGC
>JAMFSN010000156.1 GCA_026225295.1 Frankia alni
GCCGGCTGACGTCCTGGGCGCGATCCGGGCCGGTGCCTGCCACGCGCAGGCCGCGTCCCGAATGGGCGTCAGCCGCGCGACGGTCGACACCTACATCGAGCGGATCCGCGCCAAGCTCCACCTCGGGAACAAGGCCGAACTGGCCCGGGCCGCGATGGAGCGGCGCCCGCCAAGCGGCACGCGGTGACGGTCACCGCCAGCTGGAATGCGGCCGGGCGGACCGAGTTCACGCTGGCCCGCGCGGTCGTGCTGTTCCGGGTGGCCGGCCTGGTGGAGATCGCGATCGTCACCGGGCAGAACGCGTCCGACTACCGCGGCCACGGCGCCGTGGTCGCGGCGCTGGTCGCGGCCATCGCGGCGGAAAGCGCCCTCCTGTCCACGGTCTGCCTGCGGGCCCGGCAGGTGCGATCGTCGTGGGCTGTCGCGGACCTGGCCTTCACGATCCTCATGCTGGTGGCCTTCGCGGTGGTAACCACGCGATACGGCGGCCTGTACGTCGCCTATCCCTACTCGGTCATCTGCTCACTGGCGTTCGGGATCGGACTGCGCCGGCTGAGCGCCGTGCTCGCGGCGACCGTCTTCCTCACCGCCGGCTACCTCTACGGCGGCGGCCACCTGCACGCCGACCCGGCGCCCCACATCGCGGTCAATGCCATCACCTACTTCCCGAACACGTTGGTCGCCTGGGCCGTTTCCCGGCAGTTGCGCCGCATGGGCGGCGAGCTGGACGCGAGCCGGTCCCGCGAGGCCGGGCTGGCCCGGGACCAGGAGCGGCTGCGCCACGCCCGGATGCTGCATGACCGCGTCCTGCAGACGATGGAGACCCTGGCCCGCGGTCAATGGATCCCGGACGCGGCCGTGAAGGCTCGCGTCGCGGAGGAAGCCGGATGGCTGCGGAGCCTCGTCGAGGGCACTGACGAGGCGGCCGGAGGGGACCTACTCAGCCAGTTCAGCGAGCTGGCCGCCCGGGCGGCGGGAGACGGGCTGCGCGTGGAGTTCAACTACGCGACGCTGCGGGGGTCAGCCATTCTCGGCGCGCTGGACTCCCAGCGAAGCGCCGCGCTCGTGGGCGCCGTCGGCGAAGCGCTGACCAACGTGGTCAAGCACGCCGCGACGGCCAGCGCGGTGCTCCGGCTCGCCGCCACGCCCACGGCCCTCGTCGTCACCGTGGTCGACCAGGGCCGCGGATTCGACCCCGCGGAACAGCCCAAAGGCATGGGACTCGAGGAATCCATCCGCGGTCGGGTCGCGGAGGCGGGCGGCACCGTCCGGATCGACACCGCTCCCGGCGCCGGCACCTACCTCGAAATCACCATGCCGCTCGCGGACAGCCCGCACCAGGGCACCGGTCGCGACGGTCCACATGGCCGGCGCGGCGGCAGAGCCGGAGCATACCGAGGCAGCACTGCTCTGTGAGCACTACATTGAGTCGGCCTACCACCGCGAAGGCCACCAGCACGAGGATCGTGAAGGCCAGGTCCGCGACAGCCCACGACGATCGCACCATTCCAGCTGGCGGCGACCGTCACCGCGTGCCGCTTGGCGGGCGCCGCTCCATCGCGGCTCGGGCCAGTTCCGCTTTGTTCCCGAGGTGTAGCTTGGCGCGGATCCGCTCGATGTAGGTGTCGACCGTCGCGCGGCTGACGCCCATTCGGGACGCGGCCTGCGCGTGGGTGAGGCCCCGCGCGATCAGGTCGAGGGCTTCCTGTTCCCGGGGGGACAGCGCCGGGGTGTCCGCCGTAGCCGCCGTGGCGACCGGGACCCGGGTCAGTTCCCCCTGCAGGATGTCCGCCAGTTGGGAGGACAGCGCGAAACCGCCGCTGGCCACGGTGCGCACGGCGGCGAGCAGCATGGGTGGGTCCGCCAGCTTCGTCACGTAGCCGCAGGCACCGGCCCGGATCGCGCCCAGGACGTCAGCCGGCCGGCCGGAGGCCGACACGACCAGCACCTTGTAGTCCCGGCGCAGCCCCGGGATGACGTCCAGGCAGGGTTCGTCACCGTCGTGGTAC
>JAMFSN010000157.1 GCA_026225295.1 Frankia alni
CTGGTGGTGGCCAACCACTCGGGCACCCTGCCGGTCGACGCGATCATGACCTCGCTGGCCATCATGGATCACCATCCCGAGCACCGGCACCTGCGGATGCTGGCCGCCGACCTGGTGTTCTCGCTGCCGTTCCTGGCCCCGCTGGCCCGCAAGACGGGGCAGACGCTGGCCTGTCAGGCGGACGCCGAACGACTGCTGGGCGAGGGCCACCTGGTCGGCGTCTGGCCGGAAGGCTTCAAAGGGGTCGGCAAGCCGTTCAGCGAGCGCTACACCCTGCAGCGGTTCGGTCGGGGCGGCTTCGTGTCGGCGGCGTTGCGGACCGGCGTGCCGATCATCCCGTGCTCGATCGTGGGCGCCGAGGAGATCTACCCCATGATCGGCAACGCGAAGACGTTGGCTCGTATCCTCGGGGTGCCCTACCTGCCCATCACGCCTACGTTTCCCCTGCTCGGCCTGCTGGGGCTGGTGCCGCTGCCGTCCAAATGGTTGATCGAGTTCGGCGAGCCGGTGGACACGGCGGATCTGCCCCCGGCCGCGGCCGAGGATCCGATGCTCGTGTTCGAACTCACCGACCAGATCCGCGAGACGATCCAGCAGTCCCTCTACGGCCTGCTGATGGAACGCCGCTCGGTGTTCTTCTGAGTCCGTCGCCCGGCCGCCCCGGTCGACTCCGAAGGCAGGTGTTGATGAACGTGTCCGAGCCGGTGCCCGACGCCGACGGCCCGATCCGGCGCTGGGTCGAGCGGGCGTTCGCCGTCTTCTACCTGACCACGGTGCCGATCGCGGTGGTGCTGCTCGTCGTCATCGACGAGCCGGTGCTGGCCGCCTGGATGGCCCTGGTGGAGATCGCCTCGGTGACGACCCTGGTGGTCATGCGGCGGCGGGGTCGACGGGCCGAGCAGCGCGCGGCGGCGACCGGGATCGCCCGCCCGACCACCCGGTTGGGCACCCCGCTGGACCCGGGCATGCCCAGCGGCCGCTGACCGCGTCCCGGCTCCGGCGTACGGCGGTTCCGAGGTTGCGCCTCAGGCGTACCGGCGACGCAGGGCTACCCCGGCCGCCACGCCCCCCGCGACCGCGCCGAACCCGGCCGCGGTCGGGATGCCGATGCGGGCCGCCTTGCGGGCGGTGCGGAAATCGCGTACCGGCCACTCGTTCCGGCGGGCCAGCGACTTGAGGTCCGGATCGGGGTTGAGCGCCATCGGGTGGCCGACCGACGAGAGCATCGGTTCGTCGTTCACCGAGTCGCTGTAGGCGTAGCACTTGGACAGATCCAGGCCCTCCCGGGCGGCCAGTGCGCGCACCGCGGCCGCCTTCGCCGGGCCGTGCAACGGGTCGCCGACCAGCCGCCCGGTGTAACGACCGTCGACGATCTCGCTCACCGTCCCGAGCGCGCCGGTCAGGCCGAGCCGACGGGCGATGATCGAGGCCAGCTCGACCGGGGTCGCCGTCACCAGCCAGACCCGCAGCCCGGCCTCCAGGTGCTGCTCGGCGATCGCCCGGGAGCCGGAGATGATCCGCTCGGCCATTCGTTCGTCGTAGATCTCCTCGCCGTAGCGGACGATCTCCGCGACCTCCCGGCCGGCCACGAAGGCCAGGGCCGCGTCCTTGACGTCCCGCAGTCCCTCGGTGTCCTCCTGGCCCGAGAAGCGGTAGGTGACGTGCTGCCAGCCGAACCGGAACAGATCACGGGTGTGGAAGAGATCCCGGGCGGCCAGGCCGCGGGCGAAGTAGAAGATCGACGCGCCGGCCAGCAGGGTGTTGTCGACGTCGAAGAAGGCCGCCGCGGCCGGGTCCCCGGCGTGCGGTTCGGCGCGCGCGGCGGTTTCCAGCGCCGCCGCCGCCGCCGCGTCAGCCTTCGCCTTCGAGCGCAGGCGGGAGGTGAGGCCGCCCGCGATCCGGGCCCGGCTGCCGCGCGGGGCCGGCTCGGTCCCCACCCCGTTCTGGGGCTGACCGTCCTGAGGCTCCCCATCCTGAGGCTCCCCGTCGTTGGGCGGCCCGGCCGTCGGCGGCGAAGCGGGCGGCGGGTCCGGTGGTGATATGTCCGCGTCCGAACCCCCGCGTCGTCCCAGCACCATCCGCGTCCCTCTCGTGATCCTTCCGAGCCCGCCCGGTCCGGCCGCACCCGGCCAATTGAACGCCGGCCCGGCGGCCGGTGGCGGTCTACCGGTCGATCCGGTCAGCCCCGGCCGACCGCGCCGGCCGGCAGAGCCCGGGCCAGGGCCCGGACCGCCCGGTACTGCAACGCCTTGACCGCACCCTCGTTCTTCCCCATCGACAGGGCCGTCTCCCGCACCGACCTCCCCTCCAGGAACCGCAGGACGACGCATTCCTGCTGCTCCGGCCCGAGTCCGCGGATCGCGTCGAGCAGGGCGGCATTGGTCATCAACTCGATCACCTCGTCCTCGGGGCCGGCCACCAGAACCGCCGGCGCCACCGCGAGCACGTCCGCGGTCGGGCGCTCCAGCCGGAACCGGCTGGACTTGAGATGGTCGACGATGAGATGCCGGGCGATCGTGACCAGCCAGGCCCCGACGTCGCGGCCCTGCCAGGTGAAGCCGCCGATGCCCCGCAACGCCCGCAGGAACGTCTCGCTGACGATGTCCTCGGCGAGCGCGAGGGTGCCCACCCGATAGGACACGTACCGGTGGACAACCGGCTGATAGCGGTCGTAGAGCCGTCCGAACGCCTCGACGTCACCGGCCCGGGCCTGGTCGACCAGCCGATCCGAGGCCGGATCGCCCGCCGGCTCGACCTCGGGCTCGGTGCCCGGGTGGACCGGGCCTGGCCCGACGGGGCCCGTCCCGACAGGGCCCGCGTCGACGGGGTCCGCGAACCGGGCGCCGGGCCGCGGGCCGTCCGGGCCGTTCTGGTACCGGCGGCCGCCGCGGACCCCCGACCCGGATCCGGCCAGCGCGGCGGGCCGCACGGCTCCCGACGCCGGCCCCGGCGCCGCGCGGGCCACCGGTCGGCCGCGCGACCGCCCCGGACGGGGCCGCCCGGGGGCGGGAACGGGCACGGTGGGCATGCGGAGTGACTCCGTCCGGGAACGTGGTTCACTAACGGCCAGTAGTTCGGTAACTCACTGTAGCGTTGTGCCCATTCTCAGGCACTGTGAGTAGTTGAAACGAAGATTTATCGTGGTCACGGGTCGAATCCGGGACGCCGAGGGCATCGGGCCGACCCGGGAGCCGTTTACGCTCACCACGTGAACCCGGACGTTGACCCCCGACCCGAGCGAGTGACCCTCCTCACTCGGCCAGGTTGTCATCTGTGTGATGACGCCCGGGCGGCCGTCATCCGGATCGCCGCCGAATGTCAGGTCACCTGGCGCGAGGTGAACATCGACAGGTCTGTTGAGCTGGCCGATTCCTACGGGGACCGGGTTCCGGTGACCCTTCTGGACGGCCGCGAGCACGGCTACTGGCGGGTTGATGAGGCCCGGCTGCGCCGGGATCTGACCGTCGGGCGATGGCCGTGGCGGACCCGGAAGGGCGGCCGGAACGGCTCCCCGGCCGCCCATCAAGATCATCAGAGTTCGTGAACGCCTTCACGAAGTCGTAAACTCAGGCCGGACAACTGCCGTCGGAGCAGAGAGCCAGGCGACCGGGGGCATGGGAAGCGTGTTACCGGGAGTCCTCGTGGCCGAACCTCGTCGTGTCGTCGCGGGGGTGGCCGAGCCCCGTCGGGTGGTCGCGGGGGCGGGGACGCGCCCGCCGGTGCCCGAGGCGACCGTGGCCCGGTTGCCCCTGTATCTGCGGGTCCTGGCCGCCCTCGCCGACAGCGGGGTGGACATGGTCTCGTCGGACACCCTCGCGAGCGCGGCCGGCGTAACCTCGGCGAAAGTGCGCAAAGACCTCTCCCAACTCGGCTCGTACGGGACCCGGGGCGTCGGCTACCACGTCGATGTCCTGGTTGGCTGTATCGCGGCGGAACTGGGACTCACCGAGGACCGGTCGGTCCTCCTGGTCGGCGTCGGCAACCTCGGGCACGCGCTGGCCCGCTACGGCGGCTTCTCCTCCCGCGGTTTCCGGATCGTGGCCCTGGTGGACGCCGATCCGCGCCGGATCGGCGAACGGGTCGAGGGCATCGAGGTCCGACCGCTGGTCGAGCTCGAGGCGGTCGTCAGCGCGAACAACATCACCATCGGTGTGATCTGTACGCCCGCCGGAGCGGCGCAGCAGATCTGTGACCGCCTCGTCGCGACCGGCGTCACGAGCATCCTCAACTTCGCGCCGACCGTGTTGTCGGTACCGGAAGGAGTGGACGTGCGGAAGGTCGATCTCGCGGTCGAACTCCAGATCCTGTCCTTTCACGAGGCTCGGAAACGCTCGGACGGCGGGCGGCCGACGCCCCTCGTTCCCGCGCCCCCCGTCCCGGCGCCCATCGACGCCGGATCGGGCGCGCTCGGCACCGCGGCCCAGGCGACCGGCGGGGGTCGGCCATGAGCGTGCTCGTCGTCGGCCTGAACCACCGCACCGCGCCGACCGCCCTCCTGGAGCGGTCGGCGGTGGGCACCGACGATGTGCCCAAGGTGCTGCACGACCTGGTCTCCGGCGCGTACGTCGTCGAAGCGGTGCTGCTGTCGACCTGCAACCGCACCGAGGTCTACGCCGAGGTGGAGACGTTCCACGGCGGGGTCACCGAGGTGTCCGACCAGCTGGCCCGGATCAGCGGGCTGGCCCTCGACGACCTGACCGCCCACCTGTACGTCCATCACGAGGCCCGGGCCGTCGCCCACCTGTTCTCGGTGGCCAGTGGCCTGGATTCGATGCTGGTCGGGGAATCGCAGATCCTCGGGCAGGTGCGGGCCGCGTTCCGGGCCAGCCAGGCCGAGGGCGGCATCGGCCGGTCCCTGACCACGCTGTTCCAGACGGCGCTGCGGGTCGGCAAACGGGCTCACTCCGAGACCGGGATCGACGCGGCCGGTTCGTCCATCGTCTCGGTCGGCATCCAGCTCGCGGCGGCCACCCTGACCGGGAACCAGCTGACCGGCGAGCGGGCGGACGGCGACCAGCCGCCGGCCGACCCGACGACCTTCGGAGGGACCCTCCCGGCCGGGTTGCTGGCCGACCGGCCGGTGCTGCTGATCGGGGCCGGCGCCGTCGGGGCGCTGGCCGGGGCGATCGTGCGCCGGGCCGGGGGCGGCGACCTGGTCATCGCCAACCGGGGCGCGGCCCGGGCCGAACGGCTGGCCGACACGCTGAACGGCCGGGCCACCGGCCTGGCCGGCCTCGTGGACGAACTCGAACTGGCCGACCTGGTCGTCTCCTCCACCGGCGCGACCGGTCTGGTGCTGCCGTACGAGGTGATCGCGGCGGCGTCCGAGCGCCGCGCCGGGCGGCCGCTGGTCCTGCTGGACCTGGCGCTGCCCCGCGACGTCGACCCGGCCGTCCGGGACCTGCCGGGCGTCACCGTCATCGACCTCGAGACGCTGCGCGAGCTGCTGGAGGGCCAGCAGGCCGGTCGGGACGTCGAGGCGGTCCGCACGATGATCTCCGGCGAGGTGGTGACGTACGGGGACCGCCGCCGGGCCCAGCGGGTCACTCCCACGGTGGTGGCGCTGCGGGCCCAGGCCGCCGAGGTGGTCGGCGACGAGCTGGCCCGCCTGCGCGGGCGGCTCGGCGACCTCGACCCCAAGACCTGGGCGGCCATCGAAGGCAGCGTGCGCCGGGTCGCCGACAAGCTGCTGCACGCCCCGACGGTGCGGGTCCAGGCCCTGGCCGAGGCGCCGGGGGGCGACTCCTACGCCGAGGCCCTGCGGGAGCTGTTCGGCCTGCCCCGGGACGCCCCCACCGTCGTGTCCGCCCCTGACCTGCGGGAGGTCCCGTGAGTGCCACCAGCTCCGCCGGTTCCACCAGAGTTGCCGGGGGCGCCCCCCTGCGGCTGGGAACCCGCCGGTCGGCGCTCGCCCTGGCCCAGTCCGAACAGGTCGCCGCGGCGGTCCGCGCCGCGACCGGCCGGGAGGTCGAGCTCGTCCCCATCGTCACCGCCGGCGACCGGTCGACCGCCGCGATCGCCCAGATCGGCGGGACCGGGGTCTTCGTCACCGCGCTGCGGGAGGCGCTGCTGGCCGGGACCGTCGACTTCGCGGTCCACTCGCTCAAGGACCTGCCGGCCAGCACGACCGCCGCCGGGCTCACCCTGGCCGCCGTGCCGCCCCGGGCCGACCCCCGCGACGTGCTCGTGTCGCCGGCCGACCGGACCCTCGCGCAGCTCGGCCGGGGGGCCCGGGTCGGCACCGGCTCGGCCCGGCGGGCCGCCCAGCTACGGGCGTTGGGCTACGGCCTGGACGTCGTGGCGATCCGCGGCAACGTCGACACCCGCATCAAGAAGGCGATCGACGGCGAGGTCGACGCGGTGGTGCTGGCCCGGGCCGGCCTCGACCGGCTCGACCGCCTCGACGCGGTGACCGAGATCCTCGATCCGGCGGTCATGCTGCCCTCGCCGGGGCAGGGTGCGCTGGCGGTCGAGTGTGTCGCGGACGGTAGCCGGGATCGTGCCGGTCTGGCGGAACTGCTACGGTGTGCGCTCGACGACCTACCGTCGCGGACGGCGGTCGCCGCGGAGCGTGCCTTCCTCGCCGCCGTTGAGGCCGGGTGTACCGCGCCGGTCGGCGCCCTTGCCGACGTCCCGCCGCGAGGCGCGGACGACGACGAGATCCGACTTGACGCAGTTGTCGCCGCGCCGGACGGCTCGACGGTCCTGCGCCGGGCGCTGACCGGTCCGGCCGGTCAGCCGGAGGTGCTGGGACAGCGCCTCGCGGAGATCATGCTGTCCGCCGGAGCACACACGCTGATGGGACACAGCTAGCCATGGCTACCCGCCGTACCCGCAAGTCCGTCATTCCGGTCACCCTTGTCGGCGCCGGCCCCCGTGACCCCGGTCTGCTCACCGTGCTTGCTGCGCAGGCATTGGAGAGTGCGGACGTGATCATCGCGGACGTCGAGGTTCCGCCCGCGATGTTCTCCGGGCTCACCGCCGAGATTCTCATGATCGGCGACGGGGAGGCGTCATCGCCGCTCACCGACGCCGACGCGGCGACCGCCGCGGTGGTCGCCCGGGCCCGGGCCGGCGGCCGGGTGGTCCGCCTGTACGCCTCGGACCCGTGGCTCACCGCCCAGGGGGTGAGCGACGCGCAGTCCTTCGCCAAGGCCAAAATCCCGTTCCGCCTGATCCCCGGCGTGCCGACCGGGCCGGCGGTGGCCACCTACGCGGGCGTCGCGGCCGGGCTGCCGGTCACCCTGGCCAGCACGGCCACCACGTCCCTGCCCGGGAGCGGCTTCGGCGACGGGACGCTGAGCCCGCTCACGCCGTTGGGGGTTTCCAGCTTCGGTTCCTCGTCGGGCTTCGGCTCGCCGCTGGGCGCCGGCCTGTCCCCGCTCGGCGGGCTGGGTTCGGGGCTCGCCGGTTCGCCGTTGCCGGGCGACGTCGACTGGGCCGCCATCTCGCAGGCCCCCGGCACGCTGGTCGTCACGACCGGGCCCGGAGAGGTCGGCAAGCTGGCCGCCGTCCTCGTCGAGCACGGCCGGGCCGGCGACACCCCCGTGTCGGTGACCGTCGACGGCACCACCACCGACCAGCGCACCATCACCTCGACGCTGGACCGGGTCGAGTCCGACGCGGCCGGCTTCGCCACGTCCCCGGCGGTGGTCGCGGTCGGCGAGGCGGTCGCCGGCCGCAACAAGTTGTCGTGGTGGGAGACCCGGGCCCTGTTCGGCTGGACGGTGCTGGTCCCCCGGACCAAAGAGCAGTCGGCCGTCATGTCCGACCTGCTGCGTGGGCACGGCGCGAGCCCGCTGGAGGTGCCGACCATCGCGGTCGAGCCGCCCCGCACGGCCGCGCCGATGGACCGGGCCATCACCGGGCTGGTGTCCGGCCGCTACCAGTGGGTCGCGTTCACGTCCGTCAACGCGGTCCGGGCGGTCCGCGAGAAGCTCGAGGAACGCAGCCTGGACGCCCGGGCCCTGGCCGACGTGAAGGTGGCCGTGATCGGGGAGGCCACCGCCGACTCGCTGCGGTCCTGGGGCATCCGCCCCGACCGGATCCCGACCGGTCAGCAGTCCAGCGAAGGCCTGCTCGAGGTGTGGCCGGACTACGACGACGTGCTCGACCCGATCGACCGGGTGCTGCTGCCCCGGGCCGACATCGCGACCGAGACCCTGGTCGCGGGGCTCAAGGACCGCGGCTGGGCCGTGGACGACGTGACCGCGTACCGGACCGTCCGGGCGGCCCCGCCGCCCGCGCCGGTCCGCGAGGCGCTCAAGGGCGGCCGGGTCGACGCGGTCGCCTTCACCTCGTCGTCCACCGTGCGCAACCTGGTCGGGATCGCCGGCAAGCCGCACGAGACGACGGTGATCGCCGTGATCGGCCCGCAGACCGCCGCGACCGCCGCCGAGCTGGGCCTGCGGGTCGACGTCCAGGCCCCCGAGGCCACCATTCCGTCGCTGGTCGGCGCGCTGGCCGACTTCGCGATGGACAAGCGCGAGGAGCTGGGCAAGGTCGGACCGCTGTCCGCCCGCCTCCCCCGCTCCCGGCGCGGCCGGCGGTAACGGGCGGTAACGGGCGGTAACGGGCGCAGGGTCGGGACGACGGGCGGGACGACGGAGGTGGCGCAGTGACGAACGGGATCCGGATCGACACCGCGCAGTTCCCGGTGGCCCGGCCGCGGCGGTTGCGGACCAGCGCCGCCCTGCGCCGGCTCGTCTCCGACGTCCGGGTCGCGCCCGCCGATCTGGTCCTGCCGATGTTCGTCAAGGAGGGCATCGGCGGGCCGGCCCCGATCGCGTCAATGCCCGGCGTCGTCCAGCACACCCGCGACTCGCTGCGCAAGGCGGCCGCCGAGGCGGTGGACGCGGGCGTCGGGGGCGTCATCCTGTTCGGGATCCCGGCCGTCAAGGACGGCCGGGGGTCCTCAGCCGACGACCCGGCCGGCATCGTCCAGCTGGCCATCGCCGACCTGGTGGCCGAGGTCGGCGACCAGTGCGTGGTGATGGCCGACCTGTGCCTCGACGAGTACACCGACCACGGTCACTGCGGGCTACTGACCGCGGCCGGCGAGGTCGACAACGACGCCACCCTCGAGCGGTACGCCTCCATCGCGGTCGCCCAGGCCCGCGCCGGGGTCGGGGTGGTGGCGCCCAGCGGGATGATGGACGGGCAGGTCGGGGCGATCCGGGCGGCGCTCGACGGCGCCGGCTTCGGGTCGGTCCCGATCCTGGCCTACTCGGCCAAGTACGCGTCGGGGTTCTACGGGCCGTTCCGGGACGCCGCCGAGTGCGCCCCCCAGTTCGGCGACCGGTCGGCCTACCAGCAGGATCCGGCCCGCTCGGCCGGCGAAGCGCTGCGGGAGGTCGCGCTGGACCTCGCCGAAGGCGCCGACGCGGTGATGGTGAAGCCGGCCCTGGCCTACCTCGACGTGCTGCGGGCGGTGGCCGACGCGGTCGACGTGCCGGTGGCCGCCTACCAGGTCTCCGGCGAGTACGCGATGGTCGAGGCGGCCGCCGCCAACGGCTGGATCGACCGCGAGCGCGTCATCGACGAGACGCTGATCGCGGTCCGCCGGGCCGGCGCCGACATCATCCTCACCTACTGGGCCACCGAGGTGGCCCGCCGCCTGCGCTGAGCCGCGCGTAGGCGCGCGCGCCGCTGGGACGTGACCGTCATCGCCAGCGCACGCTCCGGCGCCTGCGGACCCGGCCACTTGCCGCCGGGCTGGCGGGCCACCCGAGGCTGGCCAGGTTAGGGGACCGCCGCCGGTCCTCTTGCGCCTACCAACCTCCCGAGAGCCCCCGATTTCGCGCGGGTCCGGTCCCTCGATGTCGCCATATTGCAGTTGATCCACCGCTGAGCGTGACGTACGATTTTTGCTTGTAAGCAGATCAGTTCCCCTGGCGTCGCGAGGTGAACACATGAGCGCCTGTCTCATGGAGGCCCCACCAACGCTTTCCTACCGCCGGTACGAAGTGCTCGACTACCCTGACGACGTGGCCGTTACGAAGGTCTCCGTCTCGCTGGACGCTGAACTGCTCACGGCGGCTCGGGCGGCGGCGGCGAAGGCGGGGCTCAGCCTCTCCGCCTGGCTGAACCAGATCGTCGAGCACCGCGTCAGGATCGAGCGGGGCCTGGCCGGGATCCGCGAGTACGAGGCGGAGAACGGCCCGATCTCGGACGAGGATCTGCGGCGCGCCGACGAGGTCCTCGACAACCTGGGGGTCGGGCGATGAAGGCGAGCAAGCACCCGGTCACGGGCATCACCTACGACACCGGCGCTCTGATTCTGGCTCAGAAGCTCGGATCGGACATCTGGCCCTTCCACCGTCGGACCGTGGAACGCGAGGTGACTCCGGTCGTCCCCGCGCCCGTTCTGGCCCAGGCCTGGCGGGGCGGCCCGCAGGTGAACCTGGCCCGGTTCCTTTCTGGGTGCGCCATCGAGCCCTTCGTCGAGATCGACGCCCGGGACGTCGGACGACTCCTACGGAATGCCGGAGTCAGCGACATCGTGGACGCGGCCGTAGTGCTCTCGGCCGCCAAGCGGGGCGATGCGATCGTGACCAGCGATCCGAACGACATCCGCAAGCTGGCGGAAGTCCTCGGCGCCCGGGTCAGCATCCACGCCGTCTGATCGCGCCGGTCGGGTCGGCGCCGGTTCCATCCCGGCCCGGCTCGGCCGGACTCAGACGACCGTGGGCCGCACCGCGCCGGCCACCCGCGCGGCCGGCAGCGAGTACCGGCCCGTCCCGGCGTCCGGCAGCACGCCAACCGGCAGTACCGCGTTCGTCTTCGTGTTCAGCAGCCACACTTCGTAAAAGTCGAGACCCGGGGGGCGGCCAGCCCGTGGGCCCGCACCGGCATCGTCTGGGCGGCCCCGGCGCCGTGCATGGCCGCCGGGCCGGTCGAGCCGGCGCCCGGCCGCCGGGCACCGCCATCAACGACACGACCGCGGGCCGAAGCGCCCTTCCGGTTCCTCGTGACGGTGGGTCACCGGACCCGCTCCGCGGGTGGCCGCCGGCCAGACCTGCGAGGATCGCAGGCATGGTGGTCTCTCCCGGCACCCGCTCGCCCGGTGCCCCGACGCCCAGCGCCCCGTCGACGGGCGCCCCGCCGGCCGGTGCGGTGGACGAGGCGCCCGTCTCCCGCGCGCTGTTCGACCGGGCCCGCGCGGTGGTCCCGGGCGGGGTGAACTCGCCGGTCCGGGCGTTCGGGGCGGTCGGCGGAACCCCCCGCTTCATCGTCAGCGGATCCGGCCCGCACATCGTCGACGCCGACGGTCGGACCTACGTCGACCTGGTCTGTTCGTGGGGCCCGATGATCCTCGGGCACGCCCACCCGGCCGTCGTCGAGGCGCTGGCCGAGGCGGCCGCCAAGGGCACCAGCTTCGGGGCGGCCACCCCCGGCGAGGTCGAACTGGCCGAAGAGCTCGTGGCCCGGGTCGCCCCACTGGAACAGGTCCGGCTGGTCAACTCGGGCACCGAGGCGACGATGAGCGCGGTCCGGCTGGCCCGCGGCTTCACCGGCCGCAGCAAGGTCATCAAGTTCGCCGGCTGCTACCACGGGCACGTCGACGGCCTGCTGGCCGCGGCCGGCTCCGGGGTGGCGACCTTCGCGCTGCCCGACACCCCCGGGGTGACCGGGGCCAGCGCGTCCGACACGATCGTGCTGCCCTACAACGACCTGGCCCTGATCGAGATGGCGTTCGCCGAGCACCCGGGCCAGATCGCCGCGGTGATCACCGAGGGGGTCGCGGCCAACATGGGGGTCGTCGCCCCGCTGCCCGGCTTCAACGCGGGGCTCGCCCGGTTGTGCGCGGCGAACGGCACCCTGCTGATCCTCGACGAGGTGCTGACCGGCTTCCGGCTCGGCCCGGCCGGCTGGTGGGGCATCGAGGGCGCGGCCGAAGGCTGGGCCCCCGACCTGTTCACCTTCGGCAAGGTGATGGGCGGCGGGCTGCCGGCCGCCGCGTTCGGCGGCCGGGCCGACGTGATGGGGCGCCTCGCGCCGGCCGGGCCCGTCTACCAGGCCGGCACCCTGTCCGGAAACCCGCTGGCCGTGGCGGCCGGGCTGGCGACGCTGCGACACTGCACCGCCGAGGTGTACGAGACGGTCGACAGCCGGGCCACCGACGTCGCCGGGATCGTCGCCACCGCGTTGACCGAGGAGGGCGTGCCGCACGTCCTGTCGACAGCCGGTTCGCTGTTCAGCTTCTTCTTCACCGACGCGGCGTCGGTCATCGACTACGCCGGCGCCCGGGCCCAGTCGACCGCCCGGTACGCCGCGTTCTTCCACGCCATGCTCGACCGGGGGGTGTACCTGCCGCCGTCCGGTTACGAGGCCTGGTTCCTGTCCGCCGCCCACGACGACGACGCGCTGGCCGTCATCGCCGACGCCGCCCCCCACGCCGCCCGGGCGGCCGCCGCGGTTGCGGTGCCGGCGTGACGCCGACCACGGTCAACCTGGTCCGGCACGGCGAGGTCTTCAACCCGACCAAGGTCCTGTACGGGCGGCTGCCCGGCTTCCGGCTCTCGGAGGCCGGGCAGCACCAGGCCGAGGTGACGGCCCGCTACCTGGCCGACCATGACGTCGCCGCCGTCATCGCGAGCCCGTTGGAACGGGCCCGGCAGACCGCCGCGCCGATCGCCGCCGCCCACGGCCTGACCGTCGAGACCGACCCGCGCCTCATCGAGAGCCGGAACGCCTTCGAGGGCACCCGGGTCGAGCCCGGGCCGGGCCTGCTGCGCCATCCCGAGGCCTGGAAGCACGTCTACAACCCGTTCCGGCCCTCGTGGGGCGAGCCCTACGAGGAGATCGCCAGGCGGATGCTGGCCGCCGTCACCGAGTGGCGGGACACCTGGCCGGGACGCGAGGTCGTGCTGGTCAGCCACCAGCTGCCGGTGTGGACGGCCCGCCGCCGACTGGAGGGGCTGCACCTGTGGCACCGCCCGGACCGGCGGCAGTGCGCGTTGGCCAGCGTGACCTCGGCGGTCTACCGCGACCGGACCCTGACCCGCGTCGGGTACGCGGAGCCGAACGGGCCGGGCGTGACGAAGCAGGGCAGCGTCGGTGCCTGACCAAGCAGCACCGTCAGTGCCTGACCAACCAGCACCGTCAGTGCCTGACCAACCAGCGCCCTCGGTGCCTGACCAGCCGGCCCCCCCGGTGCCCGGACTGCTCGGCGGCCGGGTCCTGCTGCGTGCCCCCCGGGCCGAGGATTCCGACGCCCTGTACGAGATCACGCGCGACGCGTCCACGATGATGATGCTGATGTCGTCCCGGGCCTGGATCCCGGACTCGCCGGACGGCTTCCTGGCCCGCCACATCGCCCGGCTGCGGGAGCCCGCCGACGCGGCCGATGCCTGGTTCGTGGTCGCCGACCGGGACGACACCGTCGTCTACGGTCAGGCCGACCTGTGGGGCATCGACAGCCACAACCGGTACGGCAACATCGGGCTCTCCCTGACCCCGCGGTGGCGCGGCCGGGGCCTGGGCCGGGACATCGTCGAGGTGCTGTGCCGGTACGCCTTCACGATCCGCGGCCTGCACCGGCTCCAGTACGAGGCGTCCACCCCGAACACGGCCTCGGTCCGGACCGCCGAACGCATCGGCCTGCGCCGCGAGGCGCTGCTGCGCAGCTACGAGTGGACGTACGGAAAGCTGAGCGACTCGGTCGTCTTCGGGCGGCTGGCCCACGAGTGGCACGACCCGGGGCCGGGCGGGCCCGGCGAACCCACCGCGCTCGGCGCGGCCGAGGGCGTCGCGCCGACCCCGACAACCGCGCCGCCGGTGGCGGTGGCACCGACGCCCGCGCCGGTCGACCCGGCCCCGGTCGACCCGGCCCCGGTCGCGGCGGACGACCGGGCGGCCGATGACCCCGATCCACTGGTCGGGCGGTCGGTGCGGCTGCGGGCCGTGCGCCCGGAGGACGCCCGGGCCATCTGGATGGGGGCCCACGACCTGACCACCTGGCAACTGGTCCAGGAGACCCCGTGGCTGCCGGTCCCCTACAGCCGGGCCGAGCGGCAGGCCGTCGAGGCCCTCGACGATCTGCCCCCGGCCCGCGAGGTGTCGTTCGCGGTCGAGGAGATCGCTACCGGCGAGCTGGTCGGAACCGCGTACGTGAACATCTTCCGGGCCCCCCACCGGACGGCCAGCATCGGCGTGACGCTGTGGCCGGTGGCCCGCGGCCGGGGCCTCGGGACCGACGTGCTGCGGGTCGTGTGCCGGTACCTGTTCGAGGTCCGGGCCATGTTCCGGGCCGACATCGAGACGTTGGCCACCAACACCGCGCTGCGCGGCGCGGCCCGGCGGGCGGGCTTCGTCGAGGAGGGGGTCCGCCGCGAACACGCCTGGGTCGACGGCGCCTTCGCCGACATCGTGGTGGCCGGCCTGCTGTTCCCCGACTGGACGGCGGCCCGTGCCTCCGGCCGGCCCGGCGCCTGACCGATCCGGGCACCGGCCCCGGGTGGGCGGGCGTCCCGCGACGCGGAGGCATACTCTGGTTCGTGTTCTACAAGTGGTCGTAGATGGGATGACGGCCCCGGTCGGATCGAGGCACATACTGGTCTGCGTGCGTACTGACAGGCAGCGCCGCCGCGTCGGCTGGACGATCGGCGTCGCTGCGACGCTGTGCGCCCTCGCGCTCGCGCTGGCGGGTTGTTCCGGGGCGTCCAACAGCGTCGACCAGTCCGCCGGCGGAGGCTTCGGATTCGTCCAGCAGTCGGCCAACTCCGACTTCGTCCCCGCCGCCCACCGCAAGGTGGCGCCCAACCTCACCGGTCCGACCCTCACCGGCGGCACGACCAGCCTGGCCAGCCTGCGGGGCCGCATCGTGGTGGTGAACTTCTGGGCGTCCTGGTGCGGTCCGTGCCGGGGCGAGACGCCCGGCCTGGTGGGCCTGGCCAAGAGTCATGCGCAGATCGCGTTCCTGGGCGTGAACGAGAAGGACGGACTGTCGAACGGGCAGGCATTCGCGCGGGACAACCACGTGCCCTACCCGAGCATCGTCGACCGGATCGGCCAGCTGGCCGCATCCTGGCCGGTCGCACCCGGGCTGCCCTCGACGTTCGTGCTGGATGCCCAGGGCCGCATCGCCGCCCGCATCACCGGGGGCGCCCAGCCGGCCGACCTGACCCCGATCTTCACGAAGCTGCAGGCCGGCACATGAGCCCGACCGCGGGCGGCCGGCCGTGAGCGTCACCGCGTTCGTCTCCGACGGGCCGCTGCTGCTGGCC
>JAMFSN010000158.1 GCA_026225295.1 Frankia alni
CGGTGGTCAGGAGCGGACGGCGATGGTGAGCTTCCCGGTCAGGCGGCGGTCGGCCATCTCCCGCAGCGCCGCCGCCGTCTGCTCCAGCGGATACGAGCCGCCCAGGTAGGGATCGACCGCGCCCGACTCGAGGTACGGCCGCAGCCGCTCCCACTGGCCGGTCACGAAGTCGGGCCGGCCGAGGGCGAAGGCGCCCCAGCCGACCCCGACCACATCCAGGTTGTTGAGCAGCAGGCGGTTGACCCGGACGGTCGGGATCTCCCCACCGGTGAACCCGACCACCAGCAGTCGGCCTTCGGGGGCCAGCGAGCGCAGCGAGTCGGTGAACCGGTCCCCGCCGACCGGATCGAGCACCACGTCAACGCCCCGACCGCCGGTCAGCTCCTTGACCGCGGCTCGGAAATCGTCGCTCGGGACGGCCTCGTCGGCCCCGCAGGCCTGCGCGACCTTGCCCTTGGCGGTCGACGAGACCACGGCGATCACCCGCGCCCCGAGGGCCTTGGCCACCTGGACCCCGGCCGTGCCGACGCCGCCCGCGGCGCCGTGCACGAGGACGGTCTCGCCGGGCTGGACGTGGCCGCGCCGGCCGAGGGCGAACTCGACGGTCAGGTAGTTCATCGGCAGCGCGGCGCCGGCCGCGAACGACAACCGGTCGGGCAGACCGAACACCCGGTCCGGGCTGACCGCGACCAGTTCGGCGAAGCCGCCCCGACCCGGGAAGGCGGCCACCCGGTCGCCCGGCGCGACGTGGGCCCCGGGCGGGGCCGAGCGCACGATCCCGGCCACCTCCGAGCCCGGGGTGAACGGCGGCGGCGGCTTGATCTGGTACTCACCCCGGGTCATGAGCAGGTCGGGAAAGGACACGCCGGCCGCGTGGACCTCGATCAGGATCTCGTTCGCGGCCGGCTCCGGGTCGGGTCCGGTCGCGATCCGGGCGGCCTCCGGCCCGTCCAACCGGGTTACCACTACTGAGCGCATGCGGCCTCCCCGGGGTGGGCGGCGGGGCGTCCGGCGCCGCCGATCTGGGCTGCATACTCGCCGGGCGGGCGGCCCGCGTCCACCGGTCCCGCGCCATCGGGGGGCGGCCGGCGGGTGATCGGCCGGCGCCGGACGCCCGGGTCCGTCCTGTAGTCCCGTGCCGATGCACGTGCAGCGATTGGTCACCCCGTCGGGACCCGGCGCGCTACTCTCGGATCCATGCGTACGGGGGAGCCCATCCAGGCGACCGCCGCAACCGGCCTGACGCACGAGATGCTGGCCCATCACGGTGAATCGCAGTTCCTGGCCGGGGTCACGGCGTTCGTCGGTGAGGGCCTGGCCGGCGGCGGCCGGGTCGTCGTCGCGCTGGGCGCCGCGAACATCGTCCGGTTGCGGGCCGCGCTGGGGATCGACGGCCACGACCCGGCCCTGACCTATCTCGCCGTCGCCGAGCTCGGCCGCAATCCGGCCCGGACCATCCCGGCCTGGCGGGAGCTCGCGCTGGCCGACGGCGATCCGGACCGGCCATTCAGCGGGGTCTGCGAATGGTCGCCGGGCGGCCGTCCGGAGGCCGAGGTCGAGGCGCTGTGCCGGGAGGAGACGCTGCTCAACGTCGCCTTCGCGACCGACCGGCGCTGGCGGCTGCTCTGCCTCTACGACGCGACGGTGCTCGACGGTCCGACCCTCGCCGGGGCGGCCAACGCGCATCCGTACCTGCGGTCGGGGACCGCCGTCCACGACAATCCGGCCTACCGCGATTCCGGCGCCGGGCAGACCACGCTCGCGGGCGGACTGCCAGAACCGACGACGGTTCTCGACCGCCTGACCTTCTCCGGGGAGGTCCTGGCCGCGACGCGCGGCGCGGCGCTCCGGCACGCGCGGGCGGCGGGCTTCAGCCGCGACCGGGCCGACGATCTGGCCCTCGCCGTCCACGAGATCGCGACGAACAGCGTGTTGCACGGCGGCGGAGCCGGCGTGCTGCGGGTGTGGGTCGAACGGGGCTCGTTGGTCTGCGAGATCGCCGACCAGGGCTGGGTCCGCGATCCCCTGGTCGGCCGGTTGATGCCCGAGTTCGGAGAAGAGGGCGGTCGTGGTCTGTGGCTGGCCAACCAGCTCTGTGACCTGGTGCAGGTCCGGTCCCGGCCGGGCCGGACGGTGATCCGGCTGAGCCTGTGCGAACCGCTGGTGCCGGCGGCCTGACGTCTGACGTGAGCGCCGCCGGCCGGATCGGGCGGCGCTCACGTCGTCGGCACCGGGCGGACGGGTCAGCCGGTCCAGTCCGCGACCAGCTCGCCGGTGGGCGTCGGCCGGAAGATCGGGATGCTGCCCAGCGCCGTGACCAGTTCGGCGTCGGCGCCCAGCACGGTCCGCCAGGCGGCGGCCTCGGTGAGCAGCGCGCCGACCGCGACCATCTCGGCGCCGGCCGCCCGCAGCAGCCGCAGCGACGCCGCGACCGACCCGCCGGTCGCGATCACGTCGTCGACGAACGCGACGCGCCGGCCGGCGACCGCCGGGACCCGCGCCCGGTCGAGCAGCAGCCGCTGCGGCGTCCCCGTGGTGATCGAGGTCAGCGGCTCGGCCAGGGCGTCGGCCAGGTGCGCCTTGGGTGTCTTCTGCAGGATCACGTAGTCGTCGAGCCCCAGCGCCCGGCTCACTTCCAGCGCGACCGGGATGCCGAGCGTCGCCGCCGAGGCGACCACCTCGATGTCCCGACCGGCCAGGGCCGCGGCCAGGTCGGCCCCGGCCCGGCTGATGAACGCGACGCCCCGGTCGATCGTCATCAGCAGGGCGACGGTGAGGTCGTCGGACAGCTCGGTGAGCGGCAGCCGGACCCGCTGGGAGCCGATCGCCACCTCGTAGCTGGGCGGTTCAGTGGCTGGCGGTTCGGCGGCTGGCGGTTCGGCGGCCGGCGGTTCGGTCATGGTCATCGGTGGCTCCCTTCGGCGGGCCGGTCGAGTCCGGTGCGGGCCAGCAGGTCGTCCGCGGCCCGCTGGGTATCGGTACCCACGGTGGCCAGCCCGGTGGGGGACAGCCAGGTCGGGGACCCGTCGGTGAGCACCGCGCGCCCGTCGACGAGGACGTGGCGCACGTCGCCGGGGCGCGCCGAGCGCACGACCGCGCTGGTCGGGTCGGCCCGGGGCCACCAGTGGGGTCCGCGCGCGTCAAGCACCGTGAGGTCGGCCCGCAACCCCGGGACCAGCGCGCCGACCAGGCCGTCGAGTCCGAGGCAGCGCGCCCCGTCCACGGTCGCCAGGGCCAGGATCTCGCTCTCGGGCAGGACCGTCGGATCCCCATCGCGCAGCCGGGCCAGCCGGGCCGCCCAGCGGCCTTCTTCGAGAAGATCGACGCGCGGGTTGAGGCTCGGGTTGTCGGTGCCGAGCCCGACGGTGATCCCGGCCGCCCGCATCGCGACGACCGGGGTGACCGCGCCGGCCAGGGCTCCGGTCGCCCCCGGGCAGTGCGCGATGCGCACATCGCGGGCCGCCAACCGGGCGAGGTCGGCGGGCCCCACCGCCGACGCGTGCGCGCCCAGCAGGTGGCCACCCAGGAAGCCTTCGTCGTCCAGCTCGGCCAGCGGGGCCGCCGCGGCGCTGGCCGGGGAGGCGGCCAGGTGGGTGCACACGGGTACGCCCGCCGCGCGGGCCAGCGCGGTGACCGCGGTCCGGAGCCGGGGGCTGGCCATCTCGGGCAGCTCCGGCGCGGGGCCGACGGTGACCAGCCCGCCGGCCGGATGGTCGGCCAGCAGGGCGGCCACCGCGTCGATCGCGGGCCCGGTCGGGGTGACCAGCGCGGCCGGGTCAACGCCGTGGGCGCGGGCCGCGGCGGCCCACCCGGGCGGCAGGGTGTCGCCCAGCATGCGGGCGACCAGGACCCGCCCACCGGCCCGCCGGTACGCGGCGATGGTGGCGTCGAGGCAGGCCCGGTCGCGGCCCGAGTCGGTGCCGCCCCCGACGCCCCAGTTGTCGCACAGCGTCGTGATGCCGGCCCGCTGGGCTTCCAGGACGGCCATGGTGGCGGCGAGCGAGGCGTCCGTCGCGGTCATGGCCGTCACGCCCCGGTAGTAGACGCCCAGCAGCCAGTCGAGAAAGTCGGTCGGTCGCCGCCGGGCCGCCCGCAGCAGGAAGTCCATCGCGTGCTGGTGGACGCTGATCAGGCCCGGGATGACGATGTGACCAGCGGTGTCGATGCGGCGGTGGGCAGCCGGGGGCGGCCCGTCGCCGACCGCGGTGATCGTCCGGTCGGTCACCGCCACCCAGCCCGGTTCGAGGACCCGCCGGGCCCTGTCCATTGTGACGACCGCGCCGCCGTCGAGCAGCAGGTCCACCAGCGCGCGGTCGGTCGGCGGCGGGCTCGCCGTCACCGGGTGAACGCCGTCACCGGGTGAACGAGCGGGCCGCCGCGTAGCCCGGCCCCTGTTCGGGCCGGCCGGCGCGGGAGGTCCACCGCCACTGGATCGAGATCCGGCCCCCGATCGCGCCGCGGACCTTCGGGACCGCGTGCAGCCAGTCGGCCTGGGTGCGACCGCCGAGCACGATCAGGTCGCCGGACGCCGGGGCGAGGTCGAGCCCTTCGCCCCGGTCGTCGTTCAGGATGCGGGCCGACTTCGGCAGGTGGCGGGACTTCAGCAGCCACGGACGGGTCGTCCCCAGGGAAAGGATGGCGATCACCGTGTCGTCCAGCCAGCGCAGCTCGCGGTCGCGGTGGTAAGCGACGGAATCCTGCCCGTCGCGGTAGAGCGACAGGCCGAAGCCGTCGAACTCGACGCGGTAGCGGCGCCGCAACGTCCGGTGCGCCTCGGCCAGGGCCGGGAAGGGCACGGCGCCGTCGCGGGGGATCCAGGCCGACAGCCGGGGAGCGGTCACGAACTTCTCGTAGCGCCACATCGTGCCGGCCTTCCACTCGAGACCGTCCCGCAGGTCCCGGTAGAGCCGGTCGCCGCCCTGGACCCAGCCGCGGGCCACGTCCACCCAGGACCGTTCGTCGAGCCAGGTCCGCTCGAACGTCGGCTCCGGCGCCACCCGCGGGCCGCCGTCCGGCCCGGGGTCCCCGTCGCTCGGCCCGGCCGCCGGCGGACCCGCCTCGGGCGGCCTCACCTCGGGCGGCCCCATCTCAGAAGCGGTCCCGTCGTCCATGCCCGGACGCTATCCGTCGGCTCCGACGTTTCCGCGCCGGACCCCGCCGTCCCCGCCGTCGCGGCCGGCCAGGGCGGCGCGGCGGGCGAACAGTTCCTCGGCGGCCGCCTGGGCGTCGGCCCGCAGCCCCGCCTCGTCCACCGCCAGCAGCGTCCCCCCGTTCACCCGCCGCTGGCCGGCGATCCAGACGCTGTCGACGTCCGCGCCGCCCGCCGCGAACACCAGGTGCGCGGCGACGTTCGACAGCTCGCCGGACAGCACGGGTGTGGTGTGCAGCCGCCGCAGGTCGACGGTGATCACATCGGCCGCCCACCCGTGGGCCAGACTGCCGGTCTCCTCGGCCAGGCCCAGGCACCGGGCCCCCTCGACGGTGGCCATGGCCAGGATGTCCCACGGGTCGCCGGCGGCGGCGTCCAACCCGGCCAGCTTCTGGACGAGGGCTGCGAACTTCGTCTCCTCCAGCAGGTCCAGGGTGTTGTTCTCCTTCTCCCCGTCGGTCCCCAGCCCGACCGTCACGCCGGCCGCCCACATCGCGGGTACCCGGGCGGTCCCCGACGCGAGCTTCATGTTGGACGTCGGGCAGTGCACGACCCGGGTGCCGGTTGCCGCGATCAGGTCCAGTTCGGCGTCGTCGAGCCAGACGCAGTGGGCCACCACGCACCGACCTCCCTCGAGCAGGCCCCGGGCGGCCAGCTCGGCCAGCGGGCGCCGGCCCCAGGTCCGTTCGACCAGGGCGACCTCCGCCCGCTGTTCCGAGCTGTGGGTGTGGATCTGGGTGTCGAACTCGTCGGCCAGCGCGATCGCCTCGGCGTAGGTCGACGGCTCGCAGTACAGGAGGTGTTCCAGCCCGACCCAGGACCGGACCGGACCGGTCGTCCCGACCTCCTCGAGCAGCTGCCGGTTGGTGGCGATCGTCTCGAAGTAGCCGCGGCCCGGCCCGGAACACACGTACGGGACGAGCGTGGCCCGCAACCCCAGGTCACCGGCGGCGCGGGCGGAACCGGACAGGTGGCGCCACATGTCCATCACCGAGGTGGTACCCGACCGCAGTGCCTCCGCATAGCACAGCC
>JAMFSN010000159.1 GCA_026225295.1 Frankia alni
GGCCACGGGCCGTGCGTGTCGGTCGTAACCAGTCAGTTCAACCAGGTCGAGGGGGTCGGTCACCTCCGGGTGGATGGTGTGGTGGTCAGGGTCAAGGGCCACTCGCGTCTCGAACACATGTTCGATAGTATCGCGGTGTTGCCTACCCCGCCAAACCGGTTTCGCCGACCTGAAAGGACGCGATATGACCCCCGCGTCAACGCCAGCTACGGCAGCCCACGACAAGACGTTTCGCGCCGGCCGGCGCCCCCAGGAGCACCGGCACGCCGAACTGGCCCTTCGCGCCCACGCGGGCGGGACCGTCGACGAGAGTCGCGTACGGGATTCACGTGAGCTCAGGACCCGTGACCTTTCCGGAGGTCCGCACCGAGGGTCGCGTCTATTTCGGTCAGGAGTCTGGCCGGCCGGGCACACTGGGACGGTGGGCGGTCCTGACGGCGGGTCACGCGACGACCGGTCGGCACGCGGCGGAGTCGCGGACGGCGGAGTTCTGGACGGTCGACCGTCGAGCGGCTCAGTCCTGGACGACGATCTCGTGGCCCGGCTGACGGCGCCACTGACCGAGGTCGACGCGGCGCTGGCCCGGCGTTTCCCGGGCGAGCGGCCCGGCCGGCAGCCCGTCCACACCTGTTACGTCCCGGCCGACCGGTTCGCCGCGTCGACCGCCCTGGTCTGGGGGATCAATGCCTTGGCGGCCCTGGACCAGCACGCGGCGAGCCCGGCCGCGCTGGCCGCCGCGACCGGCACTCCGGAACACCTGGCCGGCCCGGTCGACGCGCACGTCCGGCGGGTCCTGGCCACCGAGCCGGTGCAGGACCTGCGGATCGACCTCGAGGACGGCTACGGCATCCGGGCCGACGACGTCGAGGACGAGCACGCCACCGCCGCCGCCCGGGCGGTGCTGGCCGCGGCGGCGGCCGGAACCCTGCCGGCGTCGTACGGGCTGCGTCCGAAATCGCTCGACCCGGCCGTGCGGGCCCGCGGCCTGCGCAGCCTCGGGCTGTTCCTGAGCACCCTGGCCGCCGACGGCCCGGTGCCCGCCGGTCTGGTGCCCGCCGGTCTGGTGCCCGCCGGTCTGGTGGTGACGCTGCCCAAGGTCTCGGCGGCCGAGCAGGTGACGGTGTTCGTCCAGATCCTGGCTGCCTATGAGGACCGGCTGGGGATCGCGCCCGTCCCGCTCGAGATCCAGATCGAGACGCCGGCCGCTGTCCTGGCGCTACCGGCCCTGGTCGCCGCGGGCGGCGACCGGCTCACCGGCCTTCACGTCGGGACCTACGACTATTCCGCGGCCCTCGGCGTCGCCGCCGCCCACCAGGCCAGCGATCACCCGGCGGTGGAGCTGGCCACCGCGCTCATGCAGCTGACCACGGCCGGAACCGGCGTGCGGGTGGCGGACGGCTCGTCGAACATCCTGCCGGTCGGCGACCGCGACGCGGTCCGGGCCGGCTGGCGACGGCACGCCGACCTGGTCCGACGGGCCTGGTGGCGGGGCATCTACCAGGGCTGGGATCTGCATCCGGCGCAGTTGGTCAGCCGGCACGCGGCGGTCGCGGCGGGCCTGCTGGAGACGCTCCCCGCGGCGCTGGACCGGCTCTCGGCGTATGCGGCGGCCCGCACCGAAGGAGCGGTCGCCGACGAACCCGCGACGGCCCGGGCGCTGGCCGGACATGTCCGCCGGGCTCTCGACGCCCGACTGCTCGACGACGCCGGGCTCACGGCCGCCGGACTCGACCACGCGACCGTGCACACCCTGACCGCCTGACCGGCCCAGTCCGGCCCAGTCCGGCGGTCAGCTCCCCCGGTAGGTGGAGTAGCCGAACGGGGCCAGCAACAGCGGAACGTGGTGGTGCTCAGCGGGGTCGGCGACCGCGAACGTGATCGTCACCTCGGGGAAGAAGGTCGAGCGGGCCGCCGTGTCGAAGACGAGCCGGTACCGGCCGGCGCCGGCCAGAGGCAGCGACCCGACCCGCCCGTCGGCGTCCGTCTCGGCCGTGCCGAGCGGCACCCAGCTCCCGCCCCCCACCAACTGGTCGAGCCGCACGGGCACCCCGGCCGCCGGCCGGCCGGCGGCCGTGTCGAGGACGTGCGTGGACAGGCTCATGTCGCGGCTCGGTCGGGGCCGCCGATCAACCGACCCAGCCGTAGCGCGGTGATCTCGGCCTGCTGCCCGGCGGCCACACCCAGTTCGGCCTCCGGGTCGTTCCCGAGCCGTTCCCGCAGCAGCGCGATCATTTCCTCGGCGGTCCGCCCGGCCGCCCGGACCAGGTAGACGTACCCGAACCGGTCCTCGTAGACGATGTTGTCCGACGCGAGCGCGGCGGTGACCGCGTCATCGGCGGTCAACGCGTCGGCCTGCTCGGCGGCTTCCCGGGCGGTCCCGCGCTCGCCGATCCGCGGGTGGGCGGCAAACGCCTCGCGCCAGTCGTCCGGTTCGAGCCGCGACCATTCCTCGCGGGCCGCCGCGAGCAGGGCCGGCAGCCCGCCGAACGGCCGGTGGGCCACCATCGCGGTCACCCACGCCGACGACGCGCAGCAGGCCCGCAGCTGCGCGGCGGCCGCCCCCGCCGGCAGGGCATCGAGCCAGCTCAGCCCGAGCGTCTCGCGGCCGGCCGGGACCGGGGACCCCCACAGCCGCAGCCGGGCCAGGCCGCCGTCGGGGACGGCGTCGACCCGGACGTGGGTCAGCCCGTCGGGCGCGGCGACCAGCGGTTCAAGGTCGAACAGGTGACGGGTGTCGGGCTGGACCCGGGTCGACGGCAGCAGCGGCAACCAGCCGGAATCCTCGTCGAGCGCCCCCGCGGCCAATCGCTCGTCGGCGATGTCCGGGGCGTAGCGCCCCCACAGGGCCACCTCGCGGGGCGCGTTGCCCTTGAAGTGCCGGGTGTCGACCTCGGCCACCGCGACCGTGCCCGCCGCGGCCAGCCGGACCAGCGCCCAGTCGTGCCCGGGCCCCCGCCGCCGGCGGGTTTCCCAACCCTCGCCCATGACCCGGGCCTCGCCCGGATGGTTGAGGCTGTGCCGGTCGCCGTAGTGCATGTCGCTGCAGCCGATCACGACCCCGCCCAGCTCGGCGGCGGCCAGATCTACGGTGACCGGGTCGAACCGGCGGGGATCGGGCACCACCTCGCCCAGCAGTCGCAGCCGGGCCACCCCGCCGTCGGGGTAGATGACCAGCTTCGCGTGGGTGATGCGGTGCGCCTGGGCGTCGACCACCGCCAGGGTGTTCACCGCGTCCGACTCGACCGGGACGCGGGTCACGATCGGCACCCACTCGACGGCCGGATCGGCCAGTTCCTCGGTCGAGGGATACCCGTCGACCGCCGCCCCGAGCAGTTCCACGGACTCGGGGGCGTTGCCGGTGAAATGCGAGGTGTCGACGGTCACGGCCCGCACGATCCCCGGGGCCCCGAGGCGGACGATCGCCCAGTCGCTGCCGGGCAGGCGGCGCCGGCGGCGGGTCTCCCAGCCGTCGGTCCAGACGCCGTGATCGGTATGGACCCCGGGCCGGGCGATCGGCGGCTCGAGCAGCAGCATCCGCGAGGCGTGCGCGAAGAACTCGTCGTTGGTGGCGACGACGCCGCCCCCGAACCGCGCGGCGGCCAGATCGACGAGATTGTCCCGGTCGGAGGCGTCGCTCACTGTGATCTCCAGTTCAACTGTCCCCAGTCACCGCGTCGCGGTCGGGCCGGACGGTCGGTGCCGGCCTGGTCATCGCGCGAGCAGCCGCCCGCGCGGTGGACCCCCGGCATCCACCCGGCGTCCCCGCAGGTAGGTGGCCCGGACCACGCCGTCCAGCCGAATGCCAGCGTAGGGGGTGAGCGGGTGCCGGTGCCGCAGGGCGGTGGGGTCCACCACGAACGATGCCTCCGGATCAAAGACCACCAGGTCCGCGTCGCCGCCCGGTCGGATCCGCCCCTTACCGGACAGCCCGACCAGATCGGCCGGGCCGGCGCCCATCCACCGGACGAGATCGGCCAGGTCGTGACCCCGGGCCCGGGCCCGGGTCCAGACGACCGGCAGCCCCAGCTGGAGCGACGCGATACCGCCCCAGGCGTCGCCGAAATCGCCGGAATCGAGCCGTTTGGCGGCCGGATCGGACGGCGAGTGGTCGGTGACGACCCCCGCGAACAGGCCGGCGGCCAGGCCCTGCCACAGCCGTTCCTGGTTCGCGGCCTCCCGGATCGGCGGAGCGCACTTGAACACCGTCGAGCCGTCCGGGACGTCCTCGGCCAGCAGCGTCAGATAGTGCGGGCAGGTCTCGGCGGTCAGCGGCACCCCCGCGTCCCGCGCCGCGAGCAGGTCGTCCAGGGCGGCGGCGGCCGACAGGTGCAGGACGTGGACCCGGGCGCCGGTCGCCGCGGCCAGCCCGGCCAGCGACGCGACGGCCTCCGTCTCGGCGGCCGGGGGCCGGGAAGCCAGCCAGCTGGCGTACCGGCGGCCGACAACCCCCGGCGCGGTGTCGAGGACCGCCGGGGCCTCGGCGTGCACGACGGTCAGCGCGCCGAGCCGGGCCGCCTGTCCCAACGCGGTGGCCAGCACGTCCAGAGGCACGTGCGGGAACTCGGCCACCCCGGACGGCGACAGGAACGCCTTGAACCCGAAGACCCCGGCGTCGTGCAGTTCGGCCAGATCGACCAGGGCCCGGTCGGACGCCGAGATGATGCCGCCGTAGAAGCCGACGTCGACCACGACGGTGCCCTCCGCGGCGGCCCGTTTGGTGGTCAGGGCGGCGAGTGAGGTGGTCGGCGGGATGGCGTTGAGCGGCATGTCGACGATCGCCGTCACCCCGCCGGCCGCCGCGGCCCGGGTGGCGGTCGCGAAGCCCTCCCAACGGGTCCGACCCGGCTCGTTCACGTGGACGTGGCTGTCGACCAGTCCGGGCAGCACGGCCAGGTCACCGACATCGGTGACGGCGGCGGCGGGCGGCACTGCTCCCGGGTCGGTCACCGCGGCGACCCGCCCGTCCGGCCCGACGTGCACGGCGGCGGCCCGGATCCCGTCCGGGGTGACGACCCGCGTCGAGCGCAGCACCTCGATCCGGTCGGGCAACGTCACCGGCGGCCGGTCATTCACGGGGACGCGCCCGGGGCGGGCGGCTGGTCCGGCCCGGGCGGTGTACCCGCGCCCGGGGTCGCGTCCGACAGCCCCATCCCGTCGCGGGCCGCCGGTTCGGCCGGGCCCTGCGGTTCCGGGTCCTCGTCCGGCGGCGCAAGGTAGACCGTGGGGTCGGGCGGCAGGACCAGATCGGCCGGGCGGACGGGCACCCGGCGCAGGTCCCGGCCGACGGCATCGCGGATGGCGGCCACGATCGCCGGGGTCGCGGTACCGGTCGGCGCCTCCCCGATGCCCTTGACCCCGTACGGGGCCTCGGGCGCGGGTTGTTCGATCGGGATCAGCCGCAGCGGCGGCACGTCGGCGGCGGTCGGCAACAGATAGTCGTGGAACGTCGTATTGATGACCATCCCGTCCGTCACCACCAGCTCCTCCATCAGGGCCAGCCCCAGGCCCTGGGCGGTGCCCCCCTCGACCTGACCCAGCACCGACAGCGGGTTCAGCATCGTCCCGACATCCTGGGCGAGGGTCAGCTCGACCACCCGCACCAACCCGGTGTCGAGGTCGACGTCGACGACCGCGCGGTGGGCGGCGCAGGCGTAGGCGACGTGGCAGTCGCCCTGCCCGAAGGCGTCCATCGGATGGGTGGGCCGGTGCCGGAACGTCTCGGTGACGTCGACCGGCCCGCCCGCGGCGAGCACGTCGGCCAGGCCCACGCTGACCCCGGCCTCCGGTCCGGTCACGGCGCCGTCGGCCAGGGTCAGCAGCCGCCGCGGGGTGGCGGCCGCGGCCGGCGGCAGGCGCAGCGACGCCGCGACCCGCCGCAGCACCTCGTCCACCGCCGCCACCGAGGCCTTGCGCACCGCGCCGCCGCTCATCCAGGTCTGCCGGGACGCGCTGGTCGAGCCGGCCGACGCGACGGCGGTGTCGGCCGGGGCCAGGACCACCGCGTCCAACCCCAGCTCGGTACGGGCGATCTGGCCCGCGATGGTGACAAAGCCCTGCCCGACCTCCGCGCAGGCCGTGTGGACGACGGCGCGCGGCTGACCGTCCCGGTCGAGCTCGAGCACGACCCGGGCGGTCGCGCTGTCGTCGAAGCCCTCGGAGAACATCAGGTTCTTGACGCCGACCCCGTACCCGGTGCCGCGCCGGATCCGGGCCGGGTCGGCCTGCGCACCGCGACCGCCCGGCCGGTCGCGGGCCGGGGTCGCGGCGGTCGCCGGGGGTGGCGCCGGGGCCGCCGCGACCGCCTCGATGACCTCCCGGACCGGCAGCGGCGGCGGCACCGCCTGGCCGGTCGGCAGCAGGTCCCCGGGGCCGATCGCGTTGCGCAGCCGCAGGGCGACCGGATCCATCCCGAGCGCCGTCGCGAGCCGGTCCATCTGCGCCTCGTGACCGATCGTCACCTGGGGGACACCGAACCCGCGCATCGCCCCGCAGGGCGGGTTGTTGGTCCGCACGACGACCCCGTCGACCCGCACGTTGGGGACCCGGTAAGGGCCGGCCGCGTGGGTGACGGCGTTGGCGATCACCGCCGGGGACGACGAGGCGTAGGCCCCGCCGTCCATGACGATCCGGGCCGCGACGGCGATCAGGTCCCCGTCGCGGGTGGCCGAGTGCCGGAACCACATCCGCGCCGGGTGGCGATGCGGATGGGCCAGGAACGACTCCTCCCGGTCGTAGGCGATCCGGACCGGCGAGCCGGTCGCCAGGGCCAGCAGCGCCCCGTGGATCTGCAGCGTCACGTCCTCCCGGCCGCCGAACGCGCCGCCCACTCCGGCCAGGGTGAGCCGCACCTTCTCCTCGGGCAGGCCCAGGCAGGCGGCCATCTGGTCGCGGTCGGAATGCAGCCACTGGGTCGCGAGCATCAGGTCGACGCCCCCGTCGGCGGCCGGTAGCGCCAGCGCCGCCTCGCAGGCCAGGAAGGCCTGGTCCTGCTGGCCGACCAGGTAGGAATCGACCACCTCGACCGGGCCCCGGGCGCCCGGGTCGCCGTGGCGCAGGGTCAGCTCGCGGTAGATGTTGCCGTTCGGATGGATCGGCGGGGTGCGGGGGTCGGCGGCCCGCCGCGGATCGGTGAGCGGTTCGAGGGGCTCGTACTCGACCTCGATGGCGGCCAGCGCGCGGCGGGCGGTCCGCCCGTCGACCGCGGCAACGGCCGCGACCGGCTCGCCGACGTACCGCGCGACCCCGCCGACCGGGGCGAACACCGGCTGGTCGGGGTGGATCAGACCGTAGGTGGGAACGCCCGGGACGTCCGCGGCGGTGACGACGGCGGCGACCCCGGGCATCGCCCGGGCGGCGGTGGCGTCGATCCGGCGGACCCGGGCGTGCGGATGCGGGCTGCGCAGCGTGCGGGCGTGCAGCATGCCCGGGACCCGCAGGTCGTTCGCATACGGAAAGGTGCCGGCCACCTTGGCCGGACCGTCGGGCCGGGGCGCGGACCGACCGATCCGCGCCCTTTCCAGCGCCCGGTCGGCTCCCGGCACCGGCCACGCGCCCGGCCCGGTCACCGGTCCACCTTCGCGGCTCAGCGGCCCGCCCGTTCGTCCTGGACAGCCCGGACCGCGGCCAGGATGCGGCCGTACCCGGTGCAGCGGCAGATGTTGCCGGACAGCGCCTCACGGACCTCGCCGTCGTCCGCGTCCGGGCGGCGGGCCAGCAGGTCGGTGACCGCGACGACCATCCCGGGCGTGCAGTACCCGCACTGCACGGCGCCTTCCCGCACGAAGGCGGCCGCAACGGCGCGGGCCGGCCCGGACGGGCGCAGCCCGGCGACGGAGGTCACCTCGGCGTCTTCCGCGTCGGCGGCCAGCACCGTGCACGACGCCACCAGCCGACCGTCCAGCAGGACCGAGCAGGAACCACAACGGCCCTGCTCACAGGCGTCCTTGACCGTGGTCAGGTCGAGGGTGTCGCGCAGCACCGACAGCAGGGAGGCTCCGAGCCAGGCGCCGTGGACCTGGTGCCGGGCCCCGTCGACCCGCAGCTGGTAGGAGACGGTCGGCTCGGGGGCCAGGCCCGGGGCCAGCTCCAGGGCGGCGCCCGGCGTCGACCCGGTGTCGGTGGCCGGCATCACGGCCGGCGGGCGTCCGCGCCGCGCGCCCCGGCCAGGCAGCGGGCGGCGGCCCGGCGGGCCAGCACTCCGGCCGCGTGCGAACGGTAGGCGGCCGGGGCGTAGACGTCGTCACCGGCCACGTCGGGCGCGGTCGTCACCGCTTCGGCGACCAGCTCACCGAACCGGTGGGCGGCGTCGGGTGGGAGCGCGCCGGTCGACCAGTCCGCGGTCTCGGCGACGTGATCCTCGGCCGCCAGCGCGCGCACCGGCCGGCTCGCGACCCCGCCGATCGCGCATCGCACCAGCCGGCGGACCCGGTCGACGACCAGCGCGCACGACGCGACCGGGATGGACGCGGTCTGGCGGGCCCCGATCTTGAGGTAGGTCTGGGGCCCGCACGGACGGGCCAGCTTCACGGCCGTGACCAGTTCGTCGGGCCCGTGCCGGTCGGCCAGGAACCGCCCGATTCCGAGCTGGCGTTGGCCGACCGGTCCGGTGACCACCACCCCGGCGTCCGCCGCGACCAGGAACGTGAGCAAATCACCCCGGGGGCTCGCGGTGCCGAGTGCTCCGCCGACCGTGCCGGTGTTGCGGATCTGCGGCGAGCCGACCGAGCGGGCGGTGGCCGCCAGACCGGGGGCCAGCGACCAGCCGGCCAGATCGGCATAGGTCGCGCAGGCGCCGATGGTCAGCCAGTCACCGGCCGCCCCTCGGGCCCGCAACTCGACGATGCGCCGCAGCGAGATCATCTCGCGGACCGGGCGGGCCCCGGTCCGCAGCGCGGGGACGAGGTCGGTGCCGCCGGCCAGCAGATCGGCGCCCGGAGAGGCCGCCAAAGTGTCGATCGCCTCGCTCAGCGAGCGGGGCCGTCGCATGGTGGCCACGCCGGTCATCGTGGCCCGCCGGCGATCGTGGCCCGACCGGTGAAAGTGCCCCGCCGGTCATCGTGCACCCACCCGCCTGCCCACGCGGTCCGGGAGGCCGGCCGCGACGCCATTGGCGCGACCGGCGTTCCGGGGCAGATCCCGACCGGGGTGACGCGGCGGGCCGGGCGGGGTGTCCCCCGGCCGGGCCGGACCCGGTGGAATCGCATTTCCATGACGGTAGCGCGCCGAGGTTACAAGCTTGTTCACCGAAGGTGACACTATGTGACACTGTGGCATCACAGTGTGCACACGATCGGCCGACCGACGGCGACCCGTCGGTGAAACACGCTCTTCGTAGGCTCGCTGGTGCCCGTCCGGGGTCGGCCGGACGGTGGATCACCAGCGGGAGGTCGCCCATGACGCCCCAGCAGCAGTCGCCCCGCCAGCAGGGCCCCCGGTACCTGACCAACACCGAGCCGGCGCTGCGGCACGGTTGGCATCCGGTGGCCCGTTCGCGCGACGTCACCGACGAGCCGACGGCCGTGGGGCTGCTCGGCCAGGCCTGGGTGATCGCCCGGCTGGACGACCGGATCGCGGCGTTCGAGGACCGCTGCCCGCACCGGTTGGTCCCGTTGTCGGCCGGCCGCATCGAAGGTGCGGAGCTGGTCTGCGGCTACCACGGGTGGCGTTTCGGAGCCTCCGGCGAGTGCACCGCGGTGCCCTCGCTCGGACCCGGAGTACCGGCCCCGCGCAAGGCCCGGGCCACCGTCCCCTGGGCCGTCGCCGAGCGCTACGGCCTGGTGTGGATCGCCCCGCGGGAGCCGTTCGCCGAGCTCATCGACCTGCCCGAGCACGACGGGCCGGAGTTCGACGACATCTGGCTGGAGGTGGCGTCGACCCGCGCGCCGGCCGGCCTGTTGGCCGACAACTTTCTGGACACCGCGCACTTCCCGTTCGTCCACGCGGCGACCATCGGCACCGAGGCCGGCCTGGTCGTGCCGCCGTACACGGTCGAAGCGGACGGCGACGGCTTCCGGGTGGTGATGGAGCAGGAGGTCGCCAACCCCGAGGACCCGGGGGTCGCGGCCGGCATCCGGCCCCTGGTGCAGCGGCGGATCTCGACCTATGTCTACCGGCCGCCGTTCATGCTGCGCCTGCGCACCGAATATCCGGACGCCGGGATCACCAACACGATCTTCTTCTGTCTCCAGCCGGAGTCGGCCGGTTCGACCCGGATCTACACCCGTCTGCTGCGGGACGACCTGGGCGGCGATGCCGCCCGGATGGCCGAGTCGGCCGCGTTCGAGCAGGCGATCCTCGACGAGGACCTCGCGCTGCAGAACCGGTTCGCGCTGCCGGGGCTGCCGCTGCGTCCCGAGGAGGAGGTGAGCATGCGGGCCGACGCGGCCGGGGTGGCGCTGCGGCGCGTGCTGGCCGCCTTCGTCCGTCGCGCCGAGGCGCCGACCCGTACTCCGCGCAGCAGCCCGGCGGGGGACGTCCCGTCCATCGCCCCGGCCTGATCGGGCGAACGGGCCGGCCATCTGACCGCGGCGCCTACCTGACCGCGGCGTCGAAGATGCGGTGCACCTCGGCCCCGTGGGAGGGGCAGCGGCACGTCGGCCGGCCGCCTTCCAGCCCCAGGACGAGCGGCGCCAGTCCACCGGCCGCGACGTCGACCAGCCCGAGCTCGGTCAGGCCCAGGTCGCCGACGTCGGTCCGGCCCGTGAAGGCCAGGGTCAGGAACGGCGCCGCCAGCCGGCACCCGAGTTCGGCGGCGGCGGTGTTGACCCCCAGCAACTGGTCGAGGGCCGCCTCCCAGGTTCCGTCGCTGACGATCCCGGCCACCGACAGCGGGCACGCGGCCCGCACCCAGCCCCGGTCGACGGCGACGAAGCCGCCGCCCATCCCCTCGAGGGCCCGCAGCGCGGTCAGCATGTCGTCGTCGTTCGCGCCGACCACCACGATGTTGCCGTTCTCGTCGTTGGTGGTCGCGGCCAGCGCGCCCCGGGCCAGTCCGAAGCCGCGCACGAAGCCGACGCCGACCGCGTCACTGGCCTCGTGGCGGTCGACGATCGCGATCTTCAGCACGTCCCGGGACGGGTCGGCGACCACCCCGCCGTCCCGGACGGGCAGATCGGCGTGGAAGGCCCGGGTCCGGCAGATCGCCGGGCCGCCACGACCGTCCGTCGTGACCGGAACGATCTCCGCGGCCTGCACCCAGGCCCGGGGCCCGGCCGCCGGCACCACGAACGACCGGGCCCACAGCCCGACGTCGACCCGCACGGTGTCGTTGGCCCAGTCCGGGACGACGTCGAGGTTGTCGAACAGCGGACGCCCGCGTTCGGCCGCGATCCGACCGGACGCGATCACCAGCTCCGGCGGGGCGGCGCCCCCCGGCTCACTGACCAGCTGCAGGTCCGCGACGTGGCTGGGGGTGACCGAGCCGAGCGCGTGCTCGAGCCGGGCCCGGCGGGCCCGGCTCAGGGTGGCCATCCGGACGGCATCGACGGGGCGCGCGCCGCCGGCCACCGCCCGCCGCACGTCGTGGTCGACGTGACCGTCGCCGGCCAGGTCGGCAACGGTCCGGGCGCCCGGCCCGGCCAACGGATCGAGCAGGGCGTCGAGCCGCGGATCGAGGACCGTCCCCGGCGGGCCGAACGACCGACCCGGGCGGCCGACCCCCGGGGCCGGCAGGATGCGCAACGGGGTGCCGGTCGCGGTCAGCAGCTCCAGCCCGGCCCGACCGAGGGCGGTGGCCGCCCCGGACGGCGCGGCCACCACGGTGGTGGTGCCGCGCGGCACCACCAGCCGGGCCAGTTCCCCGGCGGTCAGCAGCGTGTGCTCGACCGGCAGCGCGGTGTCGAGATAGCCGGGCAGGACGTACAGGCCACTCGCGTCGAGGCTGCGGCGGGCCGGGAACAGCCCGTGGGCAGTGACCGCGGCGATGAACCGGCCGACGATCAGGACGTCGCGGGCCAGCAGCTCACCGGTGTGGACGACGGCCACCGTCGCGCCCCGGACGGCCAGATCGGCCTCGGCCGCGCCCGTCGCCACCTGCCGCAACCGGGTCAGTTCCGAGGCCGACGGCACCAGCGGGGTGAGCGGGGCGCCCGCCCAGCCGTGATCGGCGGCCGGACCGGCCACCGGGCGGGGCGACTGGCCGCCGCCGGCGGCGCTGAGCGGGCGGCGGGGAACGGGCACCGCCGCGTCCCCGGGACCACCAGGCATAGGACTCCGCCTTCTTCCCGAACGCCGGCCACCACTTTGTGGCCGGCTCGGTCTGGTGGGTCACGGCAGCGACGCCACCGGCGATGGAACCCTCGTCAGCGACCGCGGGCCGGAGCCGGGCCGTACCGGGCGAGGACCGCCGTCTCGATGATCCCCACAAAAGCAAAGGCAATGACACTCACCGTGGTGATAATCACCACCGCCGCCCAGACCGCGTTGTAGTCGAATGTCGTTCCGGCCTGGAGCATCAGGTATCCGAGGCCCTTTCCGGTGGCCAGCCATTCGGCCAGCAGGGCGCCGATGATGGCCCCCGGAACCGCGAGCCGGGCGGAGGTGAAAAAGGCCGGCAGCGAACTCGGGATGGCCACCTTCCGCAGCGTCGTGTACGGGCCGGCGCCGTAGGCGATGCACAGGTCGGTGGCCGCCTGCGGCGCCGAGCGCAACCCGAACACCATGTTGATCAGCGATGGGAAGAACACCACGATGCCCGCGATGACGGTGGTGGCGACGTAACCGCGCCCGAAAACCAGCGTGAGCAGGGGGGTCAGCGCGACCAGCGGCATGATCCGCAGAACCAGGGCGATCGGCATGAGCGAACGTTCAAGCGTCCGGGACAGCACGAACGCGATCGCGCAGACCGTCGCCGTGATCGTCCCGGCCACGTAGCCGAGCCCGGCATCGGCCAGGGTCCGCCACAGGTTGCTTTCGATCTTCCTCCGGTTCGCCGACGCGGACGAATCGCTGACCAGGTACTTCCAGACCGCGTGGGGATCCTTGGCGACCAGCGGGTTCAGCCCGAACGCCTTGATGAACGCATACCAGAGCGCGATGATCACAACGAGCGACACCGCGATGGAACCCAACGCCCGCAGGAACCGCAGGCCGAGCAGCCGCCCGAACGTCATGGCCCGCGACGGCACGACCGCCTTGGGGGCCGCGATCACCACCGCGGTCATGTGTTCACCCCCACGGTCGTCTTCGGGGCCCACGGCGTCACCAGGCGGCCGATCAGGGTGATCAGGGCGTACCAGATACCGGTGATGATCGCGACGACCGCCGCCAACCCGTAGGTGCGCGGGGCGTTGACCGCCTGCTCCGACACCACCATCGCCACCCCGATGCCCTTGTCGGCCCCGAGCCACTCGCCGATGATCGCCCCCAGCATGGCCAGCGGCGCGGCGATCTGCAGCCCGGTGAAAATTCCGGGCAGGGCCGATCGGAAACGCACGTACCGCATTTGCTTCACCGACCCACCGCCGTACGCGCGGACCAGATCGACACTGTTCTCGTCCACCGACCGCAGACCCAGCGTGGTGCTGGTCAACGTGGTCAGGAACACCGAGATCCCGGCCAGCGCGACCTGCGGGGCGTCACCGTGGAAAACCGTGGCCAGAATCGGCCCGATCGCGATGATCGGCAGACAATACGACGCCACCCCGATCTGCAGCAGCACCTTCTCCAGGATCGGTACGCCGAAGAAGGCGACGGCCAGACCGATGGCCAGCACGTTGCCGTAGAAAAAGCCGCGCGCCGCCTCCCACAGGGTCGCGTCGATGTGCGGGCGGTAGAACGTCCGGTCGGTCCACATCTGGTGGGCCACCACCCACGGGTACGGCAGAATGTCGCGCCCCAGGAACGACGAGCACACCGCCCAGACCGCCAGCACCACCGCCAGCCCGGCGGCCGGCATGGCGTTGCGCCGCCCGTAGCCGACGATCGGGGCGACCAGGCCGCGGCCCGGGGCCCGACCCGGGGTCCGGCCCGGCTCCGGCCCCGCGGTCACGGCCGTCACAGGTCGTCGCCCGACGTCGGCACGCCGCCGGAGAACAGCAGGCCGGACAGCTGGTCGTGCAACGCGTGGAACTCCGGGGTGCGCAGCATCCCGGGCGTGCGGGGCCGAGGCAGGTCGATCTCCACGATGGCCGCGATGCGACCCGGGCGGGCGCTCATGACCGCGACCACGTCGGAAAGGATCACCGCCTCGGCGATGCCGTGGGTGACCATCAGCGTGGTGGTCGCCCGCTCGGTCCAGATCCGCAGCAGCTCGAAGTTCAGCCGCTGGCGGGTCATGTCGTCCAGGGCCCCGAACGGCTCGTCCAGCAGCAGGACCTCCGGCTGGATGACCAGCGAACGCGCGATGGCGACCCGCTGGCGCATCCCGCCGGACAACTGCGCCGGACGGGCCTTCTCGAAGCCCTGCAGGCCGACCAGGCTGATGAGGTCGCTGACGGTCGATTCGGGAACCGACACCCCGCTGACCTCGAGCGGCAGCCGGATGTTGGCGGTGACCGACCGCCACGGCAGCAGGGCCGGGTCCTGGAAGGCGATGCCCAGGTGGTGGCGCCGCCGGGCGACCGACGGCGCCTCCCCGTGGACGAGCACATCGCCGGCGGTCGGCTTGTCCAGGTCGGCCAGGATCCGCAGGACCGTCGACTTGCCACACCCCGAGGGCCCGATGAGCGTCAGGAACGAGCCCTGGGGGGTGGTCAGGTCGACGCCGTCCAGCGCCACCACCGAGTTGCGGCCGAGCCGGAACAGCTTGGTCAGCCCGGAAATGCTGATTCCGGTGCCGGCCCCGGCGTCGGTCGTCGGTCCGGTCGCGGTGCCGGTGTTGGTCTGCGGCACACGCGCCTCCGGAATCGACGGAGTGAGGCTGTCCCGATCGGTCCCGACGACGGTGTCCGGCGCCTCACCTGAGGTTGAGGCGACCGGGCTGGACGGCTTTCCATTGCTCATTGCGGATCCGATCTTCGCTGGTGTCAGATCAGGCCGGGCTGCTCCTTGTACACCTCGTCGATAATCGAAGTGTCGAACAACTGCTCGGCTTTGATGGTCAGACCGGCGAAGGCGAGCGTCTTGATGTTCTGCTCGATGAGCTCGGGAGTGATCGTGAAGAGCCCGTTCTTCTTCGTGTCGGCCGTGACGATCAGGCTGTTCTGCGAGGTGCTTTCGAGCGTCTGCTCGACGACCGTGTTGCCGAGGTCCTTGCCGTAGGTGTTCACGGCCAGCTGGGCCCCGAGCGCCGGGTCGGCGAGGTTGCCTTTCCAGCCCTTGATGTCGGCGGTGAGCAGCGCCTTGATCTTGTCGCGGTCCTTGGTCAGAGCGCTCTTGAGGACGACGTAGGTTTCCGAGACCAGCGGGTAGCCGTAGTCGGCCAGCTCGAAGGTGACCGTCTTCACGCCCTTGACCTTGAGCAGGTTCGGCTCGTTGGTGATGAACGAGAACCAGCCGTCGACCGTGCCCTTGGTCAGCGGCGTCGGGTCGAACTGCACCGGAACCTTGGTGATCCTGCTGGCGTCGAGCTTGCGGGCCTTGAGGAACGCCGTCCAGACCGCCTCGTTGGCCGCCTGCACGCCGATCTTTTTGCCGTACATGTCCTCCGGCACCTTGATCGGCTTGCTGGCCAGCGACATCACCGCGAACGGGTTCTTCTGGTACTGCGCCCCGATGGTGATGACCGGCGCGCCCTTCAGGATGGCGGCGCTCGTCACGTCCGGCGCGGTGATCCCCACGAACGCCTTGCCGGTGGTGACGTCGGTCTCGGCCAGGTCCGCGGTCGGACCACCGGCGATGAGATTCACCGACGAGAAACCGGCCGCCTTGTAGTAACCCTTCGTGTCAGCGATGTACGCGCCCGCAAACTCCGCGTTTTTGATCCACGACAGACGGTAGTTGAGGGCTCCGAAGCTCTTGGCGCCACCACTGGCGGAACCGCTGCCGCTGCTTCCACTTGAACCGCAGGCGGCCAGCAGAGTGCTGCCACCCCCACCGAGGAGCACCGCCCCCGCGGTCACACCGCCGGCACGCCGCAAAAACGAGCGACGGTCTACAGAACTACTCACCGAACCCCCAGGAACTCAGCCTCGACAACGTGGATTTGAACCGGACCGTCCGGCCTGTCAAGGCGCTGGTCGGACGCTAGGAACACCTCATGTCGGCACGGTCGCCGATATGTGAAAAGGCGGTAACTCCGGTCAATTATCCACGTCACGGGTATGGGGCCGGCGTGGCGTTACCAGGTCGTCATACACCCCGCCTAGGCTTCGCGACCGTGCTGCTGACCCCTCACGAATCAGAGCGCCTCCTCATCCACGTCGCGGCCGGGCTCGCGCGGGAACGGCGGGCCCGTGGCCTGCGGCTCAACCATCCCGAGGCGACCGCGTTGATCACGTCCTTCCTGCTGGAAGGGGCGCGCGACGGGCGCGGGGTGGCCGATCTGATGGCCGCCGGACGTACCGTCCTGACCCGCGCGGACGTCATGGACGGAGTGCCCGAGATGCTCGCCGAGGTCCAGGTCGAGGCGACCTTCCCGGACGGGACGAAGCTCGTCACCGTCCACCAGCCCATCCCGTGAGCGCGGGAGCGAGCACCCCTGGGCCGGTGCCGGGCGAGATCCTGCTCGGCGAGGGCCCGGTCGAGGTCAACCCGGGGCGACCGGTGACCACCGTGGTGGTCCGCAACACCGGCGACCGGCCCGTTCAGGTCGGCTCGCACTTTCACTTCGCCGCGACGAACCCGGCCCTGGCCTTCGACCGGGAAGCGGCGTGGGGGCTGCGGCTGGCCGTCCCGGCCGGGACCGCGGTGCGCTTCGAGCCCGGCATCGAACGCGAGGTCGGCCTGGTCCCGATCGCCGGCGCGCGGATCGTGCCCGGGCTACGGGCCGAATCCGCGGGTCCGCTCGACGGACCCGGTCGCGGATCCGTCGACCGGCAGGAGAACCCGTGAGCTATCTCGACCGGGCCCGCTACGCCGACCTGTACGGGCCGACGGTCGGCGACCGGGTCCGCCTGGCCGACACCGACCTGTTCATCGAGATCACCGAGGACCTCAGCCGCGGGCCGCACGGCGCCGGGACCGGGGACGAAGCCGTCTTCGGGGGCGGCAAGGTGATCCGCGAATCGATGGGCCAGTCCCGGGCCACCCGCGCCGAGGGTGCCCCCGACCTGGTCATCACCGGGGTCATCGTGCTCGACCACTGGGGCGTGGTGAAGGCCGACGTCGGCATCCGCGACGGCCGGATCGTCGCCCTCGGCAAGGCCGGGAACCCCGACACGATGGACGGCGTCCATCCGGCCCTGGTGATCGGGCCGGGGACGGAGATCCTGGCCGGCAACGGTCGGATCCTGACCGCCGGGGCCGTCGACTGCCACGTGCACCTCATCTGCCCGCAGCAGGTCCCCGAGGCGCTCGGGGCCGGCATCACCACGCTGATCGGGGGCGGTACCGGGCCGGCCGAGGGCACCAAGGCGACGACCGTCACCCCGGGGTCGTGGTACCTGGCCCGGATGCTGTCGGCGATGGACACCCTGCCGGTCAACGTCGTCCTGCTCGGCAAGGGCAACACCGTCAGCGAAGCATCGATGTGGGAGCAGCTGCGAGCCGGCGCGGCCGGATTCAAGCTGCACGAGGACTGGGGCTCGACCCCGGCCGTCATCGACGCCAGCCTGCGGGTCGCCGACGCGGCCGGCGTCCAGGTGGCGCTGCATTCCGACACGCTCAACGAGGCCGGCTTCGTCGAGGACACCCTGGCCGCGATCGCCGGCCGGGGCATCCACGCCTACCACACCGAAGGGGCCGGCGGCGGCCACGCTCCGGACATCATCACCGTGGCCGCGGCGGCCAACGTGCTGCCGTCCTCGACCAACCCGACCCGCCCGCACACCGTCAACACGCTGGACGAACACCTCGACATGCTGATGGTGTGCCACCACCTCAACCCGTCGGTGCCCGAGGACCTGGCCTTCGCGGAAAGCCGCATCCGGCCGTCGACCATCGCCGCCGAGGACGTACTGCACGACCTGGGCGCCATCTCGATGATCGGCTCGGACTCGCAGGCCATGGGCCGCATCGGTGAGGTCGTGCTGCGGACCTGGCAGACCGCCCACGTCATGAAACTGCGCCGGGGCGCGCTGCCCGGCGACGGTCGCGCCGACAACCGGCGGGCCCGCCGCTACGTCGCCAAGTACACGATCTGCCCGGCGGTGGCCCACGGGCTGGACGGCGAGATCGGCTCGGTGGAACCGGGCAAGCTGGCTGACCTGGTGCTGTACGAGCCGGCGTTCTTCGGCGTGCGGCCCCACGCCGTCATCAAGGGCGGCATGATCGCCTGGGCGGCGATGGGGGACGCGAACGCGTCGATCCCCACGCCCCAGCCGGTACTGCCCCGCCCGATGTGGGGAGCCGCCCCCGGGCCGGCCGCCGCCTCGTCGCTGGTGTTCGTCGCGCCGGTCGCGTTGGAGGACGGCCTCGCCGACCGGCTGGGCCTGGCGAAACCGTTGGTCGCGGTGGGCGACGTGCGCCGGCGGGGCAAGGCGGACCTGCCCGAGAACACCGCGACGCCCGACATCCAGGTCGACGCCGACACCTTCACCGTCACCATCGACGGGGACGTCATCGAACCGGCCCCGGTGAGCGAACTGCCCCTGGCCCAGCGCTACTTCCTGTTCTGATGGGCGGGCGGCGGGGGCGGGCGGCGGCTGGATGCCCGAACGGTCGCGGGGGCCGCCGGCCGGGCGCCGGGCACCGTCGTTGATGACCGCCTCGTCGTCGGCGACCGCGCTGCTGCTGCTCGCGGACGGGCGGCTCCCGGCCGGCGGT
The DNA here is from genome assembly GCA_026225295.1 of Frankia alni. GTDB lineage: Bacteria > Actinomycetota > Actinomycetes > Frankiales > Frankiaceae > JAMFSN01. The sequence goes on from JAMFSN010000159.1 coordinate 18,802, forward strand.
CACGCCCACTCCGGCGGGCTGGAACCGGCGGTGGCCGACGGCAGCGTCCGGCACCTTGAAGACCTGGCCGCATTTCTGACCGGGCGGCTCGCCACCACCGGCCTGGTCGCGGCCGCGTTCGCGGCCGCCACCCACGACGCGACCGCCACCGCCACCGCCACCACGGTCCCCCGGGACGCCGTCGCCGCCCCGACTGCCGGCGGCTGGCCGGCGGGCGTCACGGCGGTCCTGGTCGAGCTGGAAGCCGAGCTGGACGCGCGGACGCCGTCCCCGGCCCAACGAGCCGCCAGCCGGGCCCAGGGCCGGGCGCTGCTGCGCGCGGCCCGGGCCGCCTGGCCCCCGGTGCCCTGCCCGGTCGTCGCCCCCCACCATCCGGTGGCGCTCGGCCTCGCGGCCCGCGCGGCCGGACTGCACGCCGCGGTCGCCGCCACCATCGCCGCGTACCACAGCGTCACGGGCCCGGCCGCCGCCGCGACCCGACTGCTGGGCCTCGACCCGTTCGGCGTGACGGGCGTCCTGGCCCGGCTCGGGCCGGCGGTCGACGAGGTCGGCGCGCGGGGAGCCCGCGCGGCCCGCGAGGCGGCGCCGGCCGACCTGCCGGCGCCCGGTGCCGTCCGGCTCGACGTGCTCGCCGAGCAGCACCGGGCGGCTGAGATACGACTGTTCGCGTCCTAGGACGACCGGTCGGGCGGATGGCCGGCGCGGTGCCCGACGGGCGGTCCGACGAGAGGAGACGGTTCAGATGCACGGAATTCACGACGACGATCCGCATGCGGGACCCGGCGGCGGCGGCCCGGTCCCGAACGGGGGGGCCGGTTTCCCCCGGGCGGTGCGCATCGGCATCGGCGGTCCGGTCGGCAGCGGCAAGACCGCCCTGGTCGCCGCCCTGTGCCGGCTGCTCGCGGGCCACCTGCAACTGGCGGTCGTGACCAACGACATCTACACGACCGAGGACGCCGACTTCCTGCGCGCCGCCGGCGTGCTCGACCCGGCCCGGATCCGGGCCGTGGAAACCGGCTGCTGCCCGCACACCGCCATCCGCGACGACATCGCGGCCAACCTCGATGCCGTCGAGGACCTGGACGCCGAGCTCGGGCCGCTCGACCTGATCCTGGTCGAGAGCGGCGGCGACAACCTCACGGCGACGTTCTCCTACGGCCTGATCGACCGTCAGATCTTCGTCATCGATGTGGCCGGCGGCGACAAGGTGCCCCGCAAGGGGGGCCCCGGCGTGACGGCCAGCGATCTGCTCGTCATCAACAAAACCGACCTCGCGCCGATGGTCGGCGCGGATCTGGCCGTGATGGACCGCGACGCGACCCGGGTCCGGGCCGGGCGACCGGTGCTGTTCACGTCGCTGGCCGCACCGGGCGGTGCCGCTGAGGTCGCCGCCTGGGTGCGGGCCCAGGTACCGACCCCGGCCGGGACCACACCCGGATGACCGCGGCGGCCACCGGGCCCGCCCCGGCCGCCCGGCCCGCGCTACCCGTGACCGGGGCCCGGTCGGCCGTGAGCGCCCGCACCGTCATCCGGGTGGCGGCCGACCGGCGGGGCGTGCCGGTCCTGTCGGAGCTGCGCTGCCAGATTCCGCTGGTCGCCCGGCTGACCACCGATCCGGCCCGGACCGACGGCCGCGCCGGCCTCACCCTGCATCTGGTGTCGGCCGGCGCCGGGCCGTTGGCCGGCGACCACCTTGAGCTGGACCTCCACATCGGCCCCGGCACGCGGCTGACGCTCCGTTCGGTGGCCGCCACGGTGGCCCTGCCCGGGCGGGGCGGCGGCCCGTCGCAGCTGCTGGTCCGGGCCACGGTCGAGGCCGGCGGCCTGCTGGAGTACCGGCCCGAGCCGACCGTGGCCGCGGCGGGCTGCGACCACCGGATGCGGGCCGAGATCCGGCTGGCCGCCGGCGCCGCGGTGGTCTGGCGGGAGGAACTGCTGCTCGGTCGGTACGGCGAGCCGGGCGGTTCGGTGTCGACCGCGATCCGGGTCGACGAGCTGAACCCCACCGAGGTGCCGGCCGGGTCGGCCCGGCCCGACACGCCGACCGGAGCCGACTCGCCGCCGGTTCCGGCCGCCCCGCGCGCGGCAGCCGGCCGGGACGGGCTCCGCCCGGTGCTGCGACACCAGCTGTCGGCCGGCCCGACCGCCCCCGGCGCGACCGGGCCGGCGGTCCTCGGCGATGCCCGGGCGGTGGGTGCGGTGCTCGTCGCGCGCGGCGGCGGCCCGGCCGGCCTGAGCACCCCGGCCTGGGCGGAAACCGGCGTGGCAGTGCTGCCGCTGGCCGGCCCGGGGGTTCTGGTGACGGCCCTGGCCGCGGACGCGGTGACCCTGCGCAAGCGGTTGGCAGCCGGGGAAAATCAGGTCAAAAAATCGTCCTACGAGTACAGCTGAAAATTCGTACACGCCGGTGGCGGCCCGTCCGAGCGTCCGTGAAGACATTTTTGACGCGAGACGGGGCGGGTAATCGCGCACATCGTCCGAGCCAGGTTGTAGGGTCGTCATGTTGCTTGTTCTTCGGCGTAAAGATCGCCGCGGGGCCGGCATGTCGGGCGCAGCAAAGTACGCCGCGTGCGAGGTGGTAGCCGGTACGCGATGACCGCATACCGGAGTTAGCATGGTAGGAGATATGGCTGTGGCGCAAGGTACCGTCAAGTGGTTCAACGCGGAGAAGGGCTTCGGGTTCATCTCCGTCGACGGTGGCGGTTCGGACGTTTTCGTCCACTACTCCTCGATCGCGTCCGATGGCTACAAGTCCCTCGAAGAGGGTCAGCGCGTCGAGTTCGAGGTCGTCCAGGGACAGAAGGGACCGCAGGCGGACCACGTCCAGGCCGTCAGCTAGTCACGGCGAGCCGGCCGGGTCGCCGGTCTGAGGTTCGCCAACGAGACACCGGTGTGCGGCCGTCCGGCACGTAGCGAAAGCACGTGCCGGACGGTTGCATCCGCAGGTGGTCTGTCACACGGCGTGACATGTATACGGCTGCCTTCCGGGACGCTAGAGTGCGGGTCGCTCGTCAGGATGCTCGCCCCTCGCGGGGGAACGAACGGTTCGTGATCCGTCCTTTCGCCCGGGGAGTCGCCGTGCCAGCCTCGTCCACCCAGACCGCCACGCCGCTGGACCCTTCGGTACCCGAAGCCAGCTCCGGCGAGTCGCCTTCGAACGCGGAGGCCAGCGGGGGCCGCTCGGCGGAATTTCCCACCGAGTTCAGACCGCTGTGGGCCCAGATCGCCCTGTGGATTTTTCTCGTTGTTCCCACCCTGGCGGTTGTCGCGGGTGTGGTTTTCGCCGCCCTGGGCGGCGGCATCAGCCTCATTGACGTTGCCCTGGCCATCTTGTTTGTCACCATCACCAGCCACGGCGTCACCATCGGCTATCACCGAATGGCCACCCACGGCGCGTTCAAAGGTAAGCGCTGGCTCCGGATCACCCTTGCTGTTTGCGGATCGATGTCGGCCGAAGGATCGGTGATCCGCTGGGCCGCCGACCACCGCATGCACCACGCCTTTTCCGACCGCGACGGTGACCCGCACTCGCCCTGGCGCTACGGCACCGGGTTCCGCGCCGTGGCCCGCGGTCTGTGGTGGGCCCACGTCGGCTGGCTGTTCGACCGCGAGGAAACCCCCGTCGAGCGGTACGCTCCGGATCTACTCAAGGACCCGGACCTGCGCCGCGTCGACCGGCTCTTTCCGCAGCTCATGGCACTCAGCCTGGTGGCCCCGGCCGTACTGGGCTTCGCGCTGACCGGCGGTAGCTGGTGGGGCGCGTTGACCGCGTTCTTCTGGGCCGGCATTGTCCGGATCTTCGTCGTGCACCACACGACCTTCGCGATCAACTCGATCTGCCACGTCACGGGGACCCGGCCGTTCATGACCCGGGACAAGGCCGTCAACGTCTGGCCGCTGGCGATCCTGTCGATGGGCGAGTCGTGGCACAACTACCACCACGCCGACCCGACCTCGGCCCGGCACGGTGTCGACCCCGGCCAGCTCGACTCGAGCGCGGCCCTCATCCGGATCTTCGAGCGGCTCGGCTGGGTCAGCGACGTGCGCTGGCCGAAGCCGGCCCGGGTCGAGGCCCGCCGGACCTCGGCCGACCCGGCCTCCTAGCCGCGGTTTCCAAGCCCCGCGGCCCGGGCCCGGCCCGGGCCGCGGGGCTTGGCCACGAGCGGGCCCTTCCCCGGGCAATGCGGCTAGAGCGTCCGCGTCAGCGTGCCAATCGCGACAGGGTCAGCGCGCGTTTCGCGCGCTCTGACCATGACGCTGGCCGAGAAGGGCTCGGCCGTCAGTGTCTCCGCACGTCCACGCGCCCGTCGACGACGACAGCCCGCCAGCCCCCAACGAGTGTCAACGTCCCGGCGCGCAATAGCCGACGCTGACCCAGCCAAACCGGCACCGCCCGGCCAAACCGTGACCACCTCGGCACCGGACCTCACCCCGGCCCAGGCCCAGGCCCGACCGAAAACGCAACGAGCCGGGGGGCCGGGGATGACCCCGGCCTCCCGGCTCGCGCGTCCGCGGAGGCCCGCCGAATCGAACCGAAAACCGAACCGAACCGATCAGACGAACCGATCGGAACCGATCGGAACCGATCGGATCGGGATCGGAACCGATCGGATCGATCAGTTGCCGACGGCCGCCCGCAGCGACTCTTTCAACGAGCCCAGCGTGGCCATGACGGCACTCGGCTCGTAGCCGCAGTGCGCCATGCAGTTAGCGCACTTCTCATGCTTCCCGCGGCCGTACTTCTCCCACTCGGTGGTCTCGATGAGCTCCTTGTAGGTCTTCGCGTGGGTGCCGTCGCTCATCAGGTA
>JAMFSN010000160.1 GCA_026225295.1 Frankia alni
GGCGGGGCGGCGGCCGGGCGGCGATCCGACCCGGGCCGCCGCGCAACCATCTCCAGTTGGGTTTGACGGTCGAAATTGTCCCGGGGTTGCGCCGATCGGACCAGCAGGTTGGATCGGCGCGCCGAGGACGTCGCTGAGCGTACGTGGTCCGGTACGGGCATCCCTTGCATATCCACAGACTGTCGTTAATGGGGCCAGTTATCCACAAGCGGAGGCATCCGAAGGCGATCCGAGGCGCAATCTCTGATACACACGTTAAAGAGCGTGGGGCGGCACGAGAGGATGACGATGAACGAGCGCTTCTACCAACTGAGCGATGTCGCGGAGATGCTGAACATCTCATCGAGCCAGACCTACGCTCTCGTCCGCTCCGGCGAACTGCCGGCCATCAAGATCGGCGGCCGGGGTCAGTGGCGCGTGGAGCGGGAAAAACTGGAGGAGTACATCCAGAGGATGTACGAGCAGACCAGGGCGTTCGTCGCCGCCAATCCGCTCGGCCGCGGGGAGCCACCGCCCGACGACTGAGGCCCGGCCGCCCGCGACCCGCTCCGCCGCCGCACCACTGTTCACCCGCGTCATCCGTTCACGCACCCTCAGGTCGGAACGCCGCCGCCGCATTGTGTGACTGAATCCGGACGTCCCGCCCGCCTACATCGACCGGACGACCGCTACCGCGCCGAGGGCCACCGTGCGCACGCGCCGGGCGGTCCGGCCGCTGGGCGCCCCGGCCGACCGGCCCCACTGCGGTTCGCCATCCCCGGACGCATCCACGAGTTCCAGGAAGTCCGCCCCGACGCGGTGCGCGAGCCCGCGCAGGAAACTGCCGTCCACCAGCGTGACAGCCAGCACGGCCCGGTCCCGGCATAGCCCGCGCAACGCATAGCGGAGGTCGAGCCGGCGGGCGAGGGCGCCTTCCCGACCCGGCACCGCGGAGGTCGGGGTCAGTCCGTCCACCCAGAGCAGGGCCGCGGTGGCGACGAGGACCTCCCGACCGCCCTGCTCCTCGACCAGCAACCAGTCCGACCCGAGCGCGACCAGGCGGCCGGTGAGCGTGCCGCCCTCCCGACCGCGGTCCGCGCCGGCGGTACCGAACCGCAGCAGCTCGCCGACGCACGGGCGCAGCCGATCGACGAGCCGGAGCCGGGCCACCTCGCGCCGGGTCCGGTCGGCGACCTCCGCGGCCAGATCGGCGGCCTCGGCGGCTTCCCATTGCATCTCCAGATCGTTGAAGAGCGCTTCCCAGCGCACGGTCACCTCCAGGCTTCGGTCGAGGCATCCAGGACGCCCACCCACAGCGGACAACGGGAGCGTATCCGGTTGACAGCGCGCTTTCACTGGGTTACACAAGCAAACATAAGTAAACGCAAGGTTCTAGCGGCGGAAGCCGACACGGGAGGCTACGCATGACGACACCACCGCGGCGCGCGGCGCGCCTGATCGCGGCGCTCGGGGTCCTGACGGGCTTCGCCGTGGTGACAGCGGTCCTGGTCGTCGCCGGGCCGCACCGGTCCGACCTGCCGCACCGCCCCCGGAATCTGGGCGGGTGGGTGTCGAACGACCCCGAGCACGCCCTGGCCACGCTGGTCGGGGTCGCGGCGTGGCTCTGCCTGCTGTGGCTGGCCGCAGGAGTCCTCATCGCGAGCCTGTCCCGGCTGCCGGGTGCGACGGGGCGGGTCGCGGCCGTGGTCTCGGGTCGGATGCTCCCGACCGCTCTACGCGGCGCCCTGGAGATCACGCTGGGGGTCACGCTGGCGGCCGGCGGTGCGGCTCCGGCCTTCGCCGCCGGGCCCGCTCCCAGCGGCTACCCGGCCACCGCGGTCGCGGCGGCCGTGGCGGCGGCGCCCGCCGGGGCCCAGGCCGACCCGGGCACCCCCCTGACCGCGGCCGGCTGGCCGGATCTCGGCCTTCCGGCGACCGGACCGTCCGCCCACGACCCGGCCGCCGCCGGCCGCCCGGCCACACCGCCCGCTACCGACAGATCGGCCGGACGCCCACCCACCGCTCCGGCCCCCGTGCGGGGTCCGTCCCGGGAACCCGCGGTCGCGGGCTCCCCGGCGGGCGGCGGCCCGACCACGCCCGGCGTCTCCCCGGTGGCCGAACTGACCGGCGGCCTCGGGTCGAGCCCGACCGCGGCCACCCCGGGCGCACCCGCCGGCCACGCCGCGACCACGGCCCCCGGCCCGACCACCGACACCGGAACGCCGTCGGTCGGATCCCCCGCCGCCGCGGTGCCGGGCACCCCGGCGCCCAGCGCGGCCGGCTGGCCGGACCTCGACCTGCCCAGCGGGGGCGCGAACGGTGTCGCGCCGGTGGACGACACCGCTGTACCGCGGGCCGTCCCGCCGTCCACCCCGGTCGCGCAGCGCGCCGACCCCACCGTGCCGCCCGCGGCCGGTGGGCCGGCCTGGCCGGACCTCGATCTGCCGGTCAGCCCGACCACAGCCCGCCCGACCACCGATTCCCCGGCCCCGGCCAGCGGCGGGCCCACCACCGGGCCGACGCACGCCGCGGCCCGTCCCACGCCGGTGACCCCCGCGCCCGCGGTGACGTCTGCCCCGGCGGCCGCGCCCGTCAGCAGCCCCGGCCCGGCGGCCAGCCCTACCCACCCGCCGGGCTGGCCGGACCTGGGCGGAACGTCCGGCGATCTCATCACCGGCTCGAGCGGACGCGGCACCGGGTCACCGGGCGTCGAGGAAGCCAGCGAGGTCGTCGTCCACCGGGGCGATTCCCTGTGGTCGATCGTGGCCCGTCAACTCGGGCCCGGCGCGACCGATGAGCAGGTGGCCGCAGCCTGGCCGGCCTGGTGGGCCGCGAACCGGGACGTGATCGGTCCGAACCCCAATCTCATCCTGCCCGGCCAAGTGCTCCGACCGCCCGCCGGGCCCTGACCCCGCCGGGCCCTGACCCCGCCCGGCACCTTCCCACCCGCTCCTCAGCCAGCCGGCTGAGCTCTCCGCATGAAGCGGCGGCCACCTTGGCTGAGGGCCGCCCGCCCGACCCCGCCTCACCGCTCACCGCTCACCGCTCACCGCTCACAGCCTCACCGCTCACCGCCTCACCGCCCGGTCGCCCGCCGACAAGGAGATCCCATGACCCCGGAGATCCTGACCGCCACCCGCCCCCGACGGCTGCCCGCCCGCTGCGCGGAGCTGCCCTACGACGATGAACGCCCCGGCCGGCTCGATGACCCGCCCGGGTTGGCGGCGCCCCCGCCACCGGCCGGCCTCGAGCCGGCCACCGGCCACCGGCCACCGGCCCACCGACCGGTCCGGACCCCTGGGGAACACGACCCCGCCGCTGTCCGCCCTGACGCTCGGGCCGGCGGCGCCGCACCGGGCGAGCCGCCGGATCGTTCGCGCTCCATTCCCGTCCAGCGGCACGGCACCCGCTCGACCGGCCCGTCACCGACCGGCCCCGCGGCCGGCGACCCGAGGGTGGTCGCCGGGCGGCCGGTCGACGGGCGGGTAGTCCCGTCGGGCCCCGTTCCCTCCCGGGAAACCAGCGGCCGGCCGGCAACCCGAGCGGGTGATCCCCCGGTCCGGACGGTCGTCGCCGGCCGCGCCGGAGCGGCGGCGGCCGTGCGGCCCGGGCCGGACGGCCGCTTTGCACCGACCCCCGGTTCCGCGGCCGCGGTGGTGGTCCGGGCCATCGTCGAAGCGCTGTCCGGAATCCGGCCGGCCACCCAGCTCGCGTGCTGGACCACCCCCCGGCTGCAGGCCGACCTCGAACGCCGCATCCCCCGCGAAACGCGGCGGAGCCGGGACCGGTGGGCCATCCGCAGCATCCGGGTGAGTCAGCCACGGCCGGGCGTCGCCGAGGTGTCCGCCGTGATCATCCGGTCGACCCGGGCAGCCGCCGTGGCCCTCCGGATGGAGTCGGCCGACGGCCGCTGGCGGGTCACCACCCTGCAGGTGGGCTGACCGCCGGTCCCGGCCGGCCTCGCCGCCACCGGTCCGTGGACCGTTCCGGGGCCCGGGCCCCGGAACGGTCCGGCGCCCGGTGTCGTTCAGATGCCGTTGCGGTGAGCCGGGTCGCCGTGGCAGCGCTTGAACTTACGACCGGAGCCGCACGGGCACGGCGCGTTGCGCGCCACCCGGTTCTCGTCGTCGGGAGCCAGGCCGGCGTCGCTGGACCTTGTGACCGGACCTCCCGCACCGTCCACCGACGGCGCCGAGTACTGCAGGTTGGCCGTCCGGCGGGGCGGCTCGAGACCCTTGACGAAGGCCGGCGGCGCAACCGGGGCGGGGGCCGGCTGGGGGACGGACCGTTCGACAACCGGCGCCTGGACCGGCTGGGGACCCGCGGCGGCGCCGGCGGCAACCAGCTCCGCGAGCGCGGTGCCGGCCGGCACCGACGGGACGGCCGGCGCCGGGGCTGCCTCGGGTCCCGCGATCTCCAGGTGGAACAGGAGGCCGACCGACTCCTCCTTGATCGCCTCCATCATCGTCTGGAACATGTCGTAACCCTCGCGCTGGTACTCGACGAGCGGGTCACGCTGCCCCATCGCCCGCAGCCCGATGCCTTCCTGCAGGTAGTCCATCTCGTACAGGTGCTCGCGCCATTTGCGGTCCAGCACCGACAGGACGACCCGGCGCTCGAGGTCCCGCATGACCGGCTCGCCGTCGGGCGCGATGCCGAGTTCGTCCTCGCGCCGGTCGTAGGCCTCCTGCGCATCCAGGATGAGGTCTTCGCTGAGCCCCTCGGCGGTCAGCCCGTCCCGGTCGTCGGCCTCGGGAATCTCGACACCGACCGGGTAGAGCTCGCCCATCGCCGTCCACAGCGTGTCGAGGTCCCACTCCTCGGGATAGCCCTCGGCCGTGGCTCCCGTCACGTAACCGCGCAGCGTGTCGTCCACGAAGTGCCGGACCTGCTCGTGCAGGTCGGCACCGGAGAGCACCTTGCGACGCTCCTCGTAAATCACGGTTCGCTGCTTGTTCATCACCTCGTCGTACTTGAGGACGTTCTTGCGGATCTCGAAGTTCTGGCCTTCGACCTGGGTCTGCGCGGAACGGATAGCCCGGGTCACGACCTTCGATTCGATGGGCACGTCCTCCGGGATCTTCAACCGATCCATGATTCCTTCGACGGCCGCGGCGTTGAACAGCCGCATGAGGTCGTCCCCGAGGGAAAGATAGAACCGCGACTCGCCGGGGTCGCCCTGGCGCCCGGACCGGCCCCGCAGCTGGTTGTCGATGCGGCGCGACTCGTGGCGTTCGGTGCCCAGCACGTACAGACCACCGAGTTTCACGACCTCGTCGTGCTCGGCCGCGACCGAGGACCTGGCCTTTTCCAACGCCTCGGGCCACGCGGCCTCGTAATCGTCGGGCGTCTCCAGCGGCGTCAGGCCACGTTCCCGCAGTTCCGACTGGGCGAGGAAGTCGGGGTTACCGCCGAGCATGATGTCGGTACCGCGACCGGCCATGTTCGTCGCAACCGTCACCGCGTGCTTACGGCCGGCCTGGGCGACGATCGACGCTTCCCGGTCGTGCTGCTTGGCGTTCAGGACCTCGTGCCGGACACCCTGCTTGGTCAGCTGCTTGGACAGGTACTCGGACTTCTCGACGCTCGTGGTGCCGACCAGCACCGGCTGCCCATGCTCGTAACGCTCCGCGATGTCAGCCACCACCGCGTCGAACTTGCCGACCTCGGTCTTGTAGACGACGTCGGACTCGTCCGCGCGCACCATCGGCTTGTTCGTCGGAATCTGCACGACGCCCAGCTTGTAGATCTGGTGGAACTCGGCCGCCTCGGTCATGGCCGTACCGGTCATCCCGCCGAGCTTGTCGTACAGCCGGAAGTAGTTCTGCAGGGTGATCGTGGCCAGGGTCTGGTTCTCCTGCTTGATCTCGACCTTTTCCTTGGCCTCGATCGCCTGGTGCATGCCCTCGCTGTACCGCCGGCCGTGCAGCACCCGGCCGGTGAACTCGTCGACAATGAGCACTTCGCCGTTCGAGACGATGTAGTCCTTGTCCCGCTTGTACAGCTCTTTGGCGCGCAGCGAGTTGTTCAGGTATCCGACCAGCGGCGTGTTGACCGATTCGTAGAGGTTCTCGATACCGAGCTGGTCCTCGACCTTCGCCACCCCCAATTCCGTGATGGCGACGGTCTTCTTGCCTTCTTCGACTTCGTAGTCGGTGTCGCGCTTCAGGAGCGGGGAGATCCGGGCGAACTCGGTGTACCAACGGGTGGGGTTGTCGGCCGGGCCGCTGATGATGAGCGGCGTCCGCGCCTCGTCGATGAGGATCGAGTCGACTTCGTCGACGATCGCGAAGTTGTGACCGCGCTGCACCAGCTCCTCGGCGTCCCACGACATGTTGTCGCGCAGATAGTCGAAGCCGAACTCGTTGTTCGTACCGTAGGTGATGTCGCACTCGTAGGCGGCCCGGCGCTCCTGGGGCGTCATCTGCGGGTGGATCACCCCGACGGTCAGCCCCAGGAAACGATGGACCCGGCCCATGTTCTCGGCGTCCCGCTGGGCGAGGTAGTCGTTGACGGTGATGACGTGCACGCCCTGGCCGGCCAGGGCGTTGAGGTAGGCCGGCAGCGTCGAGACCAGGGTCTTGCCCTCACCGGTCTTCATCTCGGCGATGTTGCCGAGGTGGAGCGCCGCGCCCCCCATGAGCTGCACGTCGAAATGGCGCTGGCCGAGCGTGCGGCGGGCCGCCTCGCGGACCGCGGAGAACGCTTCGGGCAGCAGGTCGTCGAGGTCCTCGTCCTCGGCCAGGCGCTGCCGGAACTCCTCGGTCATCGCCCGCAGCTCGGCGTCGGTGAGCCCGGTGAAGTCGTCCTCGAGCAGGTTGACCTGCTCGGAGATGCCCTTCAACCGGCGCAGGATCCGACCTTCGCCGGCACGCAGGATCTTCTCGATAACCACTGGCGAGACTCCTCCGGACGGCTGGGTCGGTGTTGAACCACCAACCATGTTATGGCCCGAGCGGGAGCAGCACGGCGGCCCCGCGCCGGTTCCCCTCGAGTAGGCCAGGTGGCCCGCTGAAATCAACGTTCCAGCGGCCGCCTGCGTGCCCGGAACACGATGCCGCAGCCGGATGACCGGGCCCGGCATGACGTCCCGGTGCCCCATGGTATCGACCCGGAGCCGCGCCGATGATCGAGCACCACCGGGTCAGGTGATCTCGAGCAGCTTCTCCCGCACCGCGTACACCACCGCCTCCATCCGGGAGTGCAGCTGAAGCTTCTCCAGGATGTTGCGGATGTGGTTCTTGACCGTGTTCTCGCTGATGAACAGTTGCTTGGCGATGTCGCGATTGTTGAGACCCTTGGCCACCAGCCGCAGCACCTCCATCTCCCGGTCGGTCAGCCGCGGCGTCGGCAGCTGCGGCCGGTCGTCCGTCTTCTTGATCATCGAGGCGAACTCGGTGAGCAGCTTCGAGGCCATCGACGGACTGATCAGGCTCTGCCCCCCGTGCACCGCCCGGATCGCCCCGGCAACCTCGTCGATGGAGATCTCCTTGAGGAGGTAGCCCATCGCGCCGGCCTTGATCGCTTCGTAGAGGTCGGCCTCTTCGTCGCTGATCGTGAGCATGACGATCTTGGCGCTGGGAACCGCCTCCTTGACCGCGAGCGTGGCATCGATCCCGCCGCGACGAGGCATCCGGACGTCCATCAGCACGATGTCCGGCGCCATCTCGGTCGCCATGGTCACCGCTTCGCTGCCGTCGCCGGCCTCGCCGACGACCTCGATGTCGTCCTCCTGCCCGAGCACCATCTGGAGCCCACGCCTGAACAGCGCGTGATCATCCACGACCAGTACCCGGATCGGGTCCGATGCCGACGGCTCATGCCCGGGGGCGGCCGCCTGCTGCCCGTCCTCCGTCACCTGACCTCCTTCGCGCGGTGCCCGCCGGTCGCGGCCCCGCCGCCCCGGCTATGCCCGGGGTGGCGGGGTCGTGACGACAGGTTCGCGGCAGATGGTCCCATGCCGGCGCGGGGGCGGACGACCGCCACCTATGGTTCTTACCTCGCGAGCGTTGCTCCGAGGGCGACAACCTCGGAACCGGCGGTCTCGGGCAGGTCAGACATCTCTACCGTGCGTAGCCATATGACGCCGTAATCGTAACCGCGACGACGGTAGACGACCCCCGGCAAACCGGTCGAAATCTCCCGGAAAAGGTAGAAATCGTGCCCGACAAGTTCCATGTTGCTCAGGGCGTCGTCAAGCGACATGGTCGGAGCATCGTGGCTCTTCTCACGAACGATCAGCGGCGGCGTGTCGACCCGCATACTCTCGCCCGGTTCGACGTCACAGGAGCCGTCCGGGTGCCCGGCGGACATCATCGGGGCTGGTCGGTGGACGCCGTTGCCGTTCGGGCGCCCCGGCCCGGGGCGGTCGGCCGGGCCGGCTCCGTTGGTGGTGACGGCGCTCAGGGCCGGCGGGAGGACCGGTTCCAGCGGCGGCGGACCCGAGGCGTGGCGACGCAGCCGCCGGTCAGCGGCGCGCCGGAGTCGTTCACTCAGTTTGGCGGTGGCGAGATCGAGGGCCGAGTAGGCGTCATGGGAGGCGGCTTCCGCGCGGATCACCGGACCACGCGAGAAGCAGGTCAGTTCGACACGCTCGCGGACGCCGGACAACCTCGGATTGCGCTCGTGCGAGAGCTCCACGTCGATCCGAAAAGCCTTGTGATCGAACCGTTCGAGCTTGGCGAGCTTCGATTCCACATGCTCCCGGAAACGGTCCGTAACCGGGGCACGTCGACCCTTGACCACTATGTCCACTCGGTCCACCTCCATTCGACCAGCTGAACCCGATCGTCCGGACCATTGACGACAGCCCGGACGAAGAGCCCATGCCGCGCGGTGTGCGGTGTGCGGTAGACCGCTCACGTTAACCCCGGGCGTCTCTGAGGGAAACGGCAAAACGCGGAAGAACCCGCGCGGGAGTGGCCGCGACTGTGGCCGCCGCCGCCACGTGGGTGCCCCCCGAGCGCAAAGCCCGCGCGGCCGCCCGCAACGTGGCTCCGGTGGTGACCACGTCATCGACCAGGACGACCAGCGGGCCTGGCCGGCCGGCCGGCAACGAAGAGCCCGGCGCGGCCGCTCGGCCCACCGGACGGAAGGCGTCGGCCATGTTGGCGGACCGGGCCACCGCCCCGAGCCCGGCCTGGTCGGCGGCGCCCCCCTCGGCCCGCAGCAGCGCGCGCACCTCGGCCCGGACGCCCTGGGCGCGCAGCCCGGCGGCGGCCGCGCGGGCCAGCAGCAGGGTGTGGTCGTAGCCCCGGGCCCGGCGGGCGGCCGGTCGGGACGGGACCGGCACGAGCGCCACCGCTCCCGCCCCGGCCGCCCGTCCCGCCACCGACCGGCCGCCCGGCGCGCTCCCGACGGCGGTCAGGGCGGTTCGGACCGCCACGGCCAGGGCCGATCCGAGCGGCCGGGCAAGATCGGTACGGCCGTCCTCCTTGAACGCGATGACCAGTTCGCGCACCACCCCGCGGTAGTGGGTGGCGGCGGCCGTGCCGGGCGGTAGTCCTCCGTCTCCGGCTCCGGCGAGTGGAGCTCCGCCGGCCATAGCCGACCCGTCCCCCGCGTGGCCGGTCGGGACGGCGATGCTCGGGTGGCTGGTGAGCAGGGACAGACATCTCCCGCAGACCGGCAGGCCGCCCACCCCGCAGCCGGCACACGAGCGGGGCAGGACGAGATCGACCAGGGTGGCGCACAGCGCTGAGATGACCATGGGATCCACGATCGGGTGGATCACCCCGCCCGCCGAGCGATTAACGCCGGTCCGTGGATAACCGGCCGGTCCGGCCGACGGGCGGGGCCGTTATCCACCGATTGCCACTGCGGCTCGCCGGCCGGCTCCGGGCCCGTCAGGGTGGAAGACGTGCCCCGCTGGCCCGCGTCGACGGAGGCGGCGCGTCACGGCCCACCAACCTGTCACCATCCGTCAGCAAGTGACCGTGGAGGTCGATATCACCGTGGGTAACAGACATCCGAGCCGGTGCCGGCCGACCGCCACCCGTCGCCGTCCAACGACCAGAGGCGCCGCCCGTCGCCGACCAGCAGCGCGGTACCCGCCGCGGCGGCCAGGCGGTCCACGCCGGCCGGCAGCCGCCCGGGGGTCACCTCGGTCGGGTCCGACACCCCCAGCGGCACGGTCCACAACGCCGTCCGCGACCCCTGCCGACCCAGCACGGAGAGGTTCAGACCGTCGCGCCAGCCGACGTCGTCGACGGTCGTCAAGCCCGGCGGCAGGCCCAGCGCCTCCCAGCCGGCGAAGGTCGGCACGCCCTTCACGACGGTGATCCGGCCCTGGTAGAGCGATCGGTGGGTGGTCCCGACGACCGCCACCACCCGGGCTCCGTCCGGGCTGGCCCGCAGGGCCCAGACCGGTCCGGGCAACTCGCCCGGCGCCCCGAGACCGGCGGTGACCGCCGGCCCGGTGCTCGGGACGACCACGACCTTGGTCGGGCCGTCCCGCACCGCGACGGCCACCCCGACCCCGGGCACCCAGGTCGGCGCGCTCAACGCGGCGGGGCCGTAACCCACCCGCGGGGCGGACCCGGCCCGCGCGGTGACCAGCTCCGTCCCGGCCGGAGTGGCCTGCAGGGCGGCGATGCGGCCGTCCGCCGACAGCGCCGGGGCGGCCAGCCGGCGAACGGCGGCGAAGGCCGCGGTCGCGCCGGGCAGCGATCCGGCCGGTCGGCCGGCGCTCGACCGGCCGGCGTCGCCCGAGCGCCCGTCGGCGACCAGCCGCCCGTTCGCGACGAGGACCCCGGTGCCGTCGGGCGGGGCGGTGCCGGGCAGGGCGTAGGTGGCGACGTCGAGGGTGCCGTCCCCGGGCAGGACCCGGCGCCCGTCGACCAGCAGCCGAACCTGGGTGACCGTGGGAATCGAGCGCAGGGAGGCGGCCAGTTGACCGGCGAACAGGTCCCGGTCGGCCTCGCGCAGGCCGGCCGCATCCCGGCTCAGATCGATCGTCACGGTCCCTCCGACCAGCGTGACCGTGTCGGCCAGGACGGTGCCGGCCGGCAGCAGCGGGCGGACGGTCGGCGCCAGCCAGCTCCCGGGCGGCCCCATCATCGACCGCACGATCGCCCCGGCCAACGCCGCCCGGGGGACCGGCAGTTCCACCGCTTCGGGGACGAACGCGTCCCGGCCGCGGGCCGCCCGGTACACCGTCACCTCCCGGAAGTCGCGCAGCACGTCGGTCTCGGTCAGGACCAGCCCGGTGCCGTGGGGAACGGAGCTGACCCGCCAGTCGGCGCCGGGCCGTCGGCTCACGCCGAACGTCAGGTGGGTGTCCCGGTCCGACCGCCGGTAGGCGCCGTCCAGGTCGATCACGGCGATCTGGCGCACCATGACCGCGACCGTCCCCCGGTCCGGCCCGGGACCGGGTACGAAACGGGCCGGGGTTCCGGTGATGCCGGGCTGGTAAACGACCGTCCCGGCGCCCGGGTCCCAGTCCGTGGCGGGAGCCAGGTAGTCACGGGCGACGGCCGGATCGGCCTCCTGCCCGGACGCGGCCTCCAGGAAGCCCTCGACAAGCTGGGCCGGCCCGGCCCCGGGCGCGGGCTGGGCCGGGACCCGCTGGATGTCGGGCGGATCGTAGTCACTGGTCCCGGCGTCCACCTTGCGGTCGATCCGGACCCCGCCGGGCGTCGGCAGCCCCCCACACCCGGCCAGCCCGACGGCGGCCGCGACGGCGACCGACACCACCGCGCCGACCGGGCGACCCGCGCGACCCGGGCGACCCAGGCGCTGACGGACGAAAGGGACCGGACCAACGGGCCGGCCCCGACGGACGGGACGGCCGGTCATCGACGACCGGTCAGCAGCTGGTCAGTGGGATCCTGACCGCCGCGACCCTCCTGGTCGTCGGAGGGATCCGGCTGAAGGGCGACGCCGGCCTGGTCGCCCACCGGGACCCGGGCCGGCAGCACGGTCCGGGGGTGGACGGCGCGGTCGGGGGGCGGCACGAGCGGCAGGGGAAACCCGGTGAGCGCGCCGCCGAGCCGGCGGGGCAGCGTGATCCGGAACACCGCGCCCTCGCCGCGGCGCCCCCACGCCTCGAGCACCCCGCCGTGGGCCCGCACGTCCTCCTGGGCGATCGACAGGCCGAGCCCGGTTCCACCGGTCCGCCGGGCCCGGGAGGGGTCGGCGCGCCAGAACCGCTGGAAGACCCGCTCAGTGTCCTCGGCCGACAGTCCGGTGCCGTGGTCGCGGACCCGCACCGAGACGACCTCCGCGTCGGCGGCCAGGGCGATCTCGACCGGCTGCCCCTCGGAGTGCTCGACGGCATTCTCGACCAGGTTGCGGACCGCCCGCCGGATCCGCCGGGAGTCGATCTCGGCGACCAGCGTGATGTCGGGCAGCCCGGCCAGATCCAGAACCGTGGCCTGCTGGTCGGCATGGTGCCCCTCCTCGGCCGCGACCCGGCGCACCAGCGCCACGACGTCGGCGTCCTCGGCCTCCAGCACCGCCATCCCGGCGTCGTACCGGCTGATCTCCATCAGATCGACCAGCAGGGATTCGAACCGGTCCAACTCGTTGTGCAGCAGCTCCGACGAACGGGCGACCGCGGGCGGGAAACCGGCCCGCGACCCGTACAGCAGGTCGGCGGCCATCCGGACGGTGGTCAGCGGCGTCCGCAGCTCGTGGGAGACGTCGGCGGTGAAGCGCTGCTGGACCCGCGACAGCTCCTCCAACCGCACGATGTGGGACTGCAGCGCCGAGGCCATGTCGTTGAAGGACGTCGCGAGCTGGGCGATGTCGTCCGACCCGCGGATCACCATCCGTTGGTCGAACACCCCGGCCGCCAACCGGCGGGCGATGCGGGCGGCCGTCCGGACCGGCCGGACCACCTGCCGGGTCACCACGTACGACACCAGCGTGAGCAGGCACACGATGGCCAGGCCGCCCAGTTCCAGCGCCGTGCGGACCAGCCCGAGGGTCTGCTCCTCGGAGGTCAGGGGGAACGAGTAGTACAGCTCGTAGGACGATCCGCCGGCGGTGGTGAGGGGTCCGCCGATGATGAGCGACTGGATCAGCTTGCCGTCCCGGTGCACCTGGGTGTAGGTCTCGGCCTCCGCGCTGTTTTCGCTGACCGCCGCCCGCAGCCGGCCGGGGATGTCGGCGGTGCTGAAGTTCTCCCCGACGTAGCCCGGGTCGGTGGTACCGGTGGGCAGGAGCGCGACGTCGTACAGGCCGGCCGGGCTGCCCTTGGAGCCCAGGTCGCGGGCGGTCTCCCACAACAGGGTCTCGGTGGAGGCGTCATCGGTCCGGTCGGCCTGGGTGAACCGGGTCTGCGCGTCGAAGAGACCGGAACTGACCTCGGCCAGGGCGGCCCGCCGCTTGTCGGCGACCAGCCCGGAGCCGATCCGCCCGATGAGAAACGCCCCGAGCGGCGCGACCAGC
This sequence comes from Frankia alni, assembly GCA_026225295.1. GTDB lineage: Bacteria > Actinomycetota > Actinomycetes > Frankiales > Frankiaceae > JAMFSN01. The sequence goes on from JAMFSN010000160.1 coordinate 13,372, forward strand.
AACCCGGACAGCACGAAGGTCAGGACGACGACCCGCAGTTGGAGCGAGCGGCGCCACAGCCGGGGCGGGGCCGACAGCCACCGCGCGACCCGGCGACGGCGGGTCGCCGGTCGGGTCACGGGCACCGGCAGGGCCGCCCCGGGGGCGGTCACGGCGGTCCGGCCCGGTATCCGACGCCGCGCACGGTGACCACGACCTCGGGTCGCTCCGGATCCCGCTCGACCTTCGAGCGCAGCCGCTGAACGTGCACGTTCACCAGTCGGGTGTCGGCCGGGTGACGGTAGCCCCAGACCTGCTCGAGCAGCAGTTCCCGGGAGAACACCTGGCGGGGCTTGCGGGCCAGCGCGGCCAGCAGGTCGAACTCCAGCGGGGTCAGCGCGATGACCTCGTCGCCCCGTTTCACGGCGTGCCCGGTCACGTCGATCTCCAGGTCGGCCAGTTTCAGGGCCGAGGGGCCGCCGGTCTCCGCGCGCCGCAGCCGGGCCCGGACCCGGGCGACCAGCTCGACGGGCTTGAACGGTTTGACGATGTAGTCGTCCGCGCCCGACTCCAGGCCCCGCACGACGTCGCCGGTTTCGCTCTTGGCGGTCAGCATGACAATGGGCACGCCGCTCTCGGCCCGGATCTCCCGGCACACCTCCACACCGTCCCGACCGGGCAGCATCAGATCGAGCAGGACGATGTCGGGGGCGGTCGACCGGAACGCCGCCAGCGCCACCCGGCCCGAGCTCACAAAAACCGGATCAAATCCGGAATCCCGCAGAACGATGCCGAGCATTTCGGCGAGTGCCGGGTCGTCGTCAACGACCAGAACCCGGGCCCTGCTGGAAACCACCTTCACCCCCGCACGCGCGGCGACCAACGCTCATCGTGAACGCACCGGCTGGATCCGGGAGCTCCGGACGACACGACACGCCCGACAGTACGTGCCCTTCCACGCAGGCCGGCGCCTATCCCGGTGATATCGGCTTTCTGATCCGACCGGAAGCGACCGGCAACGGGTGCGTCTGACAGGATCGCCCGGCGGGCCGGTACGTGTGTCCGGCGGAAAATAGGGAGAAACGGATGTCCGAGCGGTCCGGTTGGGCTCGTCCCGACCAGGGCGACGATGGTGCTTCGGAGTACCCGCCGCTGCCCCCGCCCGAGGCGCCCGGCCCGGGGAACGAGACGGCTATCACGCCGCTCGCGCCCGGACCAGCGCCGATGACGCCGCCCCCGGCCGGCGGCGGCGTCACCCGGACCCCCCAGCAGTGGGGGCAGCCGGACGGGTTCTTCCGGGCCCCCAAGCCGGGCATCGTCCCGCTGCGTCCGCTCGCGGTCGGCGAGATCATCGACGGCGCCTTCGCGAGCATGCGGCAGAACCCGGGCGCGACCTTCGGCCTGTCGGCGATCGCCATGACGGTCACCGGGCTCGTCTCGTTCCTGCTGGGTCTGGCCGAACGGTCGGCCGACACCGGCGCCGCCGCGCTGTTCGGGGTGGTCGGGCTGATCATCACCTACACCGCGCAGACCGCGCTGGCCGGACTGCTGTGCGTCGTGGTCAGCGAGGCGGTGCTCGGGACCAAGATCAGTCTGACCGCCGCCTTCGAGCGGGTCCGGCCGCGGTTGCTCGGCCTGCTGCTGTTGTCGTTGGTGGTCTTCCTGCTGATCGTGCTGGGCGCGGTCGGCCTGTTGGTCGGGGCGTTCTACGTCGCCGTCCTGCTGTCGCTGGCCGGGCCGGCGTACGTGCTGGAGGGCGGTTCGATCCGCGACGCGCTGCGCCGCTCCCGGGAGCTGATCAAGGGCGCCTGGTGGCGGACCTTCGGGATCACGCTGCTCATCGGACTGATCGCGACGGTCTGCCGGTTCATCATCCTGATCCCGTTCCTGGCCGTGGCGGCCGGCACCGGCGACACCCTGCTCGGCGGCAACGAGGCGGGCATCACCGTCGGCACGCTGGTGCTGAGCACCCTGGCCACCATCGTCGGGTCGACGATCACGACCCCCATCTCGGCCGGTGGACTCGCCCTGATCTACGTCGACCGCCGCATCCGGGCCGAGGGGCTGGACGTCACCCTCGCCCGGGCCGCCCAGGACCGGGCCGCCCAGGACCAGGCCCTCCAGGCCCTCCAGGACCCCTCGGGCTCGTGACCGCGGCCGGCCGGGTCTCCCTCCACCGGGTCGCGCTCGACCGGGCGCCGATCACCCGGGACGGGGCCCGGGACGACGCGCGCCGCGAGCTGTCCCGCACCATCTACACCTCGCAACGACCGGGTCTGCTGCGCCGCCTGCTCACCTGGCTCGGCGATGAGCTGGCCCGGCTGTGGGATCGGCTTCCGGCCCCCGACGGTGCCCACGGGCTGGGTCTGGTCGGGCTCGTGGTGCTGGTCGTGCTGGTGGTCCTGGTCGCGCGGTTCTGGCTGGGTCCGGTGCGGCGCGGCGGCCGGCCGGGCGACGCCGACCTCTTCGGGGCCACCGCCCGGTCCGCCCGGCAGCTGCGCGCCGAGGCGGAGAAGCTGGCCGGCCAGCAGGCCTGGGCGGAGGCGATCCGGGCCCGGATGCGGGCCGCGGTGCGCTCCCTGGAGGAACGCGGACTGTCCGAGCCGCGACCGGGCCGAACCCTCGGCGAGGTGGGCCGCGACGTCGCCGCGTACGCTCCCGCGGCGGTCGGACCGTTCGCGCGGGCGACCGAGGTCTTCGCGGACGTCTGGTACGGGGGCCGCCCGCCCGGCCCGGCGGACTACCGGACCGTTGCCGCGGCCGACGACGCGGTGTCGGCGGCGGCGGCCGGGCGGTCGTCCGGCCCGGCCGTGACCATCCCACCTCCGGCCCGGCCATGACCACGCCGACCGCCCCGGCCGCGCTGGAAGCGAGCGGCCCGACCACCGGCCCCGCCACCGCGACCCCGGCCACTGCGACCCCGACCACCGCGACCCCGACCACCGCGGTGCGGGCCGGTCCGGGCCCGGCCGAGATCCGCCGCCGGGCCCGGCTGCTCGCCCTCGTCACCACCGTGGTGATCGCGGGTGCCCTCGTCATCGCGATCTTCGGTCGGTCTTCGGCGGGGGGTGATCTCGACCCCCGCTCCGCGCGACCGGCCGGGGCGCGGGCCATCGCGCAGCTGCTGCGCGACCGGGGCGTCGGCGTGACGGTCACCGACGACCCGACCGCCGCAGCCGGCTCCCCGACCGCCGCGGCCGGGCGCACGATCGTCATCCCCCGGCCGGGCCGGCTGACCGGTGCCGAGGTCGACCGCCTGGCGGCCGCGGCGGCCCACGGCGCCCATCTCGTGCTCATCGAGCCCTCCGACACGGTGTTGAGCGCCCTGGGGGTCGGGATGCACACGGGCGGGACCGTCAACCTGCGCGACCGGCCGGCCGGCTGTTTCGCGCCCGAGGCGACCACCGCCGGCTCGGCCTGGCTGGGCGGCGCGACGTTCGACGGGACCGGCGTCTCCGCGGACTGCTACCCGGCCGGTGGGCTGCCGACGCTGGTGCTCGCGACGGTGTCCGCCGCCGGGCCGACGACCCCCGACGGTCGCCTCGCGGTGCTGGGCTCGGGCACGTTCCTCACCAACGCGAAGCTGGCCACGGCCGGCGACGCCGCGCTCGCGCTCGAGCTGTTGGCCGGGCGTCCCGCGGTGGTCTGGCTGATGCCGCCCGGCGGGCGGGCGGGCGCCGTGGACGGCGGGGGCGCCGGGCTGCTGAGCCTGGTGTCCCCGGCCGTCCGGGCGGCGCTCGCCCAGCTCGGGCTGGCGGTCGTGGTGCTGGCGGCCTGGCGGGGCCGGCGGCTGGGACCGCCGGTGCCCGAGCCGCTGCCGGTGGTCGTCCGGGCCACCGAAACCGTCGAGGGGCGGGCCCGGCTCTACCGCGCGGCCCACGCCGGGCCGACCGCGGCGAAGGCGCTGACCGAGGGCGCCCGGGCCCGCCTCACCCAGGCCCTGGGCGTCCCGACCGCCGCCGATGGCCCGGCGCCGGAACCGGCGGCGCTGATCGACGCGGTCGCGGCGGCGACCGGTCGGCCACCTGAGGAGATCCGGACACTCCTGTACGGTTCCGGCAGCGCCGGCCCGGCCCGGCGCCACGACCACCCGGTCGACGACGCACTGGTCCAACTCGCCCACGATCTCGACGATCTTGAACGGGAGGCGCGGCAGTCATGACCCCACCGGCCGGTCCGTCGCCGGACGCCGCGCGGGAGGCGCTGACCCGGCTCCGGGACGAGGTGGCCAAGGCGGTCGTCGGCCAGGACGCGGCGGTGTCGGGCCTGGTCGTCGCGCTGCTGTGCCGGGGCCACGCCCTGCTCGAGGGGGTGCCCGGGATCGCCAAGACGCTGCTCGTCCGGACCCTGGCCGCGACCCTCGACCTGGACACCAAGCGAATTCAGTTCACGCCCGACCTGATGCCCTCGGACGTCACCGGCTCCCTGGTCTACGACAACCGCACCTCGGTGTTCACGTTCCGCGACGGGCCGGTCTTCACCAACCTGCTGCTGGCCGACGAGATCAACCGGACCCCGCCCAAGACCCAGGCCGCGCTGCTCGAATCGATGGAGGAGCGGCAGGTCAGCGTGGACGGCCAGGCCCGCCGGCTACCCGACCCGTTCGTCGTCGTCGCCACCCAGAACCCGATCGAGCAGGAGGGCACCTACCCGCTGCCCGAGGCCCAGCTGGACCGGTTCCTGGTCAAGCTGACGATGCCGCTGCCGCCCCGGGCCGACGAGATCAACGTGCTGGCCCGGCACGCGGACGGCTTCGACCCGTCCGATCTGGGGGCGGCCGGCGTGCGCCCGGTGGCCGGCCCGGCCGAGCTGGCCGCCGGCCGCCGGGCGGTGACCGCGGTCACGATCCGACCCGAGGTGCTCGGCTACATCGTCGATCTGGCCCGGGCGACCCGGTCGGCGCCGGCCGCCGCGCTGGGCGTGTCGCCGCGGGGGGCGACCGCCCTGCTGGCCACGGCGAAGGCCTGGGCGTGGTTGTCGGGCCGCGACTACGCGACCCCGGACGACGTGAAGGCGCTGGCCCGGCCGACCCTGCGGCACCGGATCGCGGTCCGGCCCGAGGCGGAGCTGGAAGGCGTCACCGCCGAGACCGTGCTCGAGCAGGTACTGGCCACCGTGCCGGTTCCCCGCTGAGGGCCGCGGGTCGGGTCAGAGCGGGTCAGGGCGAGGTCGGGCGGACGATGGCGATCACCGGACGAGCGGCCGCCCTGGCCTTCGCGTTGACCATCGTGGTACTCGTCGCGCCCGCGCCGTGGGCCGCTCTGGAGGTCACCGACGGACTGCTGGTCGTGGCCGTCCTGGTCGATCTGGCCCTCGCGGGCAGCGTCCGCGGGCTGTCGTTCTCCCGGTCCGGGCCGGGGGCGGCCCGGCTCGGCGAGCCGGTCGCGATGGTGCTGAGCGTCACCAACGGCGGCCGGCGCCCGGCGCGGGTCCGGATCCGGGACGCGTGGCCGCCCTCGGCGGGAATGTCCCCGCGGGTGATCACCGCGACCGTCCCGCCCGGCGAACGGCGGCGGGCCGAACAGCGGCTGCGGCCGACCCGCCGGGGCGACCGGCACCCGTTCCGCATCACGGTGCGATGCGTCGGGCCGCTCGGGCTGGCCGGGCGGCAGGGCCGCCACGTTGCCGACTGGCGGCTGCGGGTGCTGCCCCCCTTCTCCTCACGCCGGCACCTGCCGGCCGCGCTGGCCCGCCTGCGTGAGATCGAGGGGGAGGTCGCGGTCCGGGGCCGCGGTCAGGGCAGCGAGTTCGACAGCCTGCGCGAGTACGTGCCCGGGGACGACGCCCGGGCCATCGACTGGCGGGCGACCGCCCGGCGGGGCACCGTCGCCGTCCGGACCTACCGCCCGGAACGCGACCGGCAGGTCATCTGCGTCCTGGACACCGGCCGGACCAGCGCCGGCCGGGTCGGCGACGGCACCCGGCTCGATCACTACCTGGACGCCACGCTGCTGCTGGCGACGGTCGCGACCCGGGCCGGCGACCGGGTCGGCCTGCTCGCCCACGACGCGGTGGCCCGGCTGACCCTCACCCCCACGGGCAGTGGCCCGGGCGGCGCCTCGGGCGCGTCCGGCCGGGGCACCCTGGCCCGGCTCACCGAGGCCATGGCCACCCTCGAGCCGGCGTTGCTGGAAGCCGACCAGCGGGCCACGGTGGCGGCCATCCTGCGCTCGACCCGTCGCCGGTCGCTGGTCGTGCTGTTCACCGAGCTGGCTCCGGCCGTCGTCGAGGAGGGGTTGATCCCCGCGCTGCCGGCCATCGCGAGCCGGCACACCGTCGTGGTGGCCGCGCTGCGCGACCCGCGCCTGGCCGAGCTGGCCGCCGGGCGGGCCGACGCCGGCGCGGTCTACGCCGCCGCGGCCGCCGAGCGGACGCTGGGCGACCGGCGGCGCCTGAGCGCATTGCTGCGCCGGAACGGGGTGGAGGTGGTGGACGCCGGGCCCGGCACGTTCGCGCCGACCGTCACCGACACCTACCTCACGTTGAAGGCGGCCGGCCGGCTGTAGCCCGGACCGTGTGCCGGGACAGCTGTGCGCGTGACGGCTGCTCGGGCGGCGGAGTCGGTTTGGCAGGGTCGGCGTCGGTCATAGCGCGCCGGGACGATGACGGTTGCCGAGGGCCCTCAGACCGTCGTTGTCGCCGGGCGTGGGGACGTGCGGGGACGCTGCCGATCACGCCTTTCCGCTGGCTGGCAGCATCAATGAAGATCCATTGTGCGTTGGCGCTGACGGGTAGACGCCGCTGACGCTGACAGACCCTGGAAGCACCGCCGGGTCGCGGGAACGGCCTGGTGTCAGGCCACCGGCGCGAGGTCGGCGGCGAGCGCCGGCTCCAGGTCACCGGTCGCGCCGCCGGCCACCGCGCGCCGGCCCAGGATCACGATCCACCCGACGAAGGCCAACCAGGCCAGCGCGCCGATCCCGATCCGGACGGCGGCCGGCCACCCCGACGGCGTGACGAACGCCTCGATGGCGCCGCTGACCGCGAGGGCCAGGATCAACCCCAGGGAAACGGCGATGGCCGAGCGGCCCTCGGCGGCCAGCGCCTCGGTCCGGCGGCGGGGCCCGGGGTCGATCACCGACCAGCCCAGCCGCAGCCCGACCGCCCCGGCCACGAACACCGTGGACAGCTCGAGCATCCCGTGGGGCAGGATCAGCGTCCAGAACTCCCCCGACCGGCCGCAGGAACTCAGGTAGCCGCCCGACACCCCGACGTTGAGCGCGTTGTAAGCCAGGGCCACCAGGGTCGGCAGCCCGAGCAGCACGCCGCCGGCGATCGCGGCGGCGGCCACCCAGACGTTGTTCGTCCACACCTGGGCGGCGAACGACGAGGCCGGCTGGCTGCTGTAGTAGTTGCGGAAATCGCTGTCACACAGGTTGCGGACGTCCGCGCGGGGCAGCAGGGCGTCCTGCGCGGACGGGCTGTGCACGATCCACAGGCCGGTCGCCGCGGCCAGCGCGATGCACAGCAGCGCCGTCGCGACCACCCACCGGCGCCGGACGTAGACGGCGGCCGGGAACGTCACGGTCAGGAACCGCCCGACGGCGGGCCACCCCGGGTCGCGGGAGCCGGTCACCACCGCCCGGGCCCGCGTCACCCGCGCGGCCAGCCCGTCGACCACCGTCGGTTCCGGCCACCGGGTCCGGATCACCGACAGGTGGGTCGCGGCCCGCTGGTAGAGGTCGACCAGTTCGTCCAGCTCGCCGTCGCGGAGCCGCCGCGGGCGGCCGGCCCGGCGGACCAGCTCGGCCAGCCGGTCCCATTCGGGGCGGTGCACGGCGGTGTAAGCATCGAGATCCACGCCCACTCCCCCCGCCGCGGCAACCTGTCCGGCACCATAGCCGCGGTGAGCTCAGTGGTGACCGGGGAGGCCGTCCCCATCGATCTACGGATCGCCCGGGTCGGTTCCCGCATGATCGCCGGGTTCATCGACCTGGCGGTCGGGGTGGCCGTGCTCGTCGGATTGATCGTGGTGTTGGAGCTGACGACCGGCGGGGTCGACACGGGCCTGAGCGCCGCCCTGTCGATCGTCTTTGCGCTCTCAGCGTTCCTCGTCTACCCGGTGGCCTGCGAGACGCTCTGGCGGGGCCGGACCCTCGGCAAGGCGGCGATGGGCGTGCGGGTCACCCGCGACGACGGCGGGCCGCCCCGGTTCCGGCACGCGTTCGTGCGCGGTCTGGTCGGTCTGGTCGTCGAGCGCCCGGGCCCGTTGTTCGCGCTGCCGGCGATCGTGTCGATGACGGTGTCGGCCCACGGCAAACGCCTCGGAGATGTCTTCGCGGGCACCGTCGTCATCCAGGAGCGGGTGCCGAAGAGCCGGCCGTTCACGCCGTCCATGCCGCCCGGGCTGGCCGGGTGGGCGGCCCTGCTCGACCTGTCCCGGCTCGACGACCGGCTGGCCCTGGCGGTCCGCGGTTTCCTGGCCCGGGCCCCCGACCTGTCCGCCGGAGCCCGGGAGCGGCTGGGGAACGAGCTGTGCGCGGCGGTGGCCGCGGTCGTGACCCCGCCGGCCCCGGCCGGCACGCCCGGCTGGGCCTACCTGGGTGCGGTGCTGGCCGAACGGACCCGCCGGGCCCGCGAACGGATGGCCGCCCCGGGCTGGAACACGACCCTCGCGACCCGGCCGACGGCCCCGTCCGCCACCGCGGCGGTCCCGAACCCGGCGCCCGCCGCGCATTCACCCGGGTTCCCGGCGCCGAGCCCCGCGCCGAGCCCCGCGCCGGCCGGATCAGCGGTCGAGCCGGGCCCCGGCGACGCTCCCGGACCGTTCGCCGTGCCCGGCTGACCGGCCGGCCCCGGCCGCCGGGGCCCGGGTCAGGAGCCGGTCTGCCAGGAGTTGAGGTACTCCTCCTGGGCGGGGGTCAGGACGTCGGTCGCGAGGCCCATCGTGGCCAGCTTGACCCGCGCGACCTCCTTGTCGATGTGGGTCGGGACCTCCACGACCCCCGGCGCCAGATCCTGCCAGTTCTCTGTCAACCACTCGGCGGTCAGCGCCTGGTCGGCGAATGACATGTCCATCACCGCCGCCGGGTGCCCCTCGGCGGCCCCCAGGTTGACCAGCCGGCCCTCGGCCAGCAGCAACAGGCGCCGACCGTCGGCCAGGACGTACTCGTCGGTCTGGTGCCGGACCCGCCGGGGGCCGGCCACCGCCATCCCGGCGAGCGCCTTGACGTCGATCTCGATGTCGAAGTGACCCGAGTTGGCGAAGATCGCGCCGTCCTTGGCCAGCTCGAAATGCTCCCACCGCAGGACGTCCCGGTTGCCGGTGACGGTCACGAACACGTCGCCGATCGGCGCCGCCTCAATCATCGGCAGGACCCGGAAACCGTCCATCGCCGCTTCCAGCGCCTTGGTCGGGTCGATCTCGGTGACGACGACGTTGGCGCCCATGCCCTTCGAGCGGGACGCGACACCCTTGCCGCAGTAGCCGTAGCCGGCGACGACCACCGTCTTGCCGGCCAGCAGGGTGTTCGTGGCCCGGAAGATCGCGTCCAGCGTCGACTGGCCGGTGCCGAACCGGTTGTCGAACATGTGCTTGGTGTCGGTGTCGTTGACCGCGACGACCGGGAACCGCAGCGCGCCCTCGCGGGCCATCTGGCGCAACCGGATCACGCCGGTGGTGGTCTCCTCGCAGCCGCCCCGCACGCCCGCCACAACGTCGGTGCGGGCCGTGTGCAACGTGTTGACCAGGTCGCAACCGTCGTCGAAGACGAACGCGGGGGCCACGTCGAGCGCGGCGTTGATGTGGGCGTAGTAGCCGTCCCGGTCGACCGCGTTGCGGGCGAACGTGGAGATCCCGTACTCGGCGACGAGCGCGGCGGCCGTGTCGTCCTGGGTGGACAGCGGGTTGGACGCGCACAGGGCCAGGTTCGCCCCGCCGGCCGCGAGGGCCCGCATGAGGTTCGCGGTTTCCGTGGTGACGTGCATGCAGGCCGCGATGGTCACCCCGACGAACGGCCGCTCCACCGCGAACCGTTCCCGGATCTGCGCGAGCACCGGCATCGACCGGTCCGCCCACTCGATGCGGGTCCGGCCCTGGTCGGCCAGAGCGAGGTCGGCGACGTCGTGCTTGGGCAGATCGGGCATGTCCGCTCCCCTTCAAGAGTGCGTCCGGCGCGGTCCGTCGAACGACGAGACCCACCGTGACCTGCTCAAACAATCACCGTCAACCATCCTTACATTTTTCTGTCCGGTTTCCGACGACGAACCCGGCACCCACCAGGCCAGCTCGAATCTGCCTGCCTTGACATCTTCCAGTCAGGATTGGAGGCTCGTCCGATGCGGGACGTGCTGGACAGCATCCGGGCCCGGATGCGCGGGGCGGCGGGCGAGCGGGTGCCGATCACCCGCGCCGCCGACCGGCTCGGCACGACGCCCCGGATGCTGCGGTACCGGGAGTCGCTCGGGTTGCTGGCCCCGCCCCGGGGGGCCGGCGGCCACCGCGAATACGGTGAACGGGAACTGGTGGCGGCCGCCTACGCGGCCGCGCTCGAACACCACTACGACGTGGGGCCCAGCGAGGTGGCGTTCGCGCTACGGGTACTGCGCGACGTCACGGTGGCCGGCGACGTCCGCACGCTCGGACAACTCGCCCACCGGATCGCCCCGTCGGTGGCCGACGCGATGGACTTCGACGCCCAGAAAGCCCGTCGCCTGCTCCGCATACCGCGCTGAGGGCAGCCCACCGGCGCGGCTTCCCAGGTTCATCCGGCATGCTGGGGTGACTACCGGAGGAACCGTGCGGGGCGGTGCGACCACAACGGGGTGGGGGGCATGGCGACTGACGAGTATGGCGCGCCCCGGGGCGACCGGCGCGACGCGGCCCGTCCGAGCCCCGGAACCGACGGTCCGCACCCGGGCGACGCCCGGTGGGACGACCCGCGGTGGGACGACCCCCGCTGGGCCGACCCGCGCCGCGCCGCGCCGCGCGGACCCAATGAAAACGGGCGGTACCCCGGCGCGGGACGTTCGGACGAGGAACGCCACCGGGACGAGCAGCGCTACCTCGAGGAGTTCCGTAACCCGGGCCGGGGTGACCCGGGCCGGGCCGGCCGCCCGGATGCCGTCGGCGCCGGGCGGGCCGACCGCGGCCGGTGGGCCGGTCCGGACCAACCCCGGACCGCGGCCCGACCGACGCGCCCGGGCCGCTCGGGCGTCCGGGTCGTGGGGGGCGGCGGGGCACGGCGCCCGGCCGGAGCGGGCGGCGGTCCCGGATTCGGCACCGACGGCGCCGGCCGGCCCGAAGGCGGCTGGCCCCCCACGGTCCGCGGCTCCCACGTGGTCCGGTTGGCGCTGTACTCGGTCCTGGCCGGCCTGGTGCTGGCCGGCATCACCTTCCCGGCGGTCGGGGCGCTGGGCGTCTTCTCCAAGGCGTCGTCCGACCACTTCGTGGCCCTCCCCTCGAATCTGGTGACGCCGCCGCTGTCGGAGAACAGCCGGATCCTCGCGGCTGACGGCCAGACCATCGCCACCCTGCGGGGGGCGACCGACCGGGTGTACGCGCCCCTGTCGACCATCCCGCCGATCATGCAGAAGGCCATCGTCGACATCGAGGACTCGCGGTTCTACTCCCACGGCGGGGTGGACGTGAAGGGCATGCTGCGGGCCGCCGTCCACGACAGCTCGTCGGATGAGGGGCAGCAGGGCGGGTCGACGCTGACCCAGCAGTACGTCAAGAACGTGCTCCTCCAGCAGGCCACGACCAGCCAGGAACGCGAGAACGCGGCCGGTGATTCACTGGCCCGCAAATTGCAGGAAGCGCGGTACGCGGTCGCGCTGGAAAAGAAGCTGACCAAGCAGCAGATCCTCGAGCGCTATCTCAACATCTCCTATTTCGGCGACGGGGCGTACGGAATCGGAACCGCCTCCCAGCACTACTTCGGCCGATCGGTCAAACTGCTGACCCTGCCGCAGGCGGCCCTGCTGGCCGGGCTGGTGCAGAGCCCCTCGGCCTACGACCCCTTCACCGACCCGACCACGGCCCGGACCCGGCGCAACATCGTGCTGGACCGGATGGCCCAGCTCGACACGATCACCACCGCCGAGGCCACCGCGGCCAAGGCCGCGCCGCTGGGGGTCCGCAAGGCCGCCCCGGCCGTGCAGGTCGACTCCTGCCAGAGTTCCGCGGCGCCGTTCTTCTGCGACTACGTGCGCACCCAACTGCTGGCCGACCCAAAGCTCGGGGCGACCCTGCAGGCTCGCCAGCACACCCTGTACGAGGGCGGCCTGACCATCCGCACCACCCTCGACCTGAGCGTCCAGAACGCGGTGCAGGCCACGGTCAACCAGGTCATCGACCCTGCGAACCGGGTGTCCGGGTCCGAGGTCGTCATCCAGCCCGGCACCGGCAACATTCTGGCGATGGCGGTGAACCGCTACTACGGAACGAACACCGCCGGCGGGCAGACCAAGGTCAACCTGGCCACGACGCCGTCCTTCTACCCTGGCTCCACCTTCAAGGCGTTCACCTTGGCGACCGCGCTCGAACAGGGCTACGGGGAGTCGACGAGCTTCTACTCGCCGTACTGCCTCGACACCCAGGAGATCACGCAAGCCTTCCCCCGCGGCAATAGCCCAGTGAATTGCCAGGACGGTTTCAAGAACGACACCAAGGGTGAAGCCGGCGTCTACGACCTGTCGAAGGCGACGTGGGACTCGGTCAACACCTACTACGTCCAACTCGAGGCGAAGGTCGGCGTTCCGGCGGTCGTCGACATGGCCGAACGGGTCGGCCTGCCGGCCAAGCTCATGAGGGAAGGCGGCATCCCGGGTCAGCCGCCGGTCCAGTCGGCCTACGGCGAGTTCACGTTGGGCGCGGTGTTCATGGATCCGCTGGACATGGCGGACGCCTACGCCACGTTCGCGGCCCACGGCCTGCGGTGCGCGCCGAGGTACATCGCCTCGGCCACCGACTCGGCCGGCCAGGCGCTGGCCGTGGCCACCGCCCCCCAATGCAAGCAGGCCGTGGCGCCGGGCATCGCGGACACCGTCACCAGCATCCTCACCGGCGTCGTTACGCAGGGCACCGGCAACCCGAACGCGGCCGCGATCGGCCGACCGGCCGCCGGCAAGACAGGTACCAACGACAACTATGCCAGTGCCTGGTTCGTCGGATACACGCCGCAGATGGCCGCGGCGGTCGCCGTCGGCGACCCGCGTGGGCAGAGCGGATACCCGCTGACGAACGTCGTGGCCGACGGGCGAACCTGGTCGCCCGGGGTGTACGGCGGTGACCTGCCGGCCATCATCTTCGGCCAGTCGATGAAGGCGGCGCTGACCAACCAACCGGTCGAGCAGTTCGCTCCCGCCGATCCGACGGTGGTCCAAGGGACCAAGGGCGGCCTGCTGTCCTCGCCTCCGCCCTCGACGGCGACGCCCACCCCGACCGCCGGGGCATCGGGCGCGCCCGGCGCGACGGCCACCCCTAATCCCGGGATTACGCTCCCCGGCATCGGACCGATCCTCCCGCCCGGCAACTGACCCGGGCCCGGTACCAGGCCGCGCCCGGGTCAGTCCAGGTCGAGGAGAACGCGACCTTGAGGTCATCGCCGGGGTAAGCGCGGAACCTGACCATGTTTTCGGTTTTCGGTATGCGGCGCCAGAGGGAACAACGGCCGGTGATCCGGTCCGAAGGGCCTCCAAGCCTACGCGCGAAAGATTAGTCAGTAGAAACTGGTGTATCCGGCCCACAGGTGGCCGGAATTCGGGGAAGGGGATCGTTCAGGGAAACGGCCGCCTGCGCCCAACGACAGTGCGCGGAGTACTCGAGGGCCACCGTCCCCGCTACGTTCGACGAGTCGATCACGGTATTCGAGTTGTTCCTCAGAACCATGTCTGCCTTGAACACAGCCGTAGCGTCCGATGGGACACAATCAC
>JAMFSN010000161.1 GCA_026225295.1 Frankia alni
TCCAGGTCTCCTGCGGGCGCGGGGTCCGGTAGCGCTCGTACTGCAGGTCACTGCGCAGTTCGACGCTGCCCACCCCGAGCAGGCGGGCGATGTCGGCCAGCGACGAGGGGTCGAACACGCCCTCCTGCAGCCGCCGGTCGAGGGCCCGGACCAGGTCGGCGGACGCCGGCTCGCCGTCCGGGACGAGCTGCCGGGAAATCACCGAGCGGTCGGTGAGCCCGGTGGTGACCGGGTCGAGGGTGGTGCCCCAGCGGTAGTGCGAGAAGTCGGCGCCGGGGATCTCCAGGGTCCGGGTGGCGGTCCCCTCGGCGGTCAGCGCCCTGCCCAGCGCCGTCTCGTAAGCCGGCAGCTTCTCCGGCCGCTGGAGGTTCGGGTCGACGAACTTGCCCTCCCACAGCGGGGCCATGTTGGCCGCGATGAGGGCCACCACGACGACCCCGACGCCGACCGGCAACCAGCCCGGCCGCCGGCCCCGGGATGCCTCCGCGAACGCGGTGACGCCCGCGGCCAGCAGGACGGCCATGCCCAGGGCGGCCAGCGGCACCGCGCGCGGCATGCTGCGCAGGGCCAGCCCGATCGTCGACCCGGTGGCGAACGCCTTCAGCGTTCCGCCGAGCGGGGACGGGTGGTGGTACGGGTAGGCCCCGACCGCGATCGCGGTGCCGAGCAGGGTGAGGGCCACGAAGTAGGCCCGGTGGGCCCACCGGATCGCGCCCGCCGCGACCAGGGCCAGCACCGGAATCGTGAAGCTGATCAGGATGACGACCAGCGTGTGGGTGAAGCTGCCGGCCGGCACGATCCACTCGCCGAGCGCGTCCTTGCCGTAGAAGTACCAGTTCCCCAGCCCGCGCAGGACTTCCGAGGCCTGCGAAGAACTGGCCACGGTCTGCACCGTCTCGGTGTAGGCCAGCACGTCCAGGCCGTACCGGCCCTGGGTCAGCAGCCCGGACATCCACCACGCGGAGGTGACGAACAGGGCCAGCAGCGTGCGGACGAACATCCCGCCGGCGCTGCGCCAGGTCGCCTCGCGGGTCCCCAGCACCGCGAACGGAACCCACAGCAGCGGCGCCAGCAGGACGAAGATCAGACTGGAGGCGTTGATGCTGCCGACCAGCGTCACGGTCAGGCCGAAGGCGGCCGGGTACCGCCAACCGTCGAGCCGCCAGCCGGCCCGCCCGGGCCGGGCGACCCGCAGCCCGCGCACCGCGATCCCGATCATCCAGGCCAGCCCGGACCAGGGCAGCAGGATGATCGACATCCGGGCTTCGTACTCGAGCAGGTAGGGCGACAACATGTAGGAGAAGGCGGCGATGAACGCGTACCGGTCGGGCCACCGGAACGAGCGCATCAGGAAGATCACGCCGGCGCCCGCCGCGAACAGCACCGAACCGGTCCACAGCCGCTGGGCGACCCAGATCGGCATGCCGGTCAGGCTGGTCAGCCAGTAGTACAGCCCCTGCGGGAACAGGTAGCCGATGTTCTGGTGGGTGACGCCGCCGGTCGAGACGTGCGGGTCCCACATCGACATCGCCCGCCGCAGCATCGTGCCGGGATCGAGGTAGAGGTAGGCCTTGGTGTCGGCGCCGATCTTGCCGGGCGCCGTGAACAGCAGCGGGAGGTACGCGACGGCGGCCAGGACGAGCAGGGCCCAGGAGGGCCGGTGCAACCGCCACCGGGCGTCCGGGGGGTTGTCGCCCTCGGCTGCCCGGCCTCCTGACCGTCCGACCGCCCGCCGCACCAGAGTCCGGGGCGCGGTCAGGGTCACTGCCGGGGTCCTCCGGTTCCGGCCTCGGAACCGGGCGCCGATCGCGGCGCCGGCGCGGGTCGGGCCGACGGTGCGGGTCGGGATGGCGGGACCGCGCCGGGGCGGGCCGCCGCCTCGGCGGCGAGCGCCGCGAACGTCGTGCGGGCGGCCGCGTCCCAGCTGAAGCCGGCCGCATGGGCCAGTGCCCCGGCCGACAGCCGGTCGCGGACGACCGGGTCGCTGACCACGACGTTCAGCGCGCCGAACAGGTCGGTCGGGTCCTCGACGAGCAGGCCGCTGAGCCCCTCGGCGACGGCGTCGGTGTGGCCGGCGATCTTCGTCGCGACAGCCGGCGTACCGCACGCGGCGGCCTCAGTGATCGTCATACCCCATCCTTCACGCGCTGACGTCGATGTCAGCACCCAGGCGCGCCGGTAGAGCTCGAGCAGGTCGTCATCGTCGACCCGACCGGGCAGCGTCAACCAGCCGGTCGCGCCGGCGGCGGCGATCCGGGCCTCCAGGGCCGGCCGCTCGTAGCCTTCGCCGACGATCACGGCCTGCAGGGTCGGGTGCTCGGCGCGCAGTTTGACCAGCGCGTCGACCAGCAGGTCGAAGCGCTTGACCGGCACCAGCCGGCCCACCGCGACGACCAGCGGGTGCGGGGAACGCGGACCGGCCGGGTGATACCGCTCCTCGATGCCGGGGGGCGCCACGCTGACCATGGCCGGCGACATGCCGAGCAGGTTGATGATCTCGCGGCGCGACGACTCCGAGAGGGTCAGGATCCGGGTCTTCCGGTAGAACGGCGGCGCGATCTTGAACTCGATCGTCTCGCCGACCTTGGCCAAGGGACCGGGCATCACCATCCGCCACATTTCGGCGTGGACGTGGTGCAGGAAGACGATCCGGGGGCAGCCGGCCCACACGGGGGAGAAGAACGGCATCCCGTTCCAGATCTCGACCAGTCCGTCGCGGGGTCCGGTGCGCCCGATGGCCCCCGACAGCGCCGTCCGGGGGAACACCGAGTACCGGCCGGCCTTACGAATGACGTCGTAGCCGTTGCGGCGGGTGCGTTGCGGGAAACCCGGCGCGGCGGCGGTCCGCAGACTGACGTCGAGGCCGGCGGCCGCCCAGGCGCTCGCCACCCGGTCGGCGTGCAGTTCGGAGCCACCGGCCTCGGGGTCGTCGAGGTCCCGCCAGGCCAGCAGGTGGATCCGGCGCAGCCCCGAGGCGGCCACCATCTCGGCCAGCGTCGGCTCGGCCAGCCGCGGTCGGACCGGAATCTCAGCGGCGGCCACCCCGTCGGGTCGGCCGATCTCCTCCAGGCTCACGGCCGGGCCGCCGTCCGGCGCGCCGCGGCGAGCACCATCACGCCGGTGACCGCGGCCAGCACGGCCTGGATCAGCAGGTCGGCCCGGGCGGTGGGGACGGCGTGGCCGCCCGCCGCGACCAGCATCGGGATCGACGCGCCGGCCGCGACGGCCAGCACCAGCAGGACCGGTCGTGATCCCACAGCCAGCAGGTAGTGCGTGAACAGCACGGTGGCTCCGAGACAGGTCATGGCGGCCGCGAGCGGCAGCAGCGCGGCGGAAGCGCCGGTGAGGCGGGGTCCGAACGCCACCGACAGCAGGGCGTGCGGGGCGACGACCGCGGCGGCCAGCAGGAAGCCGGCCGGCAGCGCGAGGATCGCCAGGGTCCCGCCGAGCTGGTGCAACGCGTGCTGGCCGAGGTGGCGTCGGTTGGCCGCTTCCGGCAGCAGGAAGCCGGCCAGCACCATCGCTCCGAACACCAGCACCTTGGAGGCGACCGAGATCGCCGCGTAGGCGCCGGACTCACCGGGCTTGAGCCGGCCCAGCACCAGCACGTCGATGTTCTGCAGCAGGCCGAGGAAGGCCAGCGCGACCAGGGCCGCGCCGACCTCGGCGGCCAGGCGCCGGGAAGGTACCGGCGGGGTGTGGGTCGGGGCCGCCGCCGCCCCGCTCAGGACATCGACGACGGGCGGCGTCACCAGCCCGACCGGGGCATCCACGGCAATGCTGGAGGCACCGGCAATGCTGGAGGCACCGGCCAGGCCAGCGGCGGCGCCGTTGCTGACCACGGCGGCCGCCGCCGGGCCCTCGGCGGCGGCCGGCGGCGGGTCGCCCCCGAGCACCGCGAGCTGGTTGCGGGCGATGACCCACCGGGCGTGGGCCACGCAGCAGATGACCGCCGCGATCTGGCCGAGGGCGACGCCGCTCTGGTCGAACCCGACCAGGACCGTCCCGAGCGTCACGACCGTCCGGGACAGACCTTCCATGCACACGTTGGCGGCCAGGGCCCGGTACAGACCGCCGCACTGGAGCAGCGCGCGGTCGATGCACAGCAGCGACCAGGCGGCGGCGGCGGTCAGCATCTCCGCGACGCCGCTCGGCCCGGGCAGAGACAGCTCGCGGGCGATCAGGCCCCGGGCGAACAGCCCGGTCAGGGCGATGGCGACCACCACGACCAGCCCGGCCTGGCGAACCTTGCGGACCCAGCTGCCGATCCGGCGCGTGTCGCCGGCCTGCCGCCAGGACGACACCCGTCGCACCACGCCGACCAGCAGGGCGCTGCCGGGGATCGAGACCACGAAGTAGAGGGCGAGCAGCTGGGCGACCGCGCCGTAGGCCCGGGTCGAAAGCTCCCGCGCGATGATGACGGTGACGCCGACGTTCGCGGCGTTCGCGAACAATCCGGCCAGGGCGAGCGGGATCGCCCCCCGGACCGCGGTGCGGACGTCGTCGACCGGACCGTCGCCCGTCGGGCGCCGCGGTGGCCGGCGGCCCACCGGCCGACCGATGCGGCGGGGCGAACGGGTCGGGCGCGGGCGTTCCGTAGCGGTCACGCCCATCAGCTCTCCCCCCACGAAGACAGCATTCCCGTTCCGCCGGTCGTTTCAACTACGGAGCGCGACTTGACCAGCGCGGACGGGTGGTTGGCGACGAACCGACGCCCGCCCGGCGGACGGGTGTGGGCCACCGACCGGCACGGCCGGTGGCATCCGCCGGGTGGGCGCCGGGTGGTCACGGGCGGCTGAGTCGGGTGGCCGCGCGTTCGGCGCGATCGATCTGCTCCCGCTCGATCGCGAGATCGTTGTCGATCATCATCTCGACGAGCTCCTGGAAGCCGACGGTCGGCTTCCACCCCAGCTTGTCCATCGCCTTGGTCGGGTCGCCGACCAGGATGTCGACCTCGGCCGGGCGGAAGAAGCGCGGGTCCTGGACGACGTGCCTGCTCCAGTCGTCGATGCCGACCCGGGCGAACGCGACGTCGAGCAGTTCGCGGATGCTGTGGGTCTCGCCGGTGGCCACGACGTAGTCGTCGGGCGTGTCCTGCTGGAGCATCCGCCACATGGCGTCGACGTAGTCACCCGCGAAGCCCCAGTCCCGGCGGGATTCCAGGTTGCCCAGGCTGATGGACTCCTGGACGCCGAGCGCGATCCGGGCCACGCCCCGGGTCACCTTGCGGGTCACGAACTCGATGCCGCGCCGCGGGGATTCGTGGTTGAACAGGATTCCGGAAACCGCGAACGCGCCGTAGGACTCGCGGTAGTTCACGGTCATGTAGTGACCGAACGTCTTGGCCACGCCGTACGGCGAACGGGGATGGAACGGGGTGCTCTCCCGCTGCGGCACTTCCCGGACCTTGCCGAACATTTCCGAGCTGGAGGCCTGGTAGAAGCGCACCTTGTCCATCTCGTTGCCGGTGGCGATACGGATCGCCTCCAGCATGCGCAGGACGCCCATCCCGGTGATTTCACCGGTGAGTTCCGCCTGCCGCCAGGAAACCCCCACGAAGGAGATGGCACCGAGGTTGTAGACCTCGTCCGGCTGGGCGATCTCCACCGCGCCGATGAGGCTCGGCAGGTCGGTCAGGTCGCCTTCCAGGAGCTGGACCCCGGGAACAAGGCTCTCGACCGTGGGCACCTTGGGATTGGACTGCCCACGCAGCAGCCCGAACACCTCATACCCCTTGGCGGTGAGCATTTCACCGAGGTACAGGCCGTCCTGGCCGGTGATCCCCGTGATCAGAGCGCGAGGCATGGTTGGTCCCTTCTGTGGTGTCTTAGCACCGTGGCGAGGTTAACGTCGGCTCAGTGCGGGCTTGTGGTCGGGGGTCCGGACCGCGCCGTGCGGGCCTGCGCCGCGCGGCCGAGCGTGACGAGCCGGGGGAACAGCGCCCGGGCGGCCAGTTCCGAACCGGCCGGGGCGACGTGGACCCCGTCGCTCCACCGCACCACCTCCCCGTTGATGCTGGCGGCGTACCGGTCGTCCGGGGTCAGGACGTGCCCGAAGTCCACCAGCGCGGCGACGCCGGGATGGCGGGCGGCGGCCTGCGCGAGCAGGCGGTTGAACGCGACCACCCGGGTGGCGTCGGTCTCGGGATAGTAGTCACCGTCCGGCGCTTCCTGCGGTTCGAAAACCGGTGCCGTCAGCAGGGCCACCTTGGCCCCGTGCGATGACAACGCGGTAATCGCCTCATCCAGGTGAGCGGACAGGTAGACGTCGTACGCGGGCTCCCCTACGTGTGTCCACACGCCGTCGAGCTTGCGGTCGGTGACCTCCCACCGGCCGACCAGCAGGGCGGCCACGTCCGGGTCGGTCTGGGCGACGTCCGCGCGGTAGTCGGCCGCCCAGGGCAGGCACTCGGCCCGGGGCTCGCCCACGACGCCCTGGGAGCGGCCCTCCAGGTTGCCCACGATGCCGCAGCCCTCGATCCCCTTGTCGATGAGATCGACGCCCAGCGCCTGGGTCCGGGCGGGCGGCAGGTTCGCGCCGAACGTGAGGGCGACCGAGTCGCCGGCCAGCAGGACCCGCACCGGTCGGTCGGGCACGTCGGCCGGCGGCTGGAGCGCGGCCCGGGCCGACGACGCGGCGGCGGCCCGCTCGGCCACCGCGACCTGGTTGCCGGCCCCGGTGCCGCTGATCGTGCCGGTCACCACGATGAGGATCAGGGCCACCGCGGCGACCAGGGCCGGGGTCGCCACCGACGGGTGGGGCAGCCGGAACCGGCCGGTCCGGACCGGCTCCTCGACCAGGTGGAACGACAGGCCGGCCACGGCGAAGGTCACGGCGAACCGGACCAGGCACAGGGCCGCGCCGGACAGGTGGGTCCGGCCGGCGGTGAGGGTCAGGAAGATCGGCCAGTGGTAGAGGTAGAGGCCGTAGGAGATCCGCCCGACATAGCGCAACGGCGGTACGGACAGCCCCCGGGCCAGCGGCGTCGACGGCAGCGCGACGACGCTCGCGACCAGAGCCGCGACGGCCAGCGCGAACACCAGGAAACCGCCCCGGTACAGCTCCCGGCCCTGCCCGTCGACCGTGAACCAGACGGCCGCGACGACCGCGGCCCCGGCCAGCCCGGCGGCCTGCCCCCCGAGGCGGGCCCAGCGCTCCGTGGCGGCGCCACCGCGGGTCATCGTGGCGCCGCCACCGGGGGTCATCGTGGCTGCGCCACCGCGGGTCATCGTGGCGGCGAGCGCCGCGCCGACCAGGAGCGCCTGGGCCCGGGTGTCGGTGCCGTAGTAGATCCGGGAGGTGTCGACGCCGGCCACCGACAGCCCGAACGCGGTCGCCGCCGAGGCCACCGCGCCCCCGACCGCCACCGTGCGCAACACCGCCGCGGCCGGATGGCGGGCCCGCCGCTTGCGTGGGGGCCGGTGCGCGGCGCGGGTCAGCAGGACCAGCACGACGAGCGGCCAGATGACGTAGAACTGCTCCTCGACCGCCAGCGACCAGGTGTGCAGCAACGGTGAGGGCGGCGTGAGCTGCGCGAAGTAGCTCTGGTGGGACAGCGCGAAACGCCAGTTCGCGACGTAGCCGAGGGTCGAGAGCGCATCGACGCGCAGGTTCCCGGCGTCGTCCGGGTCGGCCACGAACCGCGCGTAGGCGCAGACGGCCAGCAGCACGAGCAGGAGGGCGGGCAGCAGCCGCCGGGCCCGCCGGCCCCAGAACCGGGGCAGGTCGATCCGCCCGCTGGTCGTCCACTCGGTCAGCAGCAGGCCGGTGATGAGGAAGCCGGACAGCACGAAGAACAGGTCGACGCCCAGCAGCCCGCCGGGCAGCCACGAGACGCCCGCGTGGTAGGTCATCACGGCCAGGACGGCCAGCGCGCGCAGCCCGTCCAGGGCCGGCCAGTGGCGGCGCGTCCCGACCGGCGCTTCCGACGGCTGCCGGTCCCGCTGCTCCGGCGACCGCGGGCCCGGCTGCTCAGCGGGCGCCGGGTCCGGCATCCGGACCGAGCGGGGCCCGGGCGGGCGACCGAGGAGCGGCCCCGGCGACGGGCCCGGGATCGACGCGCCGTCGGTGGTCGTGGCCAGGGCGGGCCCCTCTCGGCGATCGGCGACCGCGGCCGGCGGCAGTGGGTGCGGCTGGTATGTGCGCTGGTGGTGGTGCGGGCGACGGTCGGTGCGGGGGTGCTGCCGGTGGTCCGGCGGGCGTTTGTCGCCGGGCAACGCAACCGACGACAGGCTAGGCCATCAGCAGCCGATCTTCCTGTCCCGAGGGCCCGATCGGGCCGACCGGGGGATCACCGGCCGGCCGTCACCGGGTGGACGGCGTCGGGCTCGGCGACGGGCTGGTCGCGCCCGACCCCCGGCCCGCCTGCGCGGTGTCCGCGGTGGGGCGCAGCCGGGCCAGCTGCGGCATGATCACCGGAACCTCCGCCTCGGTGCCGGCCGGCAGGACATGGACCCCGTCGTCCCAGCGGACCGGCACGCCGTTGATGTCCTTGCGGAAGACGTTGCCGGGCGTGAGCACATCCCCGAAGTCGACGATGCTGACCAGGCCCGGGTGGCGGGCCGCGGCCGCGCGCAACTGCTGGTTGAACGCGATGACCCGCTGCGGCAGCGTCTCGGTGTAGACCGCTCCCTCGGCGCTTTGCCGGGTCCCGTAGATCGGCGCGGTCAGCAGCGCCACCTTGGCGCCGGTCGAGGACGCGTCGGCGATCGCCGAGTCGAGCTGGCCGGCCAGGAACGCGTCGTAGTCGGGCTGCCCGACGTTGGTCCACCGCCCGTTGATGCGCCGGTCGGTGGTTTCCCACCGCCCGACCAGGATCGCGACCACGTCCGGGTTGTAGATCTTGACGTCCTTGGTCCACAGGTCCTGCCAGTGCGGGCAGATCTGGTTACCGAAGTCCTCTTTGCCCTCGACGTGCTGGGGGATGTCGCCCATGATCCCGCACCCGATGATGGCCTGGTTGAAGAACTCGACGCCGTACTTCGCCGTGTTGATGTGGTTCGTGCCGATGTTCCAGCCGAAGGTCCAGGCCACGGAGTCCCCGAGCAGCAGGACCCGGGTCAGCCGGTTCGCCGCGGTGCTCTTGGCCGGTACCCCGCCCGCGATCTTCTGCGTGGCGGCGGCCGCCTTGTCGAGCGTGGCGGCGGTTCCGCCGGCGCGCGCCGGCGCGTGGATGAGTGTCGTCGTCCCCATCACCGCGACCGCGACCGCGGCCACCACGGCCGGCGCGAAGACCCGCGGCCGGGGGATCCGGAACGTGCCGGCCCGGATCGGCTGCTCGATGAACCGGGCCGACGCCGCGGCCACCACGAAGGTGGCCCCGAGGCGCGCGCCGAGCAGGGTGGGGCCGGTCAGGTGGGTCCGGGCGGCGGTCATGGTGAGGAACAGCGGCCAGTGGTAGAGGTACAGGCCGTAGGAGATCCGACCGACGTAGCGCAGCGGCGGGACGGACAGCACGCGGGCCAGCGGGCTGTCCGGCAGCAGCACGACGCTGGCCAACGTGATCATCACGGCGATGGCCAACGCCAGGAAGCCACCCTGATAGAGCCCGGTGCTCTGGCCGTCGACGGTCGCGAAGACGACCAGGACGGCGGCCAGCGCGGCGGCCCCGGCCACGGCCAGGGCGGCGCGCTTGGCGCGGTTGGCCGGTTCGCCCCGCAGCGTCAACGTGGCGGCCAGGGCGGCCCCGACGAACAGGGCCTGGGAGCGGGTGTCGGTGCCGTAGTAGATGCGGGAGTCGTTCACGCCCCGGGCCGACATCACGGCCGCGGTGGCCGCCGAGCCCAGGGCTCCGAGCAGCGCGACCGTGCGCAGCCGGCGCGCGGCCGGACGGGGGGCGCGGCGCTTCTTCGGGGTCCGGCGGGCCGCCAGCCCGAGCACGGCCAGGACCACCAGCGGCCAGACCAGGTAGAACTGCTCCTCGACGGCCAGCGACCAGGTGTGCCGCAGCGGCGATGGCGCCGTCGTGTCGAAGTAGCCCTGGTGGGACAGCGCGAAACGCCAGTTGCCGACGTAGAACAGGGTGGCCAGGCTGTCGTCGCGCAGGCTGGCGGCCTGACCGGGCGACGCGATGAACCGCGCGTAGGCGCACACCGCGAGCAGCAGGATCAGCAGCGCCGGCAGCAGCCGGCGGGCCCGCCGACCCCAGAACCGGGCCAGGTCGATGCGCCCGGACCGGTTCCACTCGCCGAGCAGCAGCCCGGTGATGAGGAAGCCGGAGAGCACGAAGAACAGGTCGACGCCCAGCAGACCGCCGGGCAGCCAGGTGACCCCCGCGTGGTAGAGCAGCACGGCCAGGACAGCGATCGCGCGCAACCCGTCGAGCGCGGGCCAGTGTCGGCTGCCGCCGGCCCCGGAGCCGCCCGGACCGCTCGGGCCGGGGGCCGGGGACTCCTCGAGCGGGTGCGGGCCCGGCGCGGCGGGGTCCGACCCCGACGAGTGGGCGGAATCGCCGCGCTGCGCCGGGCGGACGACCCGGACGTGGCCGTAGCGGCCGGGCGCCTCGTCGGGGCCGCCGTCGACGTCACCCGGCGGACGGGTCGGGCCGTCCGGTCGCGTCGGTGAGGCGACCGGCGTCGGCAGGGCCGATTGGTGCGTCCGGGTGCTCAGCGCCGCGCCCCTTTCGAGGCGAGCCGTCGCCTGGCCAACCATCCACCTCCACCACGATCGGCCCCGCGGCCGCAGGAACTCGCTGGACGACGGGCGCGCGCAATGGGCGCACCGGACGGACCTGAGCTCGGGTCAGGCTATGGCATCTTCCGCACTTTCTCACATCGGGGCGGGTATCGATAACGGAGTGTGACCGATTCGCGCCCGTGGCGCGGTCCGGGGACCGCCGCCGGGTCAGACCGCCGGACCGATCGCTGGTAGCGTCGCGCAGCGTGTCAGTGGATGCCACAAAGCCGGACGTTCCGCGCCGTGAGGTGGCGGAACCCGTAGCTGCGGGTGACGAGATCCCGGAACCGGATCACGGTTCGGTCGTCCGCGAGAGCCGTCCGGGCCGGCCCTGGCTGCTCGGACTCGGCCTGGTGATGCTGGTCGGCCTGGCCGTTCGGCTCGGGTATCTGTTCGGTTGGCAGAATCCCGGCCACGACATCGGCGATTCCTACTATTACCACTATGGTGCCAATCTCTTCGCCAGCGGGCGTGGCTTTCCGAACCCGTTCGAGTTGCGGCAGCGCCACCAATACTGGCCCGATGCCCAGCACCCGCCCCTGACCATCATTCTGCTGGCTGTCCCGTCGCTTTTCCGGCTCCGCAGCTATTTCGACCACCAGGTCTTTTCGTGCCTGTTGGGCACGGTCACGGTCGGCGTGGTCGGCCTGACCGGTCGGCGGATGGCCGGCCCGCGGGCCGGCCTGGTCGCCGCCGCGCTCGCGGCCGTCTATCCCGGGCTGTGGCTCAACGACCCGATGGTGCTCTCGGAAACCCCGAGCGTGCTGGTCTGCGCGCTGACGTTGCTGCTGTCCTACCGGTTCATCGCCCGGCGCACGCCGGCCCGGGCCGGCTGGCTCGGGGTGGTGCTGGCCGCGGACATCCTGGTCCGCGCCGAACTGGCCCTGCTGGCCGTCCTGCTCGTCGCGCCGCTGGTTCTCGCGACCCGGAGCGTCCCCGGGCGGGCCCGGTTGGTCCAGCTGGGCGCGGCCGCCGCGACCGGCCTGGTGCTGCTGGCCCCGTGGGTCGGCTACAACCTGTCGCGTTTTTCGCAGCCCGAATACGTCTCCACCGGCCTGGGTTCGACGCTGGCCGTCGCCAATTGCGATCCGACCTACCACGCCCCGCTGACCGGCTGGTGGTTCTACGGATGCGGGGTGAACAACACCCCGGCCGGGGACATGTCCGACCGGGACGTCGGGTTCCGGCATCAGGCCTTCACCTACATCTCGGACCATTCCCACGAGCTGCCCCGGGTGATGACCGCCCGGGTCGGTCGGCTGTGGGGTTTCTATGCCCCCAACCAGCAGGTTCGGCTTGACCAGATCGAATATCGCCAGATCACGTTCGACCGGATCGGGCTGTGGGCGATGTATGCGTTCCTGGTCCTGTCGATCGCCGGGCTGATCATCCTGCGACGCCGCCGGGTGCGGGTCTGGCCGCCGGTCGCGCTGGTCATCACCGTCACGGTGTCGGCCGCGGTCATCTACGGCACGACCCGGTTCCGGGCCGCCGCCGAACCGGCGCTGGTGCTGCTGGCCGCGGTGGCGATCGACGCGGCGATCGGGGCGGTCCGCGCTCGTGTCGAGAGGAGCCCGGAGCGCTGATAGCGTCACGGCGTGCCCTCTGTCGGCGATCTTGAGGATTGGCGCGGGTGAGTAGAGGCGTCGCCCAGCCGGCCGGATCCGTTTCGGTCGACTCCGCACCGACCCCCACCGGTCAGGCGATCTTCCCGGGCTTCGACGGCCTGCGGGCCATCGCCGCGCTCCTGGTCGTCGTCGTGCACGCGAGCTTCACGACGGGATTCACGACCCGCACCGCCGCCGACGGCTCCTACTCCTCACCGTGGGGCGCCTACACCGCCCGCGGCGAGATCGGGGTCGCGGTCTTCTTCCTGATCTCCGGGTTCCTGCTCTACCGGCCGTTCGTCGGCGCGCACCTGTCCGGGCGCCGGGCGCCGGCGCTCGGTCCCTACCTGATCCGCCGGCTCTCGCGCATCGTCCCGCTGTTCTGGTTCGCCCTGGTGGTGACGGTCGCCGTCCTCGGCTGGCACGTCGTGCACGGCCTGCCCGGCCTGCTGGAATGCGCGTTCTTCCTCCAGTCCTACCGGGGGCAGTGGGCGCTGCAGGGCATCGACCAGGCCTGGACCCTCGACATC
This sequence comes from Frankia alni, assembly GCA_026225295.1. Lineage (GTDB taxonomy): Bacteria > Actinomycetota > Actinomycetes > Frankiales > Frankiaceae > JAMFSN01. The sequence continues at coordinate 12,812 of JAMFSN010000161.1, forward strand.
GAGGTTGCGTTCTACCTGACCCTGCCCGTCTGGGCCTGGCTGGTCGGGCGCCGGCCGCGGACCCCCGAGCGGCAGCTGCGGGTCGAGCTGCTCTCGCTGGTCGGGCTGTATCTGGGCTCGGTCGCGCTGCACGCGGCGCTCGCGACCCAGCACTCGGGCTGGGCGGAGGCCTGGCACGGCTGGCTACCGGTCTGGTGGAACCTGTTCGCCCTCGGGATGGGGCTGGCGGTGGTGTCCACCTGGTACGCCCGCCAGGGGCGCACCCCCCGGTGGGCGACCCAGACCGGATCGGCGACCGCCTGCTGGCTGGTCGCGTTGTTCCTGTACTGGCTGGTCAGCCGGCATCTGGGGATGTCCCGGAGCCCGCTGCACGGCCGGACCGTGGGGTCCGACCTGGTCGAACACCTCTTCTACGGCTTGTTCGCGCTGTTCCTGATCATGCCGGCGATCTTCGTGCCGGTCGGCCGCGGCTGGGTGCAGCGCTTCCTGAGCTGCCGGACGATGGCCTTCCTGGGGCTGGTCTCCTACGGGGTCTACCTCTGGCACCAGCTGGTGATCGCCCAGCTGGTGGCGTGGACGCCCTGGCGGATCTTCCAGATCTCACTGATCGAGTTCGTCCCGACCGTGGCCGTCGTCACCGTGCTGCTGGCCGGGGTGACGTACGCCGTGGTGGAACGCCCCTTCATCGCCCGCGGTCACGACTGGGCCCGGCGCTGGCGGGAGCGGGCCGCCGGCATCGCCCCCACGGCGGCGGACCGGCGGGCGACCGCCGCGGTGCTGGGTCAGGCGGTGGCCGATCCGCGGGCGGCCGATCAGGTCGACCGGCCGGGGGAGCCGGCAGCGGTCAGCCCGGACGGACGCTGACGAAGATCGCGGTGGACGGGAACAGGCGGCCCCGGACCGGTCCCCACCGGCCCCACAGCCGCTCGTGGCCGGCCGGCCACTCCGGCTCCACCAGGTCGGTCAGGACGAACCCGGCCGCGGCCAGGTGCCGGACCCGGTCGCCCAGCGTGTGATGGGCCTCGACGTAGAGCGGCACCCCGTTCGCGTCGTACTCCACATACGCGTCGCGGTCGAAGTAGCTGCGCATGATGGTCAGCCCGGCCTCGCCCGGGTCGTCCGGGAAGCACCAGCTGGTCGGATGGTTGGCCGCGAAAACCCACCGGCCCCCGGGCCGCAGCACCCGGGCCACCTCCCGCATGAGGGCCGCGCCGTCCGGGATGAACGGCACCGCCCCGAACGCCGAGCAGGCCAGATCGACGCGGCCGTCGGCCAGTGGCAGGTGCAGCGCGTCGGCCTGGGCGAGCGGCACCGTGATCCCGGTCCGGGCCGCGAGCTCCCGGGCGTGGCGCAGCTGCCCGGCCGACACGTCAATGCCCAGGACGTGCGCTCCCCGGGCCGCGAGCCAGCGGGCGCACTGGGCCGCGCCGCACCCGATCTCGAGCACGGTGCGGCCGGTGACGTCGCCGAGCAGGCCGACCTCGGCCTCCCGGACGCCCTCCGGGCACCACACGAAATCGCTGTCGCCGAGAAAATCGCCGTGTTCGGCCTGATAGGCGTCCGCGTCGGCGTCCCAGTGGCGCCGATTGGCCCGGCTGGCGGCGACCGGATCGACGGCGGTGTATCCGATACTCGACACGTCTGCCACAGCGCACCATGCTGTCAGACAGGTCCTGAGGCGAGGTTTCTGCGTCACGCTCGGCGCCTCGCGTTGACCTCTGGCGATCCTGCTCCCTAGACTCGGACCGAGCACGAGGGTCTGTGGGTCTCATACCGAGCAGATCCACTCGAGCGTCTTCATCGGTCACGGCAGTGTTTGTTGCAGTGCAGCGTTACGTGCAGTGCGGTCTCTGTCCGCTCCGTCGGTCGTTCGGTCTGGTCCTCGCGCGGACGCAAACCTGTCAGCCGGAGCCGACCCCTTGACGAGCACCACCGACGTACGACCCACGGAGACCGTGACCAGTCCCAACAGCCCGACCACACCCCAGGTCGCGGTCAACGACATCGGCTCGACCGAGGATTTCCTCGCGGCCATCGACAAGACGATCAAGTTCTTCAACGATGGCGACATCGTCGACGGCACGATCGTCAAGGTCGACCGGGACGAGGTCCTGCTCGACATCGGCTACAAGACCGAGGGCGTCATCCCGTCCCGTGAGTTGTCGATCAAGCATGACGTTGACCCGAATGAGGTCGTCAAGGTCGGCGACCACGTCGAGGCCCTGGTCCTCCAGAAGGAGGACAAAGAGGGTCGGCTGATCCTGTCCAAGAAGCGCGCCCAGTACGAGCGCGCCTGGGGCACGATCGAGAAGTTGAAGGAAGAGGACGGCGTCGTCACCGGCACCGTCATCGAGGTCGTCAAGGGCGGCCTCATCCTCGACATCGGACTCCGGGGCTTCCTGCCCGCCTCGCTCGTGGAGATGCGGCGCGTCCGCGACCTCCAGCCCTACGTGGGCCGCGAGCTCGAGGCGAAGATCATCGAGCTCGACAAGAACCGCAACAACGTGGTCCTGTCCCGGCGGGCCTGGCTGGAGCAGACGCAGAGCGAGGTCCGGTCGGAGTTCCTCGCCCAGCTGGCCAAGGGTCAGATCCGCAAGGGTCAGGTCTCCTCGATCGTCAACTTCGGCGCGTTCGTCGATCTCGGCGGCGTCGACGGTCTGGTGCACGTCTCCGAGCTGTCCTGGAAGCACATCGACCACCCGTCCGAGGTCGTCGAGGTGGGCCAGGAGGTCACGGTCGAGGTCCTGGACGTCGACCTGGAGCGCGAGCGGGTCTCGCTGTCGCTGAAGGCGACGCAGGAAGACCCGTGGCGCCAGTTCGCCCGGACCCACGCCATCGGCCAGGTCGTCCCGGGTCGGGTCACCAAGCTGGTGCCGTTCGGCGCGTTCGTCCGGGTGGACGAGGGCATCGAGGGTCTGGTCCACATCTCCGAGCTGGCCGAGCGCCACGTGGAGATCCCGGAGCAGGTCGTCAACGTCGGCGACGAGATTCTGGTCAAGGTCATCGACATCGACCTGGACCGCCGCCGGATCAGCCTGTCGCTCAAGCAGGCCAACGACGCCGGTTCGCTCGGCGCGGTGGGCGACACGTTCGACCCGACGCAGTACGGCATGGAAGCCAAGTACGACGAGCAGGGCAACTACGTCTATCCGGACGGTTTCGACCCGGAGACCGGCGAATGGCTGCCCGGCTACGAGGAGCAGCAGGCGGAATGGGAGCGGCAGTACGCCGAGGCCCACTCCCGCTACGAGGCTCACCAGGCCCAGATCAAGGCCGCTCAGGAGGCCGAGGCCGCCGCGGGTACCGCCCCGTCGTCCTACACCTCCGCGGAGTCGGACAAGCCGGCCTCGGCGATCGACGAGGACGCGCTGCGCCGGCTGCGGGAGCAGTTCGGTCGCGAGTAGGCCCGGGGCGCGCTGAGGCGCGCCGTGAACGATCGTCGCCCCGACCGGATCCCTTCCGGTCGGGGCGACGTCGTTTCTGCCCGTCGGCGGAGATCTCCGGGCGCGAAAAGCGCATTTCACCGCGATAAGCACCGGTGGTGTCCCGGCGGCCGCCCCGGTAGTGGGAAGCTGGGGCGATGGCGGATGAGCGCAATGTTCTCGGTACCGAACTGGAGCCGTGCGGCACCGATCCGGTGACGGGTTTCTTCCGTGACGGGTGCTGCACGACCGGGCCCGAAGATCTCGGCAGTCACACGGTCTGCGCGGTGGTGACCACGGAATTCCTGGCCCATCAGCAACGGGTCGGCAACGACCTGGTGACCCCCCGGCCCGAGTACGGGTTCCCGGGGCTGCGGCCCGGCGACCGCTGGTGCGTGGTCGCGGCCCGCTGGCTGCAGGCCTACCGGGAGGGCGCCGCGGCCCCGGTGGTGCTGGCCGCGACGCACATCCGGGCGCTGGAGATCGTCCCGCTGGAGGCGCTCCGGGCCAACGCCGTCGACGTGCCGGCCGACCCCAGCTCGCTGGCCTGACCCGCTACCCGCGCGGTTCCCGGCCGGGGCGGCCGGGTGGGAACTGTGATCTTGCTAACGGTCGGGCCGGGCGCCGGTCCACCAGGGTGATCCCGGTACACTTTTGATGATTTGGGGTGGATCGCGACAGAGGTGGAGGCGATCGTGGCGCAGGTCCAGGAACCCGATGGTTGGGCGCCGCGGGGCATTGACGTGTCCGTGCCGCACTCCGCGCGCATTTACGACTGGTGGCTGGGCGGCAAGGACAACTTCGCCGCCGACCGGGCGATGGGCGAGGAATTCATCCGCGTCATCCCCACCATGCGGGCGATGGCCCTGGAGAACCGGCGGTTCGTCGACCGGGCGGTTCGCTACCTGGTTCGCGAGGGCGGTATCCGGCAGTTCCTCGACATCGGCACGGGCATTCCGACCAGTCCGAACCTGCACGAGGCGGCGCAGTCGCTGGCTCCCGAGGCGCGGGTCGTCTACACCGACAACGACCCGATCGTGCTCGCCCACGCGCGGGCCCTGATGACCAGTACCCCGGCCGGCGTGACCCGCTACGTCGAGGGCGACCTCTGCGAGCCCGAGAAGCTGCTGCTCGAGCAGACCCTCTCCGACACGTTGGACCTGACGAAGCCGGTCGGGCTGATGCTCCTGGCTATTCTCATGCTGCTGCAGGACTCCGACGACCCGTACAGTCACGTGCGGTACCTGATGGACGCCCTGCCGTCCGGCAGCTACCTCGCCATCACGCACCCGGGCCGCGACTTCAACCCGGAAGCGGTCGCGGCCACCGTCGAGATGGCGGTCAAGGGCAACATTCCCTACACGCCCCGCATCCGGTCCGAGGTCGAAAGCTTCTTCGACGGCTGGGAGATCGTCGAGCCGGGAATCGTGCCGGTGATGGCCTGGCGTCCCGACGGCGAACCGCCGGTCGACCCCTACGCCGCTTACTACTGGGGCGGCGTGGCCCGCAAGCCCTGATCACCGCTCCGGGCGGCCGCCGCCCGAGGTCGGAACGCCCCGCGGAACGGTGGTTGCGTCGTCAAGGGCTGTTCCTCGGAGCGGCGTCGCTCCGCGGAACAGCGTCGGCCAGGTGGGCGGCGATCGCGGCCCCGGCGGCCGTGAGCCCGGCCCGGACCGCCGGGTCGGTGACGAGACCGTCGGCGCCGATCATGTCCCGGTGGACGGCCAGCCGGACGCAGGCCGGTTCCACCGCGACGGCGCCGACGTAGCCGAGCACGGTCGCCAGCGTGGCTTCCGCCCCGAGCCCCCGACCGGTTGGCGCGGCGGTGATCCAGGCGACCGGCTTGCCGTAGATCTCCCCGCCCCCGACGGTCCAGTCGAGCAGGTTCTTGAGGCTGCCGGGCAGCGTCCCGGCGTACTCGGGGACGCAGAACAGCAACGCGTCGGCCGCCGCGATCGCAGCCCGCAGGGCGGTCACCGGCCCGGGCCGGTGGTCCTCGTCGTCCGGGTTGAATGCGGGCAGCCCGGTCAGGCCGGCGTAGAGCTCGGCGGTGACCCCCGGCGGCGTGAGCAGGCGCATCGTGCGCAGCACCGCCGTGTTGGTGGACGCTTCCCGGGTGCTGCCCGAGATGAGCAGGATTCGCGCGCCCGTCACGCCGGACCGGTCGCCAGGTAGAGCAGGTGGGGCGGCGTCATCGTGATCACTCCCTACCGTCCGGGGTCGTCCGGGCCGCCGGGGCCGGCCCGGCTGTCGAGGTGGCGTTCGAGGGCGTCGAGGTGGCCGGCCCACAGCCGACGGTAGAGCATCGGCCGTGACGCGCGGCGCGGTCGTCGGGCAGACTCGCGGGCGTGACACGGGTGGGCCTCACGGGCGGCATCGGGGCGGGCAAGAGCGCGGCGGCCAGGCTGCTCGCCGAGCGCGGTGCCACGGTGATCGACGCGGACGCGATCGCCCGGGAGGTGGTTGCGTCGGGCACGCCGGGCCTGGCGGCCGTCGCCGAGGCGTTCGGCGACCGGATCATCCAGGCCGACGGTTCGCTCGACCGGGCCGGCCTGGGCGCGATCGTGTTCGCCGACCCGGCCGCGCGTAAACGGCTGGAAGAGATCACCCATCCGCTGATCGGGGCCGAGACGGCCCGCCGGATGGCCGGGCTGCCGGCCGGGACAGTGGTCGTCTACGACGTGCCGCTGTTGGTCGAGGCCGGGCTGCGCGGCGCGTACGACGTGGTCGTGGTGGTCGAGGCCCCCCGGGCGCTGCGGCTTGAACGGTTGGAGCAGCGGGGTCTGCCGCCTGAGCAGGCCGAGGCGCGGATGGCCACCCAGGCCAGCGACGCCGACCGGCGGGCGGTGGCCGACGTCCTGCTGGACAACAGCGGCAGCCTCGCGGAGCTGCGGGCCCAGGTCGCCGCCGCCTGGGAGCGCATTGCCGGGGCCGGGAACTGAGCGGCCGGGAAACTGTCGGACCCGTGTGGTGTTGTGGATGGCGTGAGACCCACCACTGATCTTGAGCGTTCGCGCGCGCCCTTCCAGGTCGTCTCCGACTTCGAGCCGTCCGGTGACCAGCCGGCCGCGATCAAGGAGCTGGCCCGTCGGGTCAACGCCGACGAGCAGGACATCGTGCTGCTCGGCGCGACCGGTACCGGTAAGTCGGCGACCACGGCCTGGCTGATCGAACAGGTCCAGCGGCCGACCCTGATCATGGCGCCCAACAAGACGCTCGCCGCGCAGCTGGCCAACGAGTTCCGCGAGCTGCTGCCGAACAACGCGGTCGAGTACTTCGTCTCGTACTACGACTATTACCAGCCCGAGGCGTACATCGCCCAGACCGATACCTACATCGAGAAGGACTCCTCGATCAACGAGGAGGTCGAGCGGCTGCGGCACTCGGCGACGATGAGCCTGCTGACCCGGCGCGACGTGGTCGTGGTGGCCAGTGTGAGCTGTATCTACGGCCTGGGTACCCCGCAGGAGTACGTCGACCGGATGGTCCGCCTCCGGGTCGGGGACGAGATCGAGCGCGACAAGCTGTTGCGCCAGTTCGTCGACGTCCAGTACACCCGCAACGACCTGGCCTTCACCCGGGGCACGTTCCGGGTCCGGGGCGACACCGTGGAGATCTTCCCGGTGTACGAGGAACTCGCGGTCCGGGTCGAGATGTTCGGCGACGAGATCGAGAAGGTCAGCTATCTGCACCCGCTGACCGGTGAGATCGTCCGCGAGTCGCCCGAGGTGTACGTCTTCCCGGCCACCCACTACGTGGCCGGCCCGGAGCGGATGGAACGGGCCATCGCCGGCATCGAGATCGAGCTGGCCGACCGGCTGGCCGAGATGGAGCAGCAGGGCAAGCTGCTGGAAGCCCAGCGGCTGCGCATGCGGACCACCTACGACATCGAGATGATGCGCCAGGTCGGGTTCTGCTCCGGCATCGAGAACTACTCGCGGCACATCGACGGCCGGGCCGCCGGGACGGCGCCCAACACCCTGATCGACTATTTCCCGGAAGACTTTCTGCTGGTCATCGACGAGTCGCACCAGACGGTGCCCCAGATCGGGGGCATGTACGAGGGCGACATGTCGCGCAAGCGCAACCTCGTCGAACACGGCTTCCGGCTGCCGTCGGCGACCGACAACCGGCCGTTGCGCTGGGAGGAGTTCCTGGAGCGGGTCGGCCAGACGGTGTACCTGTCGGCCACCCCCGGCCCGTACGAGCTGTCCCGCGGCAACGGGGTGGTCGAACAGATCATCCGGCCGACCGGTCTGATCGACCCGGAGATCGTGCTGAAGCCGACCAAGGGCCAGATCGACGACCTCGTCCACGAGATCCGGCTGCGGGCCGAGCGGGACGAGCGGGTGCTGGTCACGACGCTGACCAAGAAGATGTCCGAGGACCTCACCGACTACCTGCTCGAGCTGGGCATCAAGGTCCGCTACCTGCACAGCGAGGTCGACACGATCCGCCGGATCGAGCTGCTGACCAGCCTGCGGCGCGGTGACTTCGACGTCCTGGTCGGCATCAACCTGCTTCGCGAAGGTCTGGACCTGCCCGAGGTGTCGCTGGTGTCGATCCTGGACGCCGACAAGGAAGGCTTCCTGCGCTCCGACAAGTCGCTGATCCAGACGATCGGCCGCGCCGCCCGCAACGTCAGCGGCCAGGTGCACATGTACGGCGACTCGATCACCCCGTCGATGGCCAAGGCGATCGACGAGACCAACCGGCGCCGCGAGAAGCAGGTCGCCTACAACACCGAACGCGGCCTCGACCCGCAGCCGCTGCGCAAGAAGGTCGTCGACATCCTCGACGACCTCCTGCGCGAGGGTGCCGAGGGTGAGCTCATCGGCGGCGGCGGGCGTTCGCAGTCCCGGGGCAAGGCGCCGGTGCCGGGCATGTCGTCCCGGGGTCGGGGGCGCGACGACGTCATCGGCCGGCACGCGGCCGACCTGGCCGGGATGCCGCGTTCCGAACTCGCGCAGCTCATCCGGCAGCTCGACGACCAGATGCACGAAGCGGCCAAGGAGCTTCAGTTCGAGCTGGCCGCCCGCCTGCGCGACGAGGTCGGCGAACTGAAGAAGGAGCTGCGCGGCATGGAAGCGGCCAACGTTTCCTAGGTTCGGGGGCGGTCGGGCGGCTGTCCGCCGGTCACCGGGACCGGCGGCGCCGGACGTTCGGCGCGTTGGCGATGCGGACCAGGAAACGCTGCCGCATCGTCTCCTGCACGGCTCGGCGGTGCTTGTCGCACACGACGTCCCGGGTCTGCAGGGGGCTGCGCCAGACCGGATCTCCGCACGCCGCGCAACCCGGGCCGGTGTAGTCGCCCGGCTCCCGCCGGCAGTGGCAGTTCGGTTCCGTGCAGCCGATCAGCAGCTCACCGAGCAGGTGGACGGCCCACGCATGCCCGCACAGCTCGCACTGCGGCCCGCCGCCCGTCGCGCGTGATTCATTTTCGCACATTTGTTCGATTGAAGCACAGTCCGGCCACCCGGCCCGTCGTCGGGCCCCGCCGTCGGTCGCGGCCAGAAATTTCCTCCCGGGAACAATCCGCCTACCGGTCCAGGAGTAGGACATAAAGTGCGCTGTCCGGTCGTCGGACCGGGCTTCAACGGGAGGACGCGGGACATGGCACTGTTCAGGGGACGCAGGATCATCACCGGGGGAGAGCCGGCGGTCCGTCCCGCGGCGCGGGTCATCAAGCCCGGCCTCAGCGGGTTCAAGACCTTCCTCCTGCGGGGGAACGTCGTCGATCTGGCGGTCGCCCTGGTCATCGGCACCGCCTTCACCGCCGTGATCAAGTCGTTCGTCGCGAACCTGCTGACCCCGCTGATCGCGGCCATCGGTGGCGAGCCCGACTTCTCCTCACTGTCATTCAAGATCCACAACAGCCGGTTCTCCTACGGCGCGTTCATCAACGACGTCATCGCGTTCGTGATCGTCGCGGCCGCCATCTACTTCATCGTCGTGCTCCCGATCGCCAAGGCCAACGAGTTCCGCCACCGGGGCGACGCGCCGGCCGCGGACGAGCCGGCCATCAGCGACGAGACGCGCCTGCTCACCGAGATCCGGGACCTGCTCGCCGCCGGTCGCGAGATCGGCTGAGCCGGGGCGCTACAGCAGCGACAGATCCCCGGTGATCGCGTCCACCGCGTCGGCCGGCGCCGGTCCGATCGCCGCGCAGGTCACGGTGCCCGGCTCGAGTTGGGTATAGCCGGCGTCGGCGATGCGGACGACCGGCAGGCCGGCCGCGCGGGCCCGGTCGCACACGGCGTCCAGCTCGTCGAGACTGCCGACCCGCAGCGCCACCTTGGGCTGTCCGTCGGCGCGCCACTCCGCCAACCAGGCGGGATGGGTGCGGGCCACCTCGGTGACCCCGTCGACGGCGGCGTGGGCGCCTTGGGCGACGCTCTTGCCCGGGCCCATCCGGAGGTCCTTGCGGACCACGATGACCTGCTTGTACGCCCAGCGGCCGCCGTTCACCGGTCGGGCCTGCGGAGCCGGGCGCGCCGCACGAGCCCCCGGGCGATGACGGTGCGCTGGATCTCGTTGGTTCCTTCGCCGACGATCATGAGCGGGGCGTCGCGAAAGTAGCGCTCGACGTCGAACTCGGTCGAGTAGCCGTGGCCGCCGTGGATCCGCAGCGCGTCCAGGGTCACGGTGGCGGCCATCTCGGAGGCGAACAGTTTGGCCATGCCGGCCTCGAGATCGGCCCGTTCGCCGGAGTCGAAGCACTCCGCGGCGTGCAACGTGAGTTGCCGGGCCGCTTCGATCCGGGTGGCCATGTCGGCCAGATAGTTGCCGATCGACTGGTGCTCCCAGATCGGCTTACCGAACGAGTGCCGGTCCTGCGCGTACTGCAGCGCATCCTCGAACGCGGCCCGGGCGACGCCCAGGGCCCGGGCGGCGACCTGGATGCGCCCCACCTCGAGCCCGGCCATCATCTGGCTGAAGCCGCGTCCCGGGACGTCCCCGAGAATCGCGTCGGTGGGCGCCCGGTAGTCGTCGAAATGCAGTTCGCAGCTTTCCACCCCCTTGTAACCGAGCTTCGGCAGATCCTTGGAGACCTCGAAGCCGGGACCCTTCTCAGCCAGCAGGATGCTGATCCCGCGGTGCGGCGGGTCGGCCGCCGGATCGGTCTTGCACAGCAACGCGACCAGGCCCGACCGGCGGGCGTTGCTGATCCACGTCTTGGTCCCGTTCACCCGCCACCCGGCGCCGTCGCCCTCGCCGTCGCGGCGGGCCACGGTCCGGATGGCCTGCAGGTCGGAACCGCCACCCGGCTCGGTCAACGCCATGGTGGCCCGCAGTTCGCCGGTCGCCATCCGGGGCAGGTAGCGCTCGCGCTGGGCCTCGGTCCCGAAGCGCAGCAGCAGCTTCGAGACGACCGAATGGCCGCCGAACGCGCCGGCCAGGCTCATCCAGCCCCGGGCCAGTTCCTCGGTGACCATCGCGTAGCAGGCGGTCGAGACGCTGAAATCGCCGTAGGGCGGGTCGATGGCCAGTCCGAAGACCCCCATCTCCTTCATCCCGGCGATCAGGTCCTCGGGGTAGGTGTCGGCGTGTTCGAGCTCGCGGGCGACCGGGCGGACCCGGTCGTCGACGAACTGGGCCACGAGCCGGACGATCTCGTCCTCCTCGGCGCTCAACCGGGCCACGTCCCACTCCTTCCGGCCGGGTCCTGGTCCCGACCACGCCGGGTCCTGGTCCCGACCATAGAGACCGGCCGGCGTCGGCCCGGCGGGAGGAACCTCCAGGCCGCCGCCTACGCGGCGGTCAGGTGACCTCGGAGGCCAGCAGGTCCTGCAGCTCGCCGACCGCCTCCCGCAGTCGGTCGGCGAACCGGTGCATCTCGGCGGCGACCGGCGCCGGGGTGCTCAGGTACAGGTTGAGGCGGTCGGGCAGCAGCACGTAGGCCACCCCGATGCAGGTGCTGCTCGTCGACCCGAACCCGAAGTACTGGATGTTGGTCGACGGTGCCGAGCTGGTGCTCAGGTAGTCGTCCCGCATGACGGTCCACCCCGGGCTGTCGTACAGGGGCAGGGGGCCGGTCACTCCCAGCTCCGCGCCGCGCCGCTTCGCGATGAGCTGCAGCTCCCACAGGTGCTGCTCCGGGGCCTGCCCGGACTGGCACTGCTTGGCCCGCGCGACGTGCGCGGCGGCGGCGGCCCGGAACGCGGCCCGCCGGCTGCCCGGGTCGGCGTCGGCATCGTCCATGACCGCGACAAAGGCCAGGACCTCGGGGGTGACGACCCGCATCGCCTCCGTCCGGCCCCGCCGGTACTGGCGGGTCGCGATGGATTCGTAGGTTGCGCCGGTGATGCCCTTGGCCCGTCGGTGAGCGAGCTGGTAGGCCAGCTGCGCGAACGCGTCCGGCGACATCCGCAGTTCCTTGGCCCGGTTCCCGCCGAAATCGGTGAACGACAGAACGGACGTCGCGGTGGCCTCCCCGTAGGCCGCGAACGCCTCGCCGGCCGCCCGTACGTCGGCCCGCAGGGCGTCGTCGAGCCCGAACTCGATCGCCTCGATCTTCGGCGGGCCGGCGGACCGGGCGCCCGAGCGGGCCGCGTGTTCCTCGCCCGGGGTATCGAGCACCGCGTCGATGAAGCTGAGCACCGTCGTGCCGTCCAGGCCGCAGTGCTCGATGTTGATGCCGGCCGCGCCGTCCGCGAACACGATCAGTGAGACGGCCTTGTCGAACCACCGGTTGGCGCTGTCGCCGTACAGCAGGTTGTCACAGGCGGTCAGGTGGTCGGCCGGCGCGAAATCCTCCAGGCACAGGCAGAACAGCGCGGTCTCGATGTCGTCGAGCGCGGCCGGGTTGCCCGGGTCGGCGGCCAGCAGCGTGGCCCGGCTGGTCGCCCAGGCGGCCCGGGCCTTGGTCGTGAGGTGCCCGACCGTGGTGCCGGCGGCGGCCCGCCCGGCGCCGGACGCCAGGACCGCGCGCAGCCCGGCGGTCAGGTCGTCCAGCGAGTGGGGCCGGCCGTCGGGGCCCAGCACGTCCATCCGGAACAGGTTCCCGCGGAAGAACACCACGATGTGGCGGGCGTCGGAGGGCCCCGGCCACTCAGCGGTGTACGGGGTACGGACGGTGTCCTGCTCAAGCCCCGGTAGCCGGGTGCTGGAGAACAGGAACTTGTTCTGCTCCATCGACAGGGCCTGCCCCCGGGACAGAATCGGGGGAATGGCTTCGTCGTCGAGCCGCAGTTTGTAGTCGACGGCGCCGGCGATGAGGCCGGCGGCCCGGTCGACCTGCGTCTGGCCGGAGTCCCGGAACAGGAAGATGAAGTTCGCGTTGAGCGCGATCCGGTCGCGTCGCCCCAGGTAGCGGGCCGGCCAGAACGTGTCGAGCCAACTGTGGACCCCCGGGCTCCCGTCGTACGTTTCGAGCGCCGCGTGTAGCGCCCGGCCGGGACCGCCCGGGCGCTGGAAGTCGGTCACCGCCGTCCGGGTGGCGGCCAGCTCCTCGTCGCTCAGCAGCGGCGCGCACCAGGTGAGGAAGCGCGCGCAGGTGTCATCGAGGCTCGGCAGCGGAACCCGCGGCAGCCGGTCCTCATTCTCGAACGTGTGCGGCTCAACGGTGTGCGGGGCCAGTTCCGGACCGCTGTTCAATGTCATCCCCGGGTTCGAAGGAGTGGCTGTGATCGGTGATCGGTGATCGGTCTGTCGGGCGGTGGGGCGCGGGTTCAGGCCGCGCGGGGGGAGCCGTGGGCCGTGAGACCGGGTACGGCGGCGAGATCGGGCAGGGCCGGTCGGTCCGCGCCTTTCGGCCGGCATACGTACAGCTGGGCATAGAGCCAGCCGTCGGTCTCCAGCCCGGTCGGATCCACCCCGACCGTCGACAGCGTATCGAGTACCTCCGCCTGTTCAGCGGCGGAGGCGAACCGTCGCTGGCGGAACATCCCGTCCAGGCGGACGGTGTCGTAACCCAGGCCGGCCAGGCTTTCGGCGAACGGCTCGAACGGAAACATCCGCAGCACGAAATGCGCCATCGGTGGCCGGCGCTCGCCCTGGCTGGCCACGATCCGGGCAATCGTGCGGTCGGTGACGTAGCCGACGCAGCCGGTCGAGATGACCAGGTCGGCATCGGCCAGTTTCCGGCGTTGCCCGTCGGACGGGTCGCGCGTTTCCAGATCGGCGTGCACCGCGTCATCCAGGAATCCGGCCGACACGGCGTAGGAAAGGGCCGGCCGGGAAGTGTCCAGGCCGACGAACCGGGTTCCCGGCAGCCGGTTGCGGGTCCTGACCAGGGCCCGGTCCCGGCTGAGGCGGTCGTTCAGGGTCGCCGTGCGCGCGTCGTCGCCGCAGTAGCGGTCGTGCAGATCGGTCATGGAGACATCGCATTTGAGCAATGCGGCGTTTATGCCGTAGGAACAGCCGACGTCCAGCACGGTGGTGGGGGCATCGGCGGCCGGCCGTTGCTGGTGGTCGATGAGTTGGGCAAAGATCGGCTTGGCCAGTTCGGGGATGCAGTAATCGAGCCCGCGCAGCGTGCTGAAGTAATCGTGCGGATCGGGCTGGACGTAGATGTGGTCGAACGATGCTTTCCCGGTGGCGTCCAGTTGCATGGGTGGCGCTCCTGCTCGGGCTCGGGTGGGCAACGGGTTGACATCGCCGGCCGGGGTCGGGGTCGGCGTCGGGCCGGTCGGGGCGACGGGCCGGATCAGTCCAGAAGCTGATCGACCCGGGCCGCGTCCCCCTGGGCGGCCCGGTGGACGGGCAGCACCCGGCCGAACAACTGGCGGGTGCGGGCGACGCTGCCGACCACCCCGGGTTGCTCGCTGTACGCGAAGATCGCCGAATGGCGCTCGGTCGGGCCGCTCACCGCACTGACCCGGTGCATCGAATAGCGGCCCTTGAACAACTGGAGGTCGCCGGGGCGCAGGGTGAGCCGGTGGACCCGGTCGGGGCGCCGGCCGGCCAGCACGTCGCGCACGTCGCCGAAGTTCTCGGCGTGCGCCGAGCGGAGGCCCGGGCAGTACTCGAACCAGCCCCCGACCGCCGCGGCCTGGGTCAACAGGCTCACCGTGAACTCGTTGGTGTCGAAGTGCCACGGGTGCTCCAGCCCGGGGCTGATCACGTTGAGGCAGAGTCCGGACAGCGGGTCGGCCAGTTCGTGGACCGCCGGCAGGTCGAAGCACCCGGCAATGAACCGCTGGAACAACGCGCTCCGGTAGAGCCGGTGAATGGCCAGGTCATCGGGGAGGCGGTCCCGGGCCACAAACGCATTTCCGCGTTGCATCGTGACCCGGCCCGGGTGATCTTCCGGCAGGTCGGTCCCGATCTCGATGTTGTACGCATTTACCGTGGCGACGTCGTAATAAGCGAAAGGCGTGGTGGCGGCGCACTCCGACCGCAGCGGGGCACGGTGGGAATCGCGAATGAAGCCGGGTAACACGCTGCAACCGCTGTCATTCAGCTCCCGCCGGGCCCGATCGACCGCGCGCAGCCAGCTGTCACTTTCAGGCCGCGCGAGCGGGTAACGCTCCGCGTCCACCGTTTCGTTGAGCAGGTGGGCCTCGGATGTGCTAATGAACATCTCCTCCAGTTCATAAATCCGTGCCGACGGGCCGGGGCGGGGGTGGCCCGGCGCTCGAGAGGGCCAAAGGTGGCGCGATCATGGTTTTTTTGCGCCGCCGGAGGCCGTGGTCACTATCCGGGTCTAGCACATTCGGTGCGCTCCATTCATTGCCCGGAAGCGGTTTGTGACGCGCGACACGGTCGAATGCGCGAGACCGGAATGCCTCCCCACCGGCCGGAGCGGGGCCCGGTTCACCGCCCGGGGCCGGCCCGGTCAGGGAGCCGCGACCCGGGTCCGGCCGGGTTTCACGTCGGTCGGCGGACTCCGGTCCGATACGGCTGGAAACCGCGGTTGAGGTAGTTGTGCAGGGCATTCGGGTGGTCGGCGGTGGAGGTGTGCAGCCAGACCCGCCGGACCGGGCCGGCGTCCGGACGCTCCCCGTCCCACGCCACCCGGACCGCGAGGGTGAGGGCGTGGCCACCGAGTCCGGCGCCGACGGACTCCGGCACCAGCCCGAACGTCGCGATCTCGACCTCGTCGGCCGGATGGATCTTCAGCTCGCAGAGGCCGGCGACCTCGCCGGCCCGCCGGACCAGCCACTGCCGCAGCGTCGGCTCCGCGAGCCAGGCCGTCCACCGGTCGTCCGACCAGCCGGCCGACGGCCAGCCGTACGGGGCGCCGATCCGGGTGACGGTCGGGCGGATCAGGGCCGAGCCGCGGGCCAGCCGTTCGAGGGTCACCCCGGCCGCCGGGCGGCCCGGGCGGAGCTGGTCCCGGCTGGTCATCTGCAGGTAGGTGACGGTTTCGGGGTCGGCCGGCCGGAGCGCCGCGCCGACTTCGGGCGGGTGCCCGGCGTTCTCCCGCGCCCGGGCCGGCTCTGCCTCCATCGACCCACCGTAGGGCCGGTTCCCCGATCTGCCGACCGTCCGGGCGGTCGGGGCGACCGGCCGCGGGGCGGTGCCGGCCGGTCCGGATATGGTCGATGAGTGGCAGGCTGGGACGCACTGGCCCGAAAGTTCTCCTCGGCGCCGGAATTCACCCCGTCTCCGCTCTATACGGCGCTCGGTCAGACGGTGGCCGGGGACCCGTTCCTGCTGGGTCTGGCGGCCCGCATCCGGGCCGGCCAGTACCCGACGTTCCTGTTCTTCGGGTCGGTGCAGTACCTGCTGCTGGGCGGGGTCGACCACGAGCTGGCCCAGTTCTACCCGTCGATCGTCGGCACCGACGCCCGGCCGCCGGCCGCGGCCGGCCCGGCACTGGTCGACTTCGCCCACACCTACGCCGAACCGTTGACCGACCTGCTCACCACCCGCCTGGTACAGACCAACCACGTGCAGCGGTCGTTGGCGCTGCGGCTGGGGCTGTCCGTCGTGCACCGGCAGGTGACCGATCCGGTCCACGTCATCGAAGTCGGCACCAGCGCGGGGCTGAACCTGCGCTTCGAGCGGTACGGCTACCAGCTGGGGGAGCAGCACCTGGGACCGGTGGATTCGCCGGTCCAGGTGGAGTCCGGGTGGCGGGGCCCGGTCCCGATGCCCGACCTCACCGGCCTGCCGACCATCGCCAGCGTGACCGGCATCGACCTGCATCCCCTGGACATCGCCGACCCGGACGACCGCCGGTGGCTGCACGCCCTGGTCTGGCCCGAGAACCGGCATCAGGCCGCCCTGCTCGAGGCCGCGTTCACCATTGCCCTCGACGAGCCGCTCGCGGTCCGGGGCGGCGACGCGGTCGACCTTTGCCCGGCGCTCGCGGCCGAGCTGCCCCCGGGCGAGACCCGCGTCCTGTTCCACGCCGCGACCCGGATGCATGTGCCGACCGACCGGCTCGCGGCGTTCGACGCGGCGCTCGCGTCGCTCGGCCGGAACGCCCCGCTCTACCACCTGTCCCTGGAGCCGACCACCGAGCCGGGATGGACCGGTCTGCCGCTCACCCTGCGCCACCCGGACGGCCGGGTCGAGGAGTTGGCCGATGCCGACGGCCACCTGCACTGGGTCAACCCGCGCAGCCTCTGACCGGGCCGGCCGTCGCGGGCCCGGTCATCACCCGGGCCGACGACTAGGCTCGCGGGAGCGGGGTGCCGGTCTGGTCACGGTCGGCGCGACCGTGCGAACCAGCGGACATCGACACCACGGAGTACTGCCCAGATGACGAAATACCTGATCACGAGTGCGCTTCCGTACATCAACGGGATCAAGCACCTGGGCAACCTGGTCGGTTCGATGCTGCCGGCCGACGTGTACGCCCGGTACCTGCGTCAGCAGGGTCACGAGGTGCTGTTCATCTGCGCGACGGACGAACACGGAACGCCGGCCGAGCTCGCCGCGCTGGACGCGGGCCTGCCGGTCGCGGAGTTCTGCCGCCAGCAGCATGAGGCCCAGGCCGGAACCTACGCGGGCTTCAAGTTGTCGTTCGACCACTTCGGGCGATCCTCCTCGCCGCAGAACCGGGAACTGACCCAGCATTTCGGGCACCGCCTGGCCGACAACGGCTATATCGAGGAGCGCGTCACCAAGCAGGTGTATTCGCGTGCCGACGAGCGGTTCCTGCCCGACCGCTACGTGATCGGCACCTGCCCGCACTGCGGTTACGCGGCCGCCCGCGGCGACCAGTGCGAGAACTGCACCCGACTGCTCGACCCGACGCAGCTCATCAATCCGCGCTCGGCGCTGGGGGGCAGCGAGGACATCGAGTTCCGCGACAGTCGCCACCTGTACCTGCTGCAGAGCCGGCTGGCGCCGCGGCTGCGGGACTGGATCACCTCCCGGACGGACTGGCCGACCCTGACCACCTCCATCGCCCTGAAGTGGCTCAACGAGGGGCTGGAGGACCGTGGGATCACCCGCGACCTGGACTGGGGCGTCCCGGTCGACCGGGACGGTTTCGAGGGCAAGGTCTACTACGTCTGGTTCGACGCGCCCATCGAATACATCGGCGCGACCAAGGAACATTCCGACGCGCGCGGTCTCGGGGACGACTGGCGGTCCTGGTGGTATGACGCCTCCGACGTCCGCTATGTGCAGTTCATGGCCAAGGACAACGTCCCCTTCCACACGATCACCTTTCCCGCGACCATCATGGGTTCGGGTGAGCCGTGGAAGGTCGCGGATTACATCAAGGGCTTCAACTGGCTCAATTACTACGGCGGGAAGTTCTCGACCAGCCGTCGGCACGGGGTCTTCATGGACAGTGCGCTGGAGATCCTCCCGGCCGATTACTGGCGGTATTTCCTCATCGCCAACGCGCCGGAATCCGATGACGCGACGTTCACCTGGGAACATTTTGCCGCGCAGGTCAACAAGGACCTGGCCGACAACCTGGGCAACTTCGTGAACCGGGTCCTGACCTTCAGTCGGAAGCGGTTCGGCGAGCAGGTTCCGGCCGGTGCCGAGGCCGGCCCCCCCGAGCAGCAGCTCACCGACCAGCTCGTGACCCTGCTGGGCGAGTACCAGAGCTGCCTGGACGGGCTGCAGTTCCGGAAGGCCGCGCAGACCCTGCGGACCATCTGGAGTGTGGCGAATTCCTACCTGGAGCTCAAATCGCCCTGGTTGGAGATCCGGGAGGACCCGGCGGCGGCCCAGCTCACGCTGCGCACGGCGATGAACCTCATCCAGCTGTTCGCGCTCATCTCCGAGCCGATCATCCCCGACGCGGCCCGGACGCTGCGGGGCATCTTCGACCTCGGTGACGCGGACGACCTCGGTGACGCGGGCGCGGCCGGTAGCCCCTGGCCGGCTCTCGACGACGTCCGCAGCCTGAGCTGGGTGGCGGCCGGGACCCCGTTCACCGTCCCGCCGGTGTTGTTCCGCAAACTCACCGACGAGGACATTGAGGCCTGGCGGGAGCGGTTCGGGGCCGAAACGGCCGCCTGACCGCTGGCCAGCGGCCCGGGCCCGGCCGCCGGTCGGTCCGGGTGGGTCCCGGTCGCCGCTGGTGTTGACTGGGACCATGCCTCTTACCGGTGAATATGAGCCGAGTCCCGCCGCGTGGGTGCGGGATCAGGTCGAGTTGTACGAGCGGTCCGGCGGCACCGAGGGGACGACCCTGCGCGACGTGCCGGTGATCATCCTGACCACCCTCGGTGTGAAGTCCGGCAAGATCCGTAAGTCGCCGCTGATGAAGGTCGAGCACGACGGCCGGTATGCCGTCGTGGCGTCGCTCGGCGGGGCTCCGAAGCACCCGGTCTGGTACCACAACGTGGTCGCCGACCCGCACGTGGAGCTGCAGGACGGCCCGACCCGGCAGGACCTGGTGGCCCGGGAGGTCACCGGCGACGAGAAGGCGTTCTGGTGGGAGCAGGCCGTCAAGGTGTGGCCCGACTACGCCGACTACCAGAAGAAGACCGACCGGGTCATCCCCGTGTTCGTCCTGGAGCCGACCGCCTGGGCCCCGACGCCGCCTGACGCCTGACGCCCGCCCCTTCACGGCCCGGCCTGGTCCCGCCGACCCGGCTCCCATCCACCGGCCACCGGGAGCCGGCACCCCAATTCCACCTTCGGACATCACCGTCGATAATGGGGGTTGCCGCTCAACTCGGCGGCATTTCGCAGGTCAGGGCCGTGGAGGAGCAATGGCGGTCGGTGCGCTTCCGCGCCCGGACATCACCACCGAGCCGTCGATCGAGCCAGACCCGCTGCCGGTTTACCTACGCGGCCCGGTGCTGGTGGTCGCGTCGGTCGTCCTGGCCGGGTTGTCCCTGCTGCTGGCCCGGACTCCGACCTATGACGTGTGGGCCTGGCTGGTGTGGGGCCGCGAGATCGCCCACCTCGACCTGGACACGACGACCGGCCCGGCCTGGAAGCCGCTCCCGATCGCGGTCACCGCGCTGCTGTCGCCGGCCGGCTCCGCCACCCCGGCGCTCTGGCTGGTCATCGCCCGGGCCGGTGGCCTGCTGGCCCTGGGTGGGGCGGCCCGGCTCGGCTACCGGGCGGCCGGTCCGCTGGCCGCCGTGGGGGCCGCCGGCGCCCTGATCACCGTCAGTCTGTGGCTGGGCTACCAGCTTCCGTACGGCATGAGCGAATCCCTGCTCGCGGCGCTCGCGCTGTGGTCCGCCGAGCGCCACCTGCAGGACCGTCCCACCCAGGCCTGGTGGTTGCTGGTCGCCGCCGCGCTCCTGCGACCGGAGGTCTGGCCCTTCCTGATCGCCTACGCGGGCTGGTCGGCCTACCGCCGGCTGGTTTCCCGGGCGGCCCTCGCGGCCGGACTGGTGCTGGTGCCGCTGGCCTGGTTCGTCCCGCAGTGGTTCGGGGACGGCAATCCGTTCCGCCTCGGGCAGGGTCAGGTCGCGCCGAACGGTCCCCTCGACCAGAGCCATCCCGGGCTCGCGTCGCTGCGGGCCATCCCGGCCGACCTGGTGTTGTGGACCCAGGTCGGCGCGGTCGCCGGGGTGGCGTACGCGGTCGCGGCGCGCGACCGGCTGCTGCTCGGGGTCACCGCCGTCGGGGTCGCCTGGGCGGCGCTCATCGCGGTGATGGCCGAGCTGCATCTCAGTTCCGGGGTCTCCCGGTACCTGGTGATCACCCAGGCCGCGGCGGCGGTGCTGGCCGGCGCGGGCTGGGTGGCGCTGGTCCGGTTCGTGCGGGCCCGGCTCGCCGGCCGGGGTCTGGCCGATCCGGTGGCGCTCGCCCTACCGGTCCTGGCCTGCGTCGCGGTGGCCGGCGGCTCGGTGCCCACGTTCCTCGGGCAGCTGCGCCCGCTCGGGCACGACGTCCGCCACCAGGAGGACCTGCGGGTCGCCCTGCCGCGCGCGGTCAGCCGGGCCGGCGGCCGGTCGGCCATCCTCGCCTGCGGTCGTCCGTGGGTCGACCCGCTCCAGGTCACGTTCGTCGCCTGGGACCTGCACCTGCACATTTCCCAGGTCCGGGCGGTACCGCTGCCGGGCGCGCCGCTGGAGTCCTACCGCAGCCCGATGCTGCAGACCCGTAACCGGATCCAGGATCCGCTCAGCCCGGTGCCGTTCCCGTTCTTCACCTGGCACCCGACGGGTCAGGCCACCGCGGGCGGCGCGACCTGGACCGTCCTGTCGCCGTGCCCGCCCGCCGGGTTGACCGGTTCCGGGCCCAGCTGAGCGACGGTCAGGAAAGGCGACGGGTCAGGAAAGGCCCGTCGCGGTGCAGGCCTCGGCCAGGGTCGGCCAGCCGGTGCCGACCATCAGCCAACCGTCGTGGCCGGACAGGCGGTTGGTCGGGTCGTGCACCTTGACCTGCCAGCTGCCGACGCTGGTCTCCTTGGCGTACGCGGACCGGCCGTGGCAGGTCCCGTAGCGGTTACCGAGGGCGGGGGTGGTCGCGGGCTTGGCCCGGGGAGTCACGTTGTCGATTGCCATGCTGGTCGCTCCACAAGGGGATCGCCGAGGTCCCGGCAGTGAGCGAGATCGCTCGCGATGGGCGGCGCTGGACGTGCGTCGCTTTCCCGACCCGGGCTGGCTGTTATCCCAGCAGTTCTGATTCTACGCCCGGGGCGGTCCGGGCCGCCCCTTCGCCGAACTGCGGCCCGATCGCTGAACTACGGTTGACCGGTGGCCGGAAGAGATCCCGTCGCCGATCTGCGGCGCATTGCATACCGGTTGGAGAGCGCGGGCGGCGCCACCTACCGGGTCCGCGCGTTCCGGGGCGCGGCCGCCGCCCTCGCCGACCGGGATCCGGCCGTGGTCGCCCAGCTGGCCGCCGACGGCCAGCTCCGGACGATCGCCGGGGTCGGGGACGCGACCGCCCGCTGCGTGGAGGAGTCGCTGCGGGGCGAGGAGCCGGCCTACCTGCGCTCGCTGCCACCGCCTCCGCAAAGCGAACCCGGGTCGGCGGCGACCGCCGTGCGAACCGCGCTGCTCGGCGACTGCCACAGCCATTCGGACTGGTCCGACGGCGGGTCCCCGATCGTGGAGATGGCGTTGGCCGCGGTCGGGCTCGGCCACGAATACCTGGTCCTGACCGACCATTCGCCCCGGCTGCGGGTCGCCCGGGGCCTGTCGGCCGACCGGCTGCGCCAGCAGCTCGAGCACATCGCGGGCATCAACGCGGCGCTCCCGCCCGGATTCCGGATCCTGACCGGGATCGAGGTGGACATCCTCGCGGACGGGTCGCTCGACCAGGACCCGGCCCTGCTGACCGAGCTGGACGTCGTGGTCGGTTCGTTGCACAGCGGGTTGAAGGACCCGGCCGACACGATGACCCACCGCATGCTGACCGCGATCGCGAACCCGCACCTCGACATCCTCGGGCACTGCACCGGTCGCAAGGTCAAGGGCGGGCGGGGGGCGGTCGCCGGAGCCGACCCGGCGGGAGCCGGCGGGGGTGGGGACCGGGCACACCGGTCCGGACTCAGCCGCGCCGAAAGCACGTTCGACGCGCCGGCCGTGTTCGCCGCCTGCGCCGAGCACGACAAGGCGGTGGAGATCAACTGTCGGCCGGACCGGCTCGACCCGCCGCTACGCCTGCTGAGCCTGGCCGTGGACAGCGGGTGCCGGTTCGCGATCGACACCGACGCCCACGCGCCCGGCCAGCTCGAATGGCTGGTCAACGGCTGTGAACGGGCCGTCCGCAGTGACGTCCCGACCGACCGCGTCGTCAACACCTGGTCGGCCGACGCCCTGGTCGCCTGGACGGCGTCGCACGCCTGACCGGCGGCACTAACCTCGGCGCCATGACGACCGACGAGGGTCGACCGGTCCGACCGGTCCGGCCCCAACCGCTGATCGCGGTCGCCGACGTACCGGTCGCCAGCCGCTGGTACCAGCAGGTCCTCGGGGTGACGAGCGGCCACGGCGGCCCGGAGTACGAGCAGCTGAGACCGATGTGCACGTCAATCCGAATGCCGGCCACCGCGAGATCTGGCTGCGTGACCCCGACGGCTACCTGGTGGTGATCGCGGAGCCCCAGCGGTCCTCCGTCCCGTCCGGCGGGCCGGACAGGA
>JAMFSN010000162.1 GCA_026225295.1 Frankia alni
AGCCGGGCCGCCGCCCATTGCCGGCGGAGCCGGCCGGCCACCCATTGCCGGCGGCTCATTGCTGACGGAGCAGCACGCCCAGCCCGCGAGCATGACAGTAGGCGGCGACGGTTTTCATCGCCGGTGGATCCGGCTCGGCCGGCAACGCACCGGCCAGGGCGGCGAGGGCCCGGTCATGGGTACCGGCCGCCGCCCCGCGCACAAATCGCCATTCCACCGGGACGAACTTCTCGAGCCCCGGGTATTTTCCGGAATCGACGATGACGTCCGCGATACCGCAGACGGCGACCCGCTCGCTGTGCCGGTCGGCCGCGGCCCGGTGGGGCCCCACATACCCGGCGTAGAGCAGTCCAATGACGACGATCAACGCTCCGACGATCACCAGGGGCCGGACCACCGCGGCCCGGCGGCGCGGGTGGCCGACCGGCTCGACCGGCTCGACCGGCTTCGACGGGCCGCTCACCGGCTCGGGCGGAGCGCGAGATCAACGATCAGCGGAAGATGGTCGCTGCCGTAACGGTTTCCGACCTCATATCTGGTCACCGCGAACTGTCGGCTGGACAGGACGTGGTCGAGTCGGAAGACCGGTGGCAGCAGCGGCATGGTGGCGCTCCAGGTCGGGGCCCAGCCGGCGCCGACCACGTCGTGGGCGTCCCGCAGCTTCGCTCCGGTCAGGCGGCGGAACGGCCGGTTGTCCTCGGTGGCGTTGAAGTCGCCGGCCAGCACGACCGGCAGGGTCGCGGCCGAGGCCTCGTGCCGCAGGTCGGTCAGCTGGGTGCGCCAGGCGGTCGCGTTGGCGCCCGAGCGGGGCGACAAGGTGTGCACGGCGAACAACCGGAAAGCACGACCGGGCGCCGGGGAAACCGTCATCCGCAGTGACAACAGGCCCCCCACGGTCGGCGTTCCGACGTCGGTCAACGGAAACCGCGACCAGACGCCCGCGCCGAAGGCACCGAAACTTGGGAATGCGGCATTATATCGATAGCCGGCGAGCGCGCCGGACTTCTGCAAACTGTAGAACGCCAGCGGGGACAATTCTTCAACAACCACGATGTCCGGTGATTGTGCGCGTATCTGCAAACCCAGATCGCCGGCCCGACCGTTGTCCTCCTCGAGGTTCGCGGTGAGCAGCCGCATACCGATGGAGCCGGCCGGTTTCTGTTCGACCGAACCCGGCCACAGACCGGGCAGCACCCAGAACAGATGCAGCGCCACGATCACCAGCGACACCGCCACCAGCCAGTATCGCCGCGTGATCAGGCCGACGACGGCCGTCCCGTAGGCGGGCAGATACAGCAGCGGGGTCGCCGCGTTCACCGCCGTGTACGGCCAGAGCGCGTCATCGAGGTGAACGATTCGCCCCAGCGCAATGAGTGCAAGGAAAGCCGCGATGATCCCCGCGAAGACGACCATCAGCGACCTCTGCGTCCGGGCGGTTTCGGAGGGGCGGGCAGTTGCGGTGGCCGGAACCGGCCCCGCCTCGACCGGACGGTCATTCCCGTCTCCGGAGTCGGGACCGAGGCTCATGTCATCAGCGTGCCGGACCGGCACCGGAACCGCTAAACCGACCCCCGTGTCATCGACCACAAGCCCATCGGTATCTTCATGTCGGTATATGTACGGCGCGACCGGTCACGAATTACCGCACCGCCCTACCCCCCGGGGCGGTACGGAATCCGAATCCCCGTGAAGGGTCATCCCCCCATGAGCCAACACGCACGCCCCCGACCGCCGCGCCGTCGGCGCGCGCTGCGGGTCCTCATCTCTCTCCCGGTGGTAGCCGCGGGCTTCCTGGCGGTCATCGTGGCCAGGGGTGGGACCGAGCCGTCCGCGGCCGCCCTGCCGGCCTCGGTGGCCGGGAGCTTCTCGTGCGTGACCTCGAGTGTCGGCTCGTGCGTGGTTTCCGATGACCTCGGCGCATCACCGGCCTCGGTGGCGGTCGCCGCCTGGACGCCGGACTCGGGCGCCACCACCCAGGTCCCGGCGACCGTGACCAAGGTCGAGAAGGCCGGCTTCGTCGTCTGGGCCCGGACCCCGGCCGGCGTACCGCTGCGTAACGGACACATCCACGGCTCCTACCTCGCCCGCTTCCGGTGCGGCCCGGCCACCGGGCAGGCCTGCCGGGGCGGGATCCCGACGCCGGACCCGACCGACACCATCCCGCCGAGCGGGTCGGGTGGCGTTGGCGGAGCGGCCGGCGGCCTGGCCGGAACCCCCACGCCCACCCCCGCGCCGACGGCGACCGCCACCGGGCCCGCGACCACCCCGACCACGGCCCCCAGCACGGTGGCGACGACGGCTCCGGCCACGACCGACCCGGTGCCCACCGCGTCAGCGACCGCGCCGGGCACCGTGCCCCCGGCCGCCGGGGCGGGCGCCAAGCTGGTCTGGTCGGACGAGTTCGACGGGGCGGCGGGCAGCGCGCCCGACGCCTCGAACTGGACCGCGATCCACGGCTCGGCCCACGGCACCGGCGAACTCGAGTGCTACACCCCTGACAGCGACAACGTGTCGCTCGACGGGCAGGGCGACCTGCAACTCACCGCGCGCCACGAGGCGTCCTGCGACGGGATGAGCTACAGCTCGGGTCGGTTGGAAAGCGCGGGCAAGCGCACCTTCCGCTACGGCTACGTCGAGGCCCGTATCAAGATGCCGACCGGCTCAGGGGCCTTCCCGGCGTTCTGGACGCTGGGCGCCAACCTCCCCCAGGTCGGCTGGCCGCGCAGCGGCGAGGTCGACATCGCCGAGATCACCTCGAACCTGCCGGACTCCGTCCACACCAACGTCCACGGGGTCGACGCGGCGGGTAAGGCCTGGCAGGTGGGCTGGGGCTCGCCGGGCGGGACCCTCACCACGGACAGCAATCTCGACGGCGGGTTTCACACCTACGGTCTGCTCTGGACGTCGAACGCACTCACGTTCTACTTCGACGGTCAGGCGATCCACACGGTCAACCGCAGTCAGGTCCCCGTCTGGTTGTGGGACCAGGACAATTACCTGGTCCTCAACGTCGCGGTCACGAACGCGACCGGCGCGGCCGGGGCCAGCAGCTTCCCGCAGACGATGCTGGCCGACTACGTCCGGGTCTACTCGGCTTCCTGAGCCGCGGCACAGCGCAGGACGGCCTCCCGCTCGGCGACCAGCGACGCCGAGCGGGAGCCCTCCGGGCCGGACCCGTTCGGGGGGACCGGGGCAGCGGACGGGTCCGGGCGCAGCAACGCCTTGAGTTCCGTGGCCGCCGCGCGCGGCGCCGCCAGGACGGCCGCGACGAGGTCACTCACCGCCGCGGCCAGTTCGTCGGTCGGCACCCGCAGCTGGGCCAGGCCCAGGTCGACGGCTTCGGCGGCGCCCACGACCCGGCCGGTGAGGCAGATCTCCAGAGCCCGGGCGTACCCCACGGTGGCGGCCAGCGCGCCCGTTCCACCGAGATAGGGAACCAGCCCCAGCCCCACCTCGGGCAGGGTGAAGGACGCGTCCTGGGCCACGACCCGCAGGTCGCAGGCCAACGCCAGTTGGGTGCCGGGCCCGGAGGCAGGCCCGCGGACCACCGCGATGCTGATCAGATCGGGCCGCGCGAGCCAGCTCACGGCGTCCTGAGCGGCACTCACGTACCGCTCGGTGGCCGTCGCGGCCCCATCCGGCGGGCCCGGCGAGCCGGGCGGCCCGGCTCCGGTGTGATCAGGCCGGGACGGCGGCGGAAGCGCGGAGCCGATCGAGAAGGCCCCGCCCGCGCCGGCCAGCACCACCAGCCGCACCGTTCCGGGCAGCGACCGGCCGATCTTTCGCAGCTCCATCCAGGGTCCTGGATCCGGAATGGGTCCGGCCGGGTCCCGAGCCGTGGACGGCAGGGTCAGGGTGGCCACCGAACCCTTCACCGAAAACGGCAAACCGGCCGCCGCCGAATCGGCGACGGCCGGTGAGGGCATCGTCAGGCGCTCTTCTTCTTGCTACCGCGAGTCGCCCCGCCGCGCCCACGCAGTGTCGTTCCGGACTCCGAGAGAATCCGGTGAACGAAGCCGTATGAACGCCCCGACGATTCAGCCAGCAGACGGATACTCTGTCCGCTTTCGTACTTCTTCCGCAGGTCAGCGGCGAGCTTGTCGCGCTCCGCGCCGGTGATCCGGGTTCCTTTCCTGAGCTCGGCCACGTGGCCCCCTCCGTGTTCGGATGATCTACGAACCGATCTTCACTCAGCCTTGGTTAACGCGCCACTCGAAGTGCGTGTGATCCGTCACACTCACCCCGTTCGGCTGCCGCGCCGCGTTGCCGGTCCATCCTTCCCCGCGATGCTCTGATCGCTTATCCACGAGGCGGTTCCACCGGTTCGACCCGGGTCCAGGGACCTGCCGATGGATCTTACTGTGGAAGACCAGTGTCCCTAATAGACCATGTGGTCGCTGTGCGGTCGCACGGCGCGTCATGGTCGACCTTGTCCCGGTTCACCCCTCGCACGGCCGGCACCACCAAGCGTCACCACGCTGGTCGGGGTGAGCGCGCCGCCCGGCCCGGTCGTTACGGTTCCGGTGTGAGCGCGGGATCGCGGGGACGGCGCGCCGCGGTCGACGTGGGCCCGGACGACGCCGTCCGAGGAGACCTCGACCCGGGCGACGCCGACCCGGCCGACGCCGACCCGGGTCGGGGGGCACCCGTCCGCCGCGCGGACCGGGCCCGCCGGACCGGGCGTTGGTGGCAGCGGCACCCACCCGAGGTCGACGAGGTGGCGGTGTGGCTGGCCGTGGTCGGCGTCGGGCTGATCCTCGCCGCGGCGCTGGTCGCCGCCGGAGTGAACCTCGACACCGCGGCCGCCCCGTTCGCCGGCCGGTACCGGTTGCGGATCGGTCCGGCCTCGCTGCTCGCCCCGGCCGTCGCGATCGGCGTCCTGGTGGCCGCGCGGTCCGACCGGCTGGCCCGGATGCGCTGGACCGCGCTCCTGGCCGCGAGCTACGGGGCCGCGCTGGCCTGGGCCCTGGCCCTGGCCCTGGTCGACGGACGGCCCGGACTCAGCCGGCCGCTGATGTACCCGGGCGGCAGCCTCGGGGACGTCGCGGCGGTGCACGGCGACCCGCTGGGCTTCATCCGGACCTTCACCGACCGCGCGCCCGGCTACTCGCCCGCCACCCGGTCCCATCCCCCCGGCCAGGTGCTGGCCCTGTGGTCGCTGGAGCGGCTCGGCCTGCGCGGCGGGACCGCGCTGGGGCTGGCCCTGACCGCGATCGGCTGCCTGACCGTGCCACTGGTGGTGATCGCGGTCCGCTCGCTGTGCCATGAGCCGGCCGCCCGCCGCTTCGCCCCGGTGCTGGTCCTGGCCCCGTGGGCGGTCTGGACGGCGGTGGCGCCGGACGGCCTGACGGCGACGCTCGCGGCCGCCGGGGTCACGATCGGGGTAGTGGGGTCGGAACCGGGCCGGCGGCCCTGGTGGGCCGCCCTCAGTGGCCTCGCGCTGGGCTTCGCCGCACTGTGCGGGTACGGCGTGGCCTGGGTCGGGATCGCGGTGATCGCCGCGAACTTCGTCCGCCGCCGGCCGTTGCTCAACCTCGTGACCGGCGCGGCGGGGCTGCTGCCGCTCTGGTTGTTCTTCGCCTGGGGCTTCTCCTGGCCCGACGGCCTGGCCGCCGCCGGAGCCGACGTCAGTGGGCGGGGCGGCGGTAGCCGGGCCTGGTTGGGGTGGGCGCCGCTCGACGTCACGGTGCTCGCCGTGGCCTGCGGACCGGTCCTGATCCGGGCCGCACGACGCTGGCGGATGACCCCGGGCTGGCCGTTCCTGGCCGGCGCCGTACCGGCCGTCGCGCTCGGCATCCTGACCGGGCTGTCGCGCGGCGAGGTGGAACGGTCCTGGCTGCCGTTCTTTCCCTGGCTCCTGGTCGCGGCGCTGGCTCCCTGCCCACGGCCCCCCCGACGGGGTGACCGGACCACCGCCGGCGAGCTGCCCACCGGCCTGGTGGCGGTCGGCGCGGCGGCCGCCATCATCGTCGAAGCGGTCCTGGCCAGCCCCTGGTGACCCGACCCGCCTCGGAGCGCCGCCGGCGCGAACGGTGGGCTCGGGGCGGCCGGCGGCGGTTTGGCCGGGTCAACGTCCGCCAAAGGACGCCGGGACGATGACACCCGCACACAGCCCCACCACCGTCGTCGTCAGCGCACCCAGCAACGCACCGGGACCCGGACAACAAGACCCATCCCGCCGACCGTCATGGTCAAAGCGCTCCAAAACCGCGCCGACCCAGCCAACCCCGGCCCCCTGACGCCGCCAAGGTCCAACCGCCCCGCCGGGCCCCGGCGTCAGAGTCCGTCTCCCAGCGCTTCGCCGGCCGAACCCTCAGGGGGCGGGGACCGGGCGGGGCAGGTCGGGTTCCAGGTAGACCAGGCGCGCGGTCGGGATCGCGCTCCGCAGCCGTTCCTCGGCGTCGTCGATGGTCGCGGCGACCCGGGCCATGGTCAGATCCGGAGCCAGGCCGATCTTCGCCGCCACCAGCAGCTCGTCCGGGCCCAGGTGCATGGTCCGCAGACTCAGGACCCCGGCAACGGTCGGGGTGGACTCCAGGGCGGCCCGGATCGCGCGGACCTGGTCGGCCGTCGCCGCCTCGCCGACCAGCATCCCGTGCGTCTCGACAGCCAGCACGATCGCCACGACCAGCAGCAGGAGCCCGATGGCGAGGGTGCCGGCGCCGTCCCAGCGGGGTTCGTCGAGCCCGAGGGACAGTCCGATGCCGGTCAGCGCGAACGCCAGCCCGATCAGGGCCGCAAAGTCCTCGAGCAGGACAACTGGCAGCTCGGGGGCCCGGGTCCGGCGGATGAACGCCCACCAGGTGCCGTCCCCCTTGGCGGGCCGCGACTCGCGCATCGCCGTCCGGAACGACAGCGACTCGGCCACCACCGCGACCAGCAGGACCCCGATCGCGATCCCGCCGCTGTCCAGGTGGTGCGGGTGGCGCAGCTTTTCGACGCCTTCGTACACCGAGAACAGCCCGCCCACGCTGAACAGCACGATCGCGACCAGGAACGCCGAGATGTAGCGCTCCCGGCCGTGGCCGAAGGGGTGTTCCTCGTCGGCCGGGCGCTCCGAGCGCTTGCGGCCCAGCAGGAGCAGCAGCTGGTTGCCGGAGTCGGCGACCGAGTGGATCGACTCGGCCAGCATCGAGGACGACCCGGTGAACAGGAAGGCGACGAACTTGGCCACCGCGATCGCCAGATTGGCCGCCAATGCGGCGAAAATCGCCGTCGGTCCACCCTCGGCGCTCATCCGGACCCCACCGGCGGCCGGATCGTCATAGTTCGATGCGCATCCACGGGCCCAGTCTGCCGGGCCGACCGCCGGGCCCGGTTCATGGCCCCGCCGAACCGCCCCCGCCGGGTCAGGCCAGCGCGACCAGGTCGGTCAGGTCCGGGGACCAGGAGTCCTCGACCCCGTCCGGCAGCATCAGCACCTTTTCCGGGGCCAGCGCCTCGACCGCGCCCGGGTCGTGCGTGACCAGCACCACCGCGCCCCGGTAGTTGCCCAGCGCGGCGAGCACCTCGGCCCGCGACGCCGGGTCGAGGTTGTTGGTCGGCTCGTCGAGCAGCAGGACGTTGGCCTCGCCGGACACCAGACCCGCCAGCGCCAGCCGGGTCTTCTCGCCGCCGGACAGGGTGCCGGCCGGCTGGCTGACGGTGTCGCCACTGAACAGGAACGCGCCCAGGATCCGCCGCAGGTCCACGTCGGAGGTGTTCGGCGCCGCGGACCGGATGTTCTCCAGCACCGACCGGTCGGTGTCGAGCGTCTCGTGCTCCTGGGCGTAGTAGCCGATCCGCAGGCCGTGACCGGGATGGACCTCGCCTGTGTCGGGCGGTTCCACGCCGGCCAGCATCCGCAGCAGGGTGGTCTTGCCGGCGCCGTTGAGGCCCAGCACGACCACCCGGGAACCCCGGTCGATGGCCAGGTCGACGTCGGTGAACACCTCCAGGGAGCCGTAGCTCTTCGACAACCCGGTGGCCGTCAACGGCGTGCGACCGCACGGGGCCGGGTCGGGGAACCGCAGCTTGGCCACCTTGTCGGAGGCCCGCACCTGCTCCAGCCCGTCGGCCAGCCGAGCCGCCCGGCGGTCCATCTGGTGGGCGGCCCGGGCCTTGGTCGCCTTGGCCCGCATCTTGTCGGCCTGGGCCTTCAACGCGTCGATCTTCTTCTCGGCGTTGGCCCGTTCCCGCTTGCGGCGCCGTTCGTCGAGCTCCCGCTGGTTGAGGTAGCTCTTCCAGCCCACGTTGTAGACGTCGAGCGCGGCCCGGTTGGCGTCCAGGTGGAAGACCTTGTTGACGCACCGTTCGAGCAGGTCGACGTCGTGGCTGACCACCACCAGGCCGCCACTGTGCCCGCGCAGGAACTCCCGCAGCCAGCCGATCGAGTCGGCGTCGAGGTGGTTGGTCGGCTCGTCGAGCAGCAGCGTCGCTTCGGAGTTGCCGGCCCCGGCGAACAGGATCCGGGCCAGCTCGACCCGGCGGCGCTGGCCGCCGGACAAGGTGCCGATCGGCTGGGCCAGCACCCGGTCGGGCAGGCCCAGCGACGAGCAGATCCGGGCCGCCTCGGCCTCGGCCGCGTAGCCGCCGAGCATGCCGAACCGGTCTTCCAGCTGGCCGTACCTGCGCACGGCCCGGTCGCGCTGGCGGTCGTCGGCCAGCTCCGCCATGGCCAGCTGGAGCTTCTCCATGTCCCGGAGCAACGCGTCGAGACCCCGGGCGGACAGGACCCGGTCCCGCGCGGTGTCGGCCAGATCGCCGGTGCGCGGGTCCTGGGCCAGGTAGCCCAGCTCGCCGCGGACCTCGATGGCCCCCGCGAACGGCAGCGTCTCGCGGGCCAGGGTCTTGAGCAACGTCGTCTTACCGGCGCCGTTCCGGCCGACCAGGCCGATCCGGTCGCCCGGCTGGACCCGGAACGACACGGGTTCGATCAGTATCCGGGCTCCGGCGCGAAGCTCGACGTCGGTCGCGATGATCACGAAGAGAAACCTCTCGGGACATAAGGGTGGGAGGAGGCGCCCCTGAAACGCTGCTGACGGCTGGGGGGCGTCCCGGCCTCACGACGCCACGAAAGTCACTCCCTAAGGATACGCGGGCCTCCCGCCCGCGCCGCCGGGCCCGCCACGACCCGGTGGCTCGGGCGGCGCGCGGGCGTCGTCAGCGCAACCGGGTGATCGCCACGGTCACCCCGAGGGCCGTGGGCGCCCCTCCGGAGTAGACGCCCGTGATCGGCGGAACGTCGTCGTAGTCGCGGCCCCGGGCCACCACCACGTGGCGCACGCCGGCCGGGATCCCGTTGGTCGGGTCGAACCCCCACCACTCGCCGATCCAGGCCTCGATCCAGGCGTGACTCTCCCCGACGACGGTCTCCCCGATCCGGGCGTCGCCGGCCGGATGCAGGTAGCCCGACACGTACCGGGCCGGGATGCCGGCCGCCCGCAGCAGCACCAGGGCCAGGTGGGCGAAGTCCTGACAGACCCCGGCCCGCTGCTCCCAGGCCTGCACGGCCGACGTCGACACGGCCGTCGAACCGGAGCGGTAGGTCAGCTGGTCGCGGACCCAGCCGCAGATGTCGGTGACGGTGCCGGCCGGTCCCCCGGCCTCCGCCAGCTCCCGCGCCGTCCCGACCAGGATCTCGTGCCCGGGCGTCGAACGGGTCGGGCGCAGGAACTCGATGTACCGGTCGGCGACGTCCGGACCAGCCAGATCGGCCCAGTCCGGGCCGTCGGCGGGAGGCGGCTCGGCCGGCGCGGTCTGCACCACCGAGCGGCCCGTGACCGACAGCTCGGTGTGCGGGACATGCAGGTCGAACGCGGTGACCTGGGTGCCCCAGTAGTCCCAGTACCGGTAGACCGACGACACCGGCTCGGTCCGCACGGTCGCCTCGACGGTGAGCTGCCGGGTGCCGGTCTGCGGAACGATCCGGGCCTCGTTGTAGGACGAGACGACCGGGCTCGCGTACCGGTACCCGGTCGAATGCTCGACGCTGATCTGCCAGCCCTCTCCGGCTCCGCCGGCCCCGTCGGCCCCGTCGCCCAGGCTGGTCATGACGCGAGCACCTCGATCGCCCAGGACGGCGGGGCCTCCCGGGCGAAGTAGCGCTCGGTCACCGCCCGGCTGGCCGCCGAGCAGGTCCGCTGGAGCGACGCCAGGATGTCGGGCATGTCCTCGACGAGCTCGTCGACGCTGCGGAACTCCAGCTCGTTGCGGGCCCGCCCGACGATGCGCCGGGCCTGGTCGTCCACGGTCGAACGGGTCCGGGTCCGGGCCCCGTCGAGGGCCTCGAGGCTGTCCTCGGCGGTCGACAGCGCCCAGTACGCCGACCGGGGGAACAGCCGGTCGAGCAGCAGGAACTCCGCGACCCGGGAGGCGTCGACGACCCGGCGGTAGGTGCGGATGTAGGCCTCGTGGGCGCCGCACGAGCGCAGCAGGCTCACCCAGCTCTGGGACAACGGATCGTCACCGATGCTGGCCGACAGCAGCCGCGCGGTCATGTCGACCCGTTCCAGGGTCCGGCCGACGACCAGGAACCGCCAGCCGTCGTCGCGGGCCATGGTCGCGTCGACCAGGCCCGCGAACATCGCGGTCCGCTCCCGGATGTAGCGGAAGAACACGTGCGGGCCCAGCCGCCGGGCCAGCTCCTCGTGGTGGCCGAGCTCGTTCCAGGTGGCGTTGAGGCACTCCCACATCTCGCTCGAGACGACGTCCCGCGCGCCGCGGGCGTTCTCCCGGGCCGCGGAGATCGCCCCGACGATGCTCGAGGGATTCCGGCCGTCGTAGCCGAGCAGCTCGGTGACCCGCGCCGCGTTCATTTCGCCCGGCTCGGCGCTCGCCCGGCCCGCTCGACCGGCCGGGCCCGGGGCGGCGGCGGCGCGCGGGACGTCGGCGGTCGCCTCGACCGGCAGCGCTGTGGCCGGCACCCCCATGACCGACAGCAACGACCGGCAGGCCGAGGCGCTGTCGAGCCAGGGGTCCTCGAGGACCCGGTGGACGTGGACGTCGAGGATGCGGGCGGTCGCCTCGGCCCGCTCCGTGTACCGCCCGATCCAGAACAGCGCTTCCGCGATCCGGCTCAGCACGCCCGCGCCCCTCCGTCCGGTTGCTGGTCCGGTTGCTGGTCCTGCCCCTGTTGCTGCTGTTGTTGTTGCTGGTCGGCGGCCGGGTTGCCGGGTCCGGGATCGGGCCCGGTCGAGGCCGGCGGCGCGGTCCGCGGCCAGGAGGCCACCGTCCGGTCGGGCGGCGCCGAGGACTCGGGCGCGAGCACCCAGGTGTCCTTCGACCCGCCCCCCTGGGAGGAGTTGACCACCAGGCTGCCGCGTGGCAACGCGACCCGGGTCAGCCCGCCCGGCAGGACCCAGATCCGTTCGCCGTCGTTGACCGCGAACGGGCGCAGGTCGACGTGGCGGGGCCCGAGGCGGTCGCCGGCCAGCGTCGGCGAGGTCGACAGGCGCACCACCGGCTGGGCGATCCAGCCCCGCGGGTCGGTCGTGACCCGTTCCCGCAGCGCGGCCAGCTCGGCGTCGGTGGCCTGCGGGCCGATGACGATCCCCTTGCCGCCCGACCCGTCGACCGGCTTGAGGACCAGCTGGTCGAGCCGGTCGAGCACGTACGCGCGCTGGTCGGGGTCCTCCAGCCGGTAGGTGTCGACGTTGGGCAGCACCGGTTCCTCGCCCAGGTAGTACCGGACCAGGTCGGGCACGTAGGTGTACATCAACTTGTCGTCGGCGACGCCGTTGCCGACCGCGTTGGCGATGGTCACCGTGCCGGCCCGGGCCGCGTTGAGCAGGCCGGCGCAGCCGACCACCGATTCGGGGCGGAAATGCACCGGGTCGAGGAAGTCGTCGTCGACCCGCCGGTAGACGACGTGCACCGGCTGCTGGCCCTCCGTCGTGCGCATGGTGACCCGGTTGTCACGGACCAGCAGATCGCGCCCCTCGACCAGCTCGACGCCCATCTGCCGGGCCAGCAGGGCGTGCTCGAAGTACGCCGAGTTGTAGACGCCCGGGGTCAGCACGACCACCGTCGGATCGGCCACCTCGGGCGGCGCCGCGGCCCGCAGCGCGTGCAGCAGGTGGGTCGAGTAGTCGGCCACCGGCCGGACCCGGTGGGTCGCGAACAGCTCCGGGAACACCCGGGTCATGGCCCGCCGGTTCTCGATCACGTAGCTGACCCCGGACGGCACCCGGACGTTGTCCTCCAGGACCCGGAACCGGCCGGCCTCGTCGCGGACCAGGTCGATGCCGCTCACGTGGCAACGGACCCCGTTCGGCGGATCGACGCCGTGGGCGGCCCGGTGGAAGTGGGAGCTGGTCAGCACCAGCCGGCGCGGGACGATGCCGTCGGCCAGCACCTCGGCCCGGCCGTAGACGTCGGCCAGGAACGCCTCCAGGGCGCGGACCCGCTGGGCCACGCCCCGCTCGACCACGCCCCACTCAGCCGCGTCGAGCACCCGGGGCACCAGGTCGAGGGGAAAGGGGCGTTCCTCACCGAAGAGATTGAACGTGATCCCGGCGTCCCGGAAGGCCCGGTCGAGGGCGACCTTGCGCGCCGCCAGATCGCCGCTGGACAGGGGTTGCAGCGCGTCGTAGATCGCCGCATACAGGCCGCGGGGCACCTCCGGTGCCTCGAAGACCTCGTCCCAGGCCGCGCTCGCGGCCGCCTCCGCCGCGTAGCCATCGAAGAGATCCGCCACAAGTACCAGAGGGTAGGTCCGCAGTGTTACCTCCGCATGTCGCTACGACCGGCGCCCGGGCCGCCCGCCGCCCGTCGGCGCGACACCGCGACGATCACCGGCTGTGAGAGGCTGGCCCGGTCCACGATGGACCACGTTGGGAGATCGTCCAGAATGGCCACGCTGCTCGTCACCGGCGCCGCCGGCTTCATCGGCTCGAACTTCGTGCGGTTCTGGCGCGACCGCCACCCGTCCGACGCGATCGTCGCCCTGGACTCGCTCACCTACGCCGGGCTCGAGGAGAACCTCGCCGACGTCCGGGCGGGCATCACGTTCGTGGCCGGTGACATCCGCGACGGCGCGTTGATGGAACGGCTGCTGCGCACCCACCAGGTCGGGGTGGTGGTCAACTTCGCGGCCGAGTCGCACAACAGCCTGGCCATCCTGCGGCCCGGCGAATTCTTCTCCACCAACGTGATCGGCACCCAGACCCTGCTCGAGGCGGCCCGCCAGGTCGGCGTCGACCGGTTCCACCAGATCTCGACGTGTGAGGTCTACGGCGACCTGGCCCTGGACGACCCGGGCGCGTTCACCGAAGACTCGCCCTACCTGCCGCGCACCCCCTACAACGCGGCCAAGGCCGGCGGCGACCACGCGGTGCGGGCCTACGGGCTGACCTACGACCTGCCGATCACCATCACGAACTGCTCGAACAACTACGGGCCGTACCAGTTCCCGGAGAAGGTCATCCCGCTGTTCGTCACCCGGGCCCTGCGCGGCGAGAGCCTGCCGCTCTACGCGTCGACCGCCAACCGGCGCGAGTGGCTGCACGTCACCGACCACTGCCGGGCGATCGAGGCGGTGCTCGAGCGGGGCCGGTTGGGCGAGACCTACCACGTCGGCAGCGGGGTCGAGGCCGACATCGCCACGATCGCCGACACGATCCTGGCCGAGCTGGGCCTGCCGTCGTCCCTGAAGACGATCGTGCCCGACCGGCCGTCCCACGACCGGCGTTACCTGCTTGATTCCTCGAAGCTGCGGTCCGACCTGGGTTGGGCGCCCGAGATCGGCTTCGCCGACGGGATGAAGTCCACGATCGCCTGGTACCGGGACAACGAGGCCTGGTGGAGCCCCCTGCTCGGCCGGTCGCCGGTGGTCGAGACCGGCTGGTCGGCCGTGTGATCTCGCTCACCCCGGCAACGCGGGACGCACACTGACGATTTCGGCCCTCCGGCCCGACCTAGCGTCATCGTATGGCGACACGGGGGGACGGATCGACAGTACGTTCAGCGCCCGCCCAGACGGCCGGGCCGGCCGCCGCGGTGGT
This sequence comes from Frankia alni, assembly GCA_026225295.1. Classification (GTDB taxonomy): domain Bacteria; phylum Actinomycetota; class Actinomycetes; order Frankiales; family Frankiaceae; genus JAMFSN01. The sequence continues at coordinate 13,983 of JAMFSN010000162.1, forward strand.
CGACGTCGGCGACTACGCGCAGCTGGCCCGGATGCGCGGGCCGAACCCGATGTACGACGTGGTCGTCGACGAGATCGTCGGCCGCCGGATCCGGGTCGGCGACCACTGGCTGACCGATTTCGCGTCCTGCAACTACCTGGGTTTCGACCTCGACCCCGAGATCGCGGCGGCCGTGCCGGGCGCGCTGGCCCGGTGGGGCACCCATCCGAGCTGGTCCCGGATGATCGCCAGCCCCCGGCTGACCGTCGACATCGAGGACCGGCTGGCCGCCCTGCTCGGCGCGCCCGACTGCCTGGTGCTGCCGACGATCACCCACATCCACGGCTCGGTGCTGCCCGTCCTGGCCGGCGGCGGCGAAGTCTTCGTGGAGGCCCACGCGCACCGCACGATCCACGACGGCGCGCTCACGGCCCGGGCCCGGGGGGCGCGGGTCCGGTACTTCCGCGAGAACCGCCTCGACCACCTCGACCGCCTGCTGGCCCGGGCGGCCCCCGGGCCGCGGGTGGTCTGCGTCGACGGCGTCAACAGCATGACCGGTAATCCGACCCGGCTCCTCGAGCTGTCCCGGATCACCCGGGCCCACGGCGCGCTGCTCTACGTGGACGACGCCCACGGCTTCGGCGTCATCGGGGAACGCGGCGCCGGCGAGACCAGCCCGTACGGCCGGCGCGGCAACGCGATCGTCCGGTACCTGGGGCTCGACTACGAGGGGATCGTCCTGGTCGGGGGCTTCTCGAAGGCGTATTCATCCCTGCTGGCATTCATCGCCTGCCCGACCGCGACCAAGAACCTGCTCAAGGTGGCCGCGGCGCCGTACATCTTTTCCGGCCCGCCCCCGACCGCCTCGCTGGCCACCGTCCTGGCCGGCTTCCGGGTCAATGAGGAGCGGGGCGACGCGATCCGGACCGAGCTCCACCGCCTCACCGTTCGGGTGCTCGACGGGCTCGACACCCGCGGGATCGCCCATCTCAACCGGTCGGGATTCCCCATCATCGAAATCCCGCTGGCCGACGCGGACCACCTCGACGAACTGGGTCACCTCCTGTTCGAGCGGGGAGTGCTGGTCACCCTGGTTCCGTACCCGGTCGTGACCCGCGAGCAGGTCGGCTTCCGGCTCCAGATCACCGCGGCCAACACCGACGAGGAGATCACCGGGCTGCTCGCCGTCCTCGACGAGGTCGCCGAACGCTTCGCGCTGCGCGCGGCGACCTGACGTGGCCCGCACCGCCCGGCCCACCGATCCCGGTCCGTCCTGGTGGGACCACCCGCGAGCCGGCCGGCCGGTTGCGGAGGATCCCTGGCTACCGGCGGCCGGCGATGCCGAGGCCCCCGTCGCGGTCGGCGGGGATCTCACGCCGGCCACGATGATCGGGGCCTACCGGCGCGGCATCTTCCCCTGGCCGGCCCTCGACCCGGCCGCCGCCGCCGACCTGGCCGACCGGTTCGGGACGGCCGTGGCCGACGGCACGATCCCGGCGCTGGACGCGCGCCAGCCGGCCACCCTCGACCTGCCCTGGTGGTCGCCCGACCCCCGCGGCGTGCTGGTCTGCGGCGCGGTGCACGTCTCACGCACCTTGGCCTGGCGGATCCGGTCAACCGGCTGGACGGCCACCGTCGATGCCGCCTTCGCCGAGGTGGTCGGGCACTGCGCCCGGGGTGGCCGGCACGAGTGGATCACCCCCGACCTGGTCGCCTGCTACCAACGGCTGTTCGAACTGGGCTGGGCCCACAGCAGCGAGGTCTGGGACGGCGACACGCTGGTCGGCGGCCATTTCGGGATCACCATCGGCGGCGTGCACTCCTGCGAGTCGATGTTCCACCGGGTCACCGATGCCTCGAAGGCCGCGCTGGTCGACTTCGACGCCCGGTTCCGGGCCGGCGGGGGTCGCCTGATCGACGTCCAGCTCACCTCCCCGCACCTGGTCCGGATGGGCGCCGGGCCGATGAGCCGGGCCGACTACCGACGCACGCTGCTCGCGGTCCGCGACGCCCACGTCCCGCTGGACCGCGACCCGCTCCCGATCGCCCGCCTCGCACCACCCCGCCCACCGTGACCGCGGCCGGCCGGACGGGCGACGACGACGCCCGACTCCGGGCCGGGGCCCGGGCCGTAGCCCGGGCCGGCGAGCTGGGTGCGGGGGGCGCGGGCGGTCGAGACGGGGTGCGGGCGGCGGCGGGCGGGCGAGACGGGGTGCGGGCGGCGGCGGTTTGGCCGGGTCAGCGTCCGCTACGAGGCGCCGGGACGATGACACTCGCGGAGAGACCCGCAACCGTCGTCGTCGACGCACATAGAGACGCGCGGGGACCCTGACACCGAGGCCTTTTCCGCAACTGTCAGGGTCA
>JAMFSN010000163.1 GCA_026225295.1 Frankia alni
GCTCCTCCATCGACGGTCACCGGCGGGCGGGAAGGGCCGGAGTCGGTTACCGAGACGGCAGGAGGCGGGTCTGGGATCGGTCGGAACACGAGGACGGCGTCGACGTCGCCGTAGGACTCGATGAACACCGCGTCGCCCGGGATCTCGTCGAGCGCGCTGGCCAGGTCGGCGACGTCAGCTCCGGCGCGGAGGGTGAGGTCGAAGTCTCCGCCGTCCGGCACGCGGACGGAGACGAACGGGTGGTCACCGGGCGGTGTGGGCCGGTAGCCGAAGATAGGCATGGGTCTTGCTCCCTTTCGTTGGAAGGGTGTGGGATCAAGGCCCCGGTTGGGTGTTCCAGCACCCGCCGGGGCCGCTTCACCCGACTGGACGGTCGTCCAGTCGGTGGAGGTAACGGTACACAGTGGCTCGACGATCGTCCAGTAGAGTTCGGGTGTGAGCCACCACCTCATGGGAGCGGCCGAGATCGCCAAGCGGCTCGGTGTCGGTCGCACGCGGGTCAACCAGCTACTCAAGGAAGATCCGTCGTTCCCGCAGCCGGTGTCGACGCTCGCCGCCGGCCATATCTGGCACACCGAGGACGTCGAGCGCTGGATTGCCGAGCATCGGCCGGAGAAACGCTGAGGCCCGGTCATGCCGCCGCGCTCGCGTCTGTGCCGGAGAGCCGGTTGACGTAGCGGGTGAGGGATGCGGCGACGACGCGGCGGGATCGGCCGATGTGGACGGCGTCGATCTGCCCGGCGCCCAGCAGTTCGTAGACGGTGGACCGGCTGACGCCCAGGACGGCCGCCGCCTGGGTGGGGGTGAGAAGAAGTGCGTCCATCAGGTCCTCCGCGAGGTGGATGCGGTTCAGGCGGCGGCGGGCTGGTCGGGTGGTGGGGCGCCTGCGGCGATGCGGGCGGCGGTGAGGTCGGCGGACCAGCGGACGCGGTCGGCGACGGCCCGCATGAGCAGGTGTTCGCGGCGCGGGACGCCCGGGTCACCGGGGCGGAGGAGCTGGGAGACGAAGGCCCTCGGGTCGGTCGGACCGGTCCCGGTGCCGCTGTCGGTGGCGGCGAGTTGGTCGCGTACCCAGGTCCGGCGGTCGGCGCGGTGGTCGGCCAGCGTTTTGCCGGACCAGCGGCGGGACGCCAGGACCCGGCGGCCGCCGAACCCGAGGGTTTCCCGGCGGTGGGCTTTGCCTTTGCAGCAGCCCGGGATGAGACCGGCCCGGGCGCCGCGGGGTTGGACGGCGTAGAGCAGCCAGTTCGCGCAGCTGGGCGCGCAGGGCTCGAACCGCAGCGCCACCGCGAGCCGGTCGATGTGGGTCCGCTGGGCGGCGGTGTCGATGGCGTGGCAGGTGTCCAGACTCTTGGTGAGGTACTTGGTCAGGTAGCCGACCAGCCGGCCGACGTCGTTGCTGGCCGAGGTGACCCCGTCCGCGCGGATCTGGACGCCGAAGCGGACGACGTGCACCGGATCGTCGTCGTCGGCGATGGCGTCGAGCGCCTCGTCCCACGTCGGCAACACCGTTGCGGCGTCCGGGTCGACGTAGCCGCCGGAGGGCTCGTCCCAGACAGGGAACCGGCCGGGTGGGTAGGCGGGCCGGTCACAGGCCGGCCACCAGACCTGGTGATAGGTGGCCGCGGCGACCTGGCGCAGGGCCGTGCGGGGGATGGTGCCGCGGATGGCTGCGTGCAGGTGCGGGGCGAGGCGCCGTTGGGGTTCGAGGGCGGCGAAGTATTGGACGTCCCAGCCGACCGCGCGGCGCAGGTTCTGCCAGAACCGGTCAATGAGCTTCGGGAAGTGGATGGCGTCCCGGGCCGCCCGCCGATAGTCGTAGCTGTCCGGATGGACGGGGGTGCCATCGGAGCCGACCCGCCCGTAGGAGTCGCACGTCAACGTCAGGAACAGCGACGGCCGCCAGACCCGACCATCCGGCGCGGTGAACGTCCGCCCGAGAGTCCGCCGGTCGACGGGTTGACGGGGGAGGTCGGGCGCGTCCTGCCGGCGGCGGGTCGAGCGAGCCCGCCGGGTCCCCGATCGCCGCTCAGGGGCGGCTTTGCCCCGGACGCCGAGGTCGGCGAGGGCGGCGTCGACGTCGGAGATGCCGTCGTCGAGGTCGGCGACCTGATCGAGGTCGGCCGCTGCCTCGCAGGCGGCACGGGCAGCTTCGAGTTCGGCCCGCAGAACGGTGAGTTCGCGCTGCTCATCGGTCGGCGGGTCCGGGTCGGGAAGCGGTTCGTCATCGAGGTGCCAGCCGGCCGCGCACTGCGCCATCCGCAGCTTCCGGGCCCGCTGCGCGCAGGGCGGGCAGGTGGCGGCGAGGGTGGCGCCGCACGGGGCGGGGATAATCTCGGTTTCGCCGGTCGTGAGGTTGGTGCGGCGCATCGCGAGGGGGCGGATGCAGACGCCGTGGTCGACGGCGACGGCTTCCAGGACGCCGCGGGCCAGCGGGAGGCGAGCCCGTTCCTGCCGGGTGCCGTAGCGGGCGATGTCAGCCGGGGTCGGTTCGCTCACGACGTGCGGTCCTTCCGGTTCGTCAGGCGGCGGTGGGCGCAGGTGGGTCGGGCTGGTCGGGTGGCGGTTCGCGGCATCCGCAGGTCTCCCCGGGGCCGGTCGGGGCCTGGCAGCCGTCGTCTGACCAGTGCGCGACCCAGGGATGCCGACACCAGTCGCAGGACGGCAGCGCGACGACGGGCGCATATCCATCGAGGTGGCCGGGGGTCATGCGGCCTGTCCGCGGATGTCGGGCACCCAGCCGCCGACCGGATCGGGCCGCACATCGGCGCGGGGCTGGAAGGTGCGGGCGGCGGTCCGGATCTCGTCGTCGTCGAGCCAGCAGGCCCGCACGCGGGTCGGCTCGGGTTGCCCGTCGTGCTGGACGTAGCCGACCCCAGGCAAGCGGGTCGGAATCTCATCGGCCCGGGCGCCGCGGTTGCGGGCCCCGTCGCCGAGGACGAGGTCGATCTGCTCGGGTTCGGTCATCCGCAGCGCGATCCGGGTCGGGAACAGGTCCCGGAACGGCAGGGTCTCTTTGCGTGGGTCCTGGATCGCGCCGACCACGACCACCCCCGGGGCGCGTCCTTGGGACAGCAGCAGCGGAAGGGACGCGGCGAGGCGCCGTTTGAGGTCCCGGTCGTGGACGTAGGAGGTCAGGGAGGCGATCTCGTCGAGGATTACGACGACCAGCGGGTCTTCGGTGGTCGGCTGATGTAGCCGGGTGATTCCACGGAGCCGTTTGGCGCGTTCCCGCATGAGGGTGACGGCGTCGTCGAGCAGGTCGGCGATCGCGGGTAGGTCGGCGGCGAACCGGGTGAACATCGGCGCGCCGAACGCCATCTCCATCCCGCCCTTGGGATCGGCGACCCACAACTCGACAGTGCCGGCCCGGACCGCCGGGCCCAGGGCGCGGATGACGGACCAGATCACCGACCCTTTGCCGGCCCCGGTCGCGCCGGCCACGAGCAGGTGGGTGCCCAGGATGTTCAGCCGCCACGGTTGGCCGTCTTCCTGCCGGCCGATCGGCAGTCCGCCGAGGTCGACCTGGGGCGGGTCGAGGTCGTCGCGGGTCACGACGTGGGTGAGGGAGTCGCGGAAGTAGAGGTCGAGCCAGATGTACCGGCTGGTTTCTTGGCGTACCTGGCAGCGCCGGGCGCGGAAGACGTGCCGGAGCGCTTCGGCCTGCTCTTCCCACTGTTCGGGGGTCTGTCCGTAGAGCAGCTCGATCCGCAGGCGGTCGACGACCCGGTCGGACCGGATCGCCCGGATACGGGGAAGGATCTCGTTGTAGGTGATCCGTTCGCCCCAGGTCTTGGGACGTCGGATCGCCAACTCCGACTCGATCATCGCGTTACGCCAGCGCGGCCGGTAGATCAGCGCGAGGCGAACCCGGCCCCGCACTCGGCGGCCGACCCACCCGAACGATTGCCGGTGGGCGAACCGCCACACCACCGCCAGGCCCGCGAACACGACGACCAGGAGGGCCAGGCGGTGCGGGCCGTACCGAGCATCGAACATAGCCAGCCCGACGACCAGACCCACGGCGACCGGGTGGCGGAACAGGGATACGACGAGCCGGCCGAACAAGGCCGCCACGAAGCCGAGCACAATCGCCGACAACGGCACCCGGATCTTTTCCCGCGAGAGGGGAAGCTCCGGCAGAACCCGGCGGCCGTTCATGTTTCCGCGCATGACAAAGACAC
>JAMFSN010000164.1 GCA_026225295.1 Frankia alni
AGTGGCGGCCGTCGGCGACCGGCTCGTCGCCTCGCTCGAGGCCGCCGATCCCGAGGGATGGGACGACCACGAGATCACCGACGACCTCGCGGAACTCCTCGACGCGGTCTTCCTCGACTCGGTGCCGATCGCCCGCCGGCTCATGGCGCGGCTCGAGGAACGCGGCTGGCGCGGCTGGACCAAACTCGAACGGATCCATCCGAAATAGCGCCGTCATCGGCCCGCTGGACCAGCGACAAGCGGACAGCCCCGATCTGGGCGAGTAACGAGGATCGGGACGGCGACGAGGGACACACCGGCGACCAGAGCGCCGTAGGTCGGGCCAGACCCGCCTCGACAGAGCACGGGGTGCGCTCCAGGCGCCCTTCGCGGCGCGGTGGTTCTCAGAGTTTCTGTCTGCTTGGTCATCACGGGTTGCCGTAGGACTTGTGGACAGTGAAGCCGTAGGCCAGCAGGCCGTGTTCGCGGGCGTGGTCGAGGTATTCGGTCTCGGGCCAGGGCCGGTCGTGGCCGAGCTGGTCGTCGTGGGCCAGAACCGTGCCGGGCGGGGCCGCGTCCCCGTGCCGGGCCCGCAGCAGGCGTACGAGCATGGGCGGGGCGTCCGCGCCGTCCACGATCGTTGCCGTCGTCTCCAGCCCGAGCCAGTGCGGATGCGGGCCGAAAACAAACAGCGAGCCGCGCGGGTCACGGCGCAGATTCTTCGTCCGCACCAGTGACGCAGAGCCGGTCGCCCAGACGTACCCGTCCAGCGCGGCCAGTTCGATCCGCGCCATGTGCGCCGTCCCGTCGGCCCGCAACGTGATCATCGCCGCGTCCGGGTAGCGGGTGACGAAGTCGAACACCTGTGCGTCGACCACAAGCCGTTCCTCCTTCTCGTGAGCGCCGTCCTTGGTGTGGTCCTCGGTGTGGAACGATCGTGCCGGTTCAAGCCGACTTGAACGCAACCACTGGTCGAGGGGAAGCAATGGCGCATCCGGTGGACGAGGCCGAGCTCGTCCCGATTGACGAGGTGGCCCGCCGGGTCGGGTTACGCGCGTCGGCGATCCGCTACTAAGAGCAGCGTGGCCTGATCGACCCCGCGGCGCAGTCCGCCGGCCGCCGCTGGTACCAGCCTGCCGCGGTCCGCCGGCTGGCCGTCATCCGCTACTGGCAGAAATCCGCGCTCATGAGCCTGGACGACATCGCCGAGCTGCTGGCCGACCGTCCCTACCCGGCATGGACCCGGGCGATCGAAGCGCAGATCCAATCCCTACAGATCAAGGCCGACCGGCTCCTCGCGGCCCGCGACATGCTCCAACACGTCCTCGACCATCACCGCGACGCCCGGCCCGACGGCTGCCCCCAACTACGAAGCACTCATCTGGGCCGGCGACGAGCCCGCCAGCCCGACGTGATTGAAGGCGGGTTGACGGGCCCCGGCCGCCGGTAGGTACCGGCTGGATGTGCGGGTGGGAGGAGTAACGGCGAAACGGACGCCGGTGGTATCGAGCAGAACGTCAGCCACCGGGCCCTTGTCTCGGCACGATCGACCGCGCCGTCAACGCGATACGAACGTGGTCATCGCGGCAGAAGCGTGCACCTGATTTCGGCCGGCGGTCGACGGTGGAGAGGACCGTCGGCGTCCTTGGCCCCACGGCTGCAGCGGAGGTGCGCCGCTGGGCTGGATGGCGGGTTGTGCACACCGTGGTCAAGCCCGTGCCCACCTGGGTAGGGCGGCACTGGCCCGATCTGGCGCCGGCGATGGATCGCGCTCGCACCTGGCTCATGGCCCGGCTGGCCACGACCGGTCGGGCCCGACGTCGACGTCCGCTGTACGAGTCCGACATGTCCCGGTTAGCCGGCGAGGGCCTTCTCCACGAGGGCGGCCATTGTCTGGTGCCCGAGGACGGTGGGGTGGTAGGCGAATCCCTCGCCGGTCGGGACGGCGTAGCCGTTGGTCCAGCGTGCGGACGCGGGTGCGCAGGCTGTGTGGTCCCCGGGGGCGGTGTAGGGGTCGACCAGTACGACGTCGGAATGGGTGAACACCGTGACGAAGGTGGCTTCGAGCTTGTCGCCCATGGCTCGGAGCATGGCCAGCTCGTCGTCGGTCAGCGACATTGCCGCGCAGTTCGTCGTCGGCATCTCGCGTGGATAGGTGACGAACACGATGCGGGCCGAGGGTGCCTTCGCCCGCAGTTTGTTGACCATGGTCTGCAGCTGCCCGGGCAGGGCCGCCAGCTTGGCATCGAGGCCGGCTGGAGCCGTGCAGTGGGTCGCCGGATTCCCGCAGGACAGGGCGGTGCCGTTGAAGACGATGTCGTTTCCACCGACGCTGATGGTGATGAGTTTCGTGTCGGCGGTGACCGCGTCGATCTGCGGCGGGTTGTCGCCCTGCTTCGTGTCGACGATGTTCGGGATGACCGCGGCGCCGCAGCTCACGTCGACGAGCTTCAGCCCGTATCTGGCGGCGATCAGCTGGGCGTAGTTGCGGCTCGAACGACCACACACCGACTTTTGCTCGCTGATCCCGAATCCGGAAGCGATCGAGCTGCCGAGAGCGACGTAGCGGTCCCCCTTGCGTAACGTCGAGCTGCCTAAGGACGTCGAGGTGTCTAAGGACGTGGACGCTGCCGTCGGTGTGGCCGCTACCGACGCGGGCGGGGCGCCCTTGCCGCTGGAGCAGGCGCCCAGCCCGACCGTGATCAGGCCCAGGATCAGCACCGCCGCAACCCGTCGCGCCATCCGATGACCTCCCGTTTCGCGGGCGAGGGCCGCCCTGCAGCCTCCACCGGTGGTCCAGTGGACGGCGCCGTCGAGCTATCCGAGCGCTGCTCGTATTTCTCGGCCGACGAAGTATCCGAGCAGCGCTCGCATATCGTCAAGGTGCTGTGAAGGACCATGACGAGCGGCCCGCGCCCGCGTCGGCCAAAATGTCGGGCACCGAGGCGGGCCAACCCGGGTCGACCCGCTGGTGGGCCGAGCGCGCCGCGGCCGCGGACCGCCGTAGGCCGCGCACCGGCGGCCTGTCTACCGCGCGGGTCGTCGAAGCCGCGTTGCAGGTCCTGCGCGAGTGCGGGTTCGAGGCCCTGACGGTGCGGGCCGTCGCCGACCGGCTCGAAACCAGCAGCGGCGCGCTCTACCAGCACATCGCCAGCCGCGACGAGTTGATCGTGCTGATCGCCGACCACTACCTCGGTGACGTCCGGCTTCAGGGCGGCGGCCGGGGATGGCGGGCCGACGTCGAAACGCTCATGCGGGAAATGCGGCAGATCCTGCTCGACCAGCCCCTCCCCCCGTCAGCGGCAATGGGCAAGGCGGTGTGGGGCCCGAACACACTGCGGATCATCGACGCCGCACTGGGACTGTTCCTCGACGCGGGACTGACCGACGAACACGCCACCTACGCAACCGCCACAATGATCGACTTCGTGTTCGGTGCCGCCGCCATCCAACGCGGAGGCGGCCGCGGACCGAACGGAGCCACCGGAACCGACGAACGAAGCCAGTTTCACAACAGCCTGCCCGCCGACCAGTTCCCCGCACTACGCACAGCCGGGGCCGCCTTCCTCGCCGCATCCGCGGACGACGTCTTCACCAACGGCATGGCCCTCCTCCTCGACGGCGTGACCAGCCGCTTTCTCAACCCTCACTGACCGGCGACGGCGAGGCCCGAGAACAGACCTTGCCGCCGACGCTGCGTCGGCGCGCTTCGCCAGGTGTGGTCCGCCCGATCGGCGCAGTTCAACGCTGGCCTCGCAGTCAGCGCCAGACCGATCGAGGAGGTGGGCCTGTTAGGTACCAACATCATCCCTATGACGATCAAGCTTGGGGATGCGCGTCGTGTCGTGATCTATGCGCGGCAAGTCGATGGCATTGGTCCCACCACCCTCCAGAGAAGCTCGCGCGTCCGGAGGTGCTATCCGCCGGCATGGTGGCTCTGTTCTGGCAGGTATGGCGGAATCCCTGAGCCACGGTCGCAGGATGTGTCCTTACTAAGCATCGTCCACGCGATTAGCTCACAGAAGTCCCGTGTGATTCGTCGCGTGATCCTCTGTGACCGATCCTCTATCTCTATTGGTAGAACCGCATTCGCATGCTGAGCCTGGTCGTGCGCCCAAACGTGCGCGGCTTCCCATTCGGCGAAGCTCGCTAGATGTTCGCCGTAGCCGTTACATACGCAGTAGGGCCGAACCGTTCTCGGTATCATCCGCATTGCGAAGCTCACGCTCTGTTCACCCGTGCGCCGAGCTTCGCCATTTGCTCGCGTATCCATCGGAGTTCTTCCGTCGCGTTTTCGATCTTCTCACTCAGCGCGACCAATTCCAGCGGGTTCGTGGGCAGTAGGCCCCCGTCACATTCGAGGTTGGCTATTGCTCCCTCCATCTGGACGAGCGCCGTAGTCACCTGTAGCTCTAGCGTCCGCGTGGGTCCGCCGGTGGGTCGGTCCTCCGCCTCGTAGGAGCAACTGCCGCTGATCCAGGTCACTGCTGTGTCCCCCCGTGATCTGTCGTGTGTCTGGTCCGTAGGTGGCCGCCCCCGGGCCGGGCGGCAAGGGTGCGGCACCCGGCCCGGGGCTGCCATCGACGCTGACAGGTCACGGGGGACGCATGCACCACCAGGACGGAACACCTTGGGACGTTCTATGATCGGAAACGTCCCTAGTGAGTAGCAAGCCCCGGGAGTGCCAGCGTGGCTAACGAGCGACTCTGCACCGCGCTTGAGCGCAACCGCTGGACCGCGCCTGCATTCGCGGATGCTCTGAGCGTGGACTCGAAGACCGTGGAACGGTGGATTACCAAGGATCGAACACCGCATCGGAAGACCGCGCTTGCCGCTGCCGCACTTCTAAAGGAAGATCCCGCCTATTTGTGGCCAGAGTTGGGTAAACGTGCGGTCGCCGATGAGACGTACGGCGAGATTGTTGCCGTTTACACGGAGCGCAGCGCGGTTCCTAACTCGCTGTGGCTTTCCTTGTTTACGCTGGCTTGCATCTTCCAGAGGCCAATCCGACCTGGGTAAAAGAGATCCAACGGAGATGCGAGGAATCGGTCAGAGTACGGATTGCGTTTGGCGATCCCGAGTCCGAAGCGGTGCGCACACGTGGAGACGAGGAAGGTGTCGGGGCGGGTATGGCGGCTCGGATTCGATACGCCCTTGCTTGGCATCAATCGCTCTTTGACTCCCCGAAACTCGAGGTTGGCTTTCACTCGACCGTGCTTTACAATTCTATCCTTCGTTTCGATGATCAGATGCTGATCAATCCTCATATCTACAGCATGCCGGCTTTCCGGGCGCCCGTGATACATCTCCGAGAGATCCAGGGTGGCCCATTGTTCGAGACTTACGTCGAATGCTTCGAGCGCATTTGGTCGGCCTGCCGTCCATTCCACCCGAAGGGCTAGGTATCGACATGCCGCGTATTGACTATCTAAACGACCCGAACGCCCCGGAAGCGAATAGCATCATTCCGGCCGTAAGCGCCGTTGTTCCGGATGAGCAGAATCGCGTACTTCTGATCTGCCGTACAGATAACGGCTACTGGTCTATCCCGGGGGGCGGTGTCGAGCCAGGCGAGTCCGTGAGTCAGGCAGCGGTTCGCGAGGTAAAGGAAGAAACCGGCATCGACTGTGATGTTACGGGGTTGGTGGGAGTCTATTCCGACCCTGGACACGTTGCCGCGTACCCGGACGGTGAAGTGCGGCAAGAGTTCTCTATCTGCTTTCACGCCCGGATGCTTGGTGGGGAAGTGACAACGAGTAGCGAGTCGTCAGAGGTCCGATTCGTTCCCGCCGAAGACATCCCGGGCTACCGAATCCACCCGTCCATACGTCTTCGCATAGATCACTACCTCGAGCGCCGCGCGGCGCCGTACATCGGCTGAGCCACAGAAAAGCGCCCCGACCATCGGCCGGGGCGCTCTCGTGCGTTACGGGTTCGGGATCTCTAGGTGGTGGCTCAGCGCGTTAGTCGTCCACCATCACGATGCACCGGAACGGCGCCCAGAACGGGCCACCGTTGCGCGCGCCCTCGACCCGACGCTCGCTCCGCAGGCGTCGGACCGGCCTCCGTCCGCGAGGGCCGGTCCGACGCGGGGGTAGCGGTAGCGGGCCGGTGGAGCCGATTGGGGCCGTAGACCGCGTTTTCGGACTTATCGACCGGTTGGCCGCTACCTGCTTCCGGGCGGCATATGTGCTGTTCAGGACGGGTTTCACGGGTATCCGGGAAAGGTAGCACTGCCGCTACGGGTAGCCGCCGTACGCGGCGCCGACGGCGACCCGCTGCGAGCCCACGCGATCGGGCCTGAGCTCCGCCGAGCCCGACAACACAGGTTGTCCCGACGAGCCTGGGGTCGCACGCTCCGCGGCCGAGACCGCGGTCCGCCCGGGCGCCCGGGCGCCCGGGCGCCCGCCTGACGAAACTGCGCGATGAGCTGGCCGCCCGCTCGGCAGTCAGGGCCCGGGAACCGTCGGGCCCTGGCTCACGCGCGCACGGCCGGCGTGAGTACCTCCTCGCACCACTGCCGGAAGGTCGTCGGGCTCGCGGTCCGCGGGGTGCGCGGCACGCCGTCGTCCAGGCCCTCGTCCTTCGCCCGCATCATGCCGACCATGCCCCCGACGAACGCGTCGCCCATCCCGTACCCGGCGAGCGTCGCGCCGAGGTCGTCGAGCGACTGCCGCTCGTAGCGCACCGGCCGGCCGAGCACCTCGGACATGATCCGCGCCTTGTCGTCCGGCGACAGATCCTCCGGGCCGAGCACCGGAACGCTCCCCACGCCTGTCCACGACCGGTCGAGGAGCAGGCGGGCGGCCGCCGCGGCGATGTCCCGGGTCGCGACCGTCGGCGCCTTCCGGTCGGCGGCGCCGGTGCCGGTGAACACTCCCTCGTCGCGGATCGAGCGCACCTCACGCAGCAGGTTCTCCATGAACCCCGGGTTCGCGAGCGCCCGGTAGGCCACCCCGGTGCTGGCGATGAGGTCGTCCATGGCCAGCGTCGCGGTAACGAGCCCGGCGCGGTCGGCGACCGGGGTGCCCCGGCCGAGGGCCGAAACACCGACGACGTGCCCGACACCGTGAGCGGTGACGGCCGCCGCGGCGGCCCGGGTGAACCCGGAATACGCGTCCTCCAAGCTCGACGCATCGGCGGCCGGCGGGACGAGCCAGAACACGGCGTCCGCACCCGCGAACGCCCGTTCGACGACACCGGCGTCGCCGTGCGACCCCGCCACGACGTCGACGCGGTCGCGGACCGGGTCGGGCAGCCGGGCGGGGTCGCGCACGATGACGCGGAGCTTTTCCCCGCTGGCCGGAGCGCTCTCGAGGAGGGTCCGCAGAACCTGACTGCCGATGTCGCCCGTGGGCGTTGTGATCACGATCATGACTCAATCCTGCGGGCGCCCAGGACGGGCGTCCAATACCTCTTGACGTGGATTGATACCCTCAAGGCATGGATCTCGACCTGCGCAAGCTGCGGTACTTCGCCGCTGTCGCCGAGCACCGGCACTTCGGTCGGGCCGCCGAACAGCTCTACATCGCGCAGCCCGTCCTCAGCCGGCAGATCCGCGCGCTCGAACAGGAGCTCGGGTGCGCACTCCTCGTCCGGACCACCCGTAACGTGCAGCTCACCCCGGCCGGGGAGCAGCTCCAGGAGGAGGCCCGCGCGGTGTTCGCGACCGTCGACGCCGCCGTCCGCCGCGTCCACGAGACCGACCGGGGGGTCGAACGACTCGTGGTCGCGTTCGCGCCCGGACTGCACGTGTCCGAGGCGGTCCGCGCGTTCGGGGCGACCCACCCGGGCGTCGAGATCGCGCTGCTGCGCCTGCACTGGTGGGAGCAGGACCCGCCGCTGCGGGATGGTCGGGCCGACGTCGGCTACCTCCGGCGCCCGTTCGACGACACCGGGCTGCGTTCCGTCCCCGTCGGCAGCGAGCCGAAGGTGGCCTGCCTGCCCGCCCACCACCCGCTCGCCCGGCGGCGGGCGCTGACCGGGGCGGACCTCGACGGCGAGCCGATCCTCGACGCGCAGGCGCGGCGGACGTCCTCGGTCGAGGAGAAATTCGAGCTGATCGCCGCCGGGCACGGCATCGCCCTGGTGCCCCGCAGCGTCGCGCGGTCCTACTCCCGCCCGGACCTCGTCTACCGCCCGGTGACGGACGCCGCGCCCGTGGAGACCTGCGTGGTCGTCGCGGAGGACCGGCGGGAGCGCCGGGTCCTCGACTTCGTGACGATCGCGGCGGAAACGCTGGGCGAGCAGCCGGCCCGGCTCGCGGCCGTCGACTGACAGGCGTTCGACGAATGACGGGCGGGTCGGCGTGGGGCTGACAGGATGTCGAAGTGGACACCACGCAGCTTGAGAAGGTCCGGTCCGGCAGGGGCTTCTTCGCCGCCCTTGATCAGAGCGGCGGTAGCACGCCGAAGGCACTGGCGGAGTACGGCATCGGCGAGGGCCGCTATCGTGGCGAAGCGGAAATGTTCGACCTGGTCCACGCGATGCGCACCCGGGTTCTCACCAGTCCGGCCTTTGACGGTACGCGGATACTGGGCGCAATCCTGTTTGAACAGACGATGGAACGGCCGGTGCGGGGGGTCCCGACGGCGCGGTACCTGTGGGACGAAAAAGAGGTCGTACCATTCCTGAAGGTCGATGAAGGACTTGCGGACGAGCAGTTCGGTGTGCAGCTCATGAAACCCCTCGACACCCTCGATGAGCTGCTCGAGCGGGCGACCCGGCAGCGCATGTTCGGTACCAAGATGCGGTCGGTGATCAAGGACGCTGACCAGCGCGGAGTGAACGCGATCGTCGATCAGCAGTTCGAGTACGGCGCGAGGATCTCAGCGGCCGGCCTCGTCCCGATCCTCGAGCCCGAGGTAAGCATCGACAGCCCTCACAAGGACGACGCCGAAATGCTGCTGCGCGATGCACTGCAGGCGCGTATCGAGGCCCTGCCCACCGACGCGCTCATCATGGTGAAGCTGACGATCCCGACGCGGCCCGACCTGTACGCCGGTATCGGGGCCGACCGTCGCGTGCTGCGGGTCCTCGCCTTGTCCGGCGGCTACCACCGCGACAAGGCGTGTGGACTCCTCGCCGCGGATTCACACATGATCGCGAGTTTCTCCCGCGCGCTGCTCGAAGGTCTGTCCGACGGACAGTCCGAAGAGCGGTTCAACGCCCAGCTGGACGCCTCGATCGCCCAGATCTTCCAAGCCTCGGTGACCAAGACGCCGGGAGACTGAGCCCGAACGACTCTTCACTCCTGGGAAACCAGGCCGATCGCCTCCGCGACGTCAGCAAGGGCGGCGCGGACCCCGGCCACATCGTCGGGACGAAGGGAACTCCCGATCGCCGCCCAGGCCGTCTGGCGATCCCGCCACTGAGCCACGGCGGTGCCGTCCGGCGTCACCTTCGCGTTCTCCCAGGCGATGCGAGCCGCCGCGACCCCGACCAACTTGGCGACACCGGCCCGAGCCACATCGAAGGCCGTAAAGGACGACGCCAGCTGGGCATCAATTCCCGGCAGCTCCATCATCGGAAGATTCCCCTCGGTGTCCAGCCGCCCGAAAATTACCTTGGGCGACCGTTGGATCAAAGTATCCGAGTCGGGCGCCGTTCGTTGGAAACTTTGTGTGAGTTATCCGATACAGGTAGCTGCCGGAGTTCTGCGTAGGCGCGCTCGGTCGTGAGCCCCGGCCCGCCCGCGACCGAGCAACTCCTCGCTGATCACCGCCCTGTCCAACATCCATGCCTTCACCGGCCTCGGCCTCCACGGCCGCCCTAAGCTCGCCATCAACGACCGCGACAACCTGGTCGTCGGCGCCGTTCGCTGGACCTGCGGACGTCGCACCTGCCGCGGCGCCCGGTCCTGAGATCGCCGGACCGACGTCCGGTCGGTGCGGTGCGCGCTCCGGCCCGCGCCGCACCGGTGGGTCGACTGAGCAACAGAACGCCAGCCGGAAGGGGCGGATATGAAGGCCGTACGGGCCACGGACGACGGTGTGAAGGTCATCGACCTCGATGAGCCGCCCGGCTACGGAGAGCTGCTGCGGGTCGTGTCGGCGAGTATCTGCAGTTCCGACCTGCTCTACCAGCGCTTGGGCCTGCGCCGGGTGGTCGGCCACGAACTGGCCGGCATCCGCGAGGACGGAACCGCCGCCGTCGTCGAGGCGCTCTTCGGATGTATGGAATGCGATCTGTGCCTGGCCGGCCACTACAACCTGTGCCCCACCCACCGGACCCGGTCCCTCGGGGCCACGGCCGACGGCGGGATGGCCGAGCAGTTCCGCGCTCCGGCCGCCCACCTCATCCCACTCCCGCCCGGGCTCGACGTCCGCGACGCCTGCCTGGTCGAGCCAGCCTCGGTCTCCTGGCACGCCCTGCGGTTGGCCGGCACCGGACCCGACACCCGGGTCGCGGTGATCGGAGCCGGCGCCCTCGGCCTGCTCGCCGTGGCCGGGGCCCGACGCCAAGGGGCCACCGACGTCGCCCTGGAGGCTCGCCATCCCCACCAGGCCGAGGCCGGTGAACGCCTCGGCGCCCACCTCAAGCCGGAGGGCCTGTACGACGTGGTCGTGGAGGCGGCGGGATCGCCGTCCGCCCTGGCCCGGGCGGCCGAACTGGTCGCCCCGCGCGGCACCATCGTCACCGTCGGCGTCTATCTGGGCCTGGTCGAACTCGACTGGAAGTACCTGTTCCACCGCGAAGCCAAGGTCATGCCCTCCATCGGGTACGGCCGCCACGCGGGCGGCCGCGAGATGGAGGACGCCGCCGCGATGCTCGCCGAGAACCCGGACATCGCCCGGACGCTGATCACCCACCGCTTTCCCCTCGCCGACGCCGCCGAAGCGTTCCGGGTCGCCGCGGACCGCCAGGCCGGAGCCCTGCGGGTGGTGGTGGAACCGTGACCACCGTGGGCATCGTGACCGGGGCCGGACGCGGCGTGGGCCTGGCCTGCGCGCAGCGGCTCGTCGGCGCCGTCGACGTGCTGCTGCTGGTCGACCGGGACCCCGCGGTCGACGCGGTCGCCAAGGAGTGGCCGACCACCCGCTGACGACCGCCGGAACCGCGACGGTGGTCTTCGCGTCGATGGCCCCGTACCTGGCGATCACCGAACCGCGCCCGGCTGCCGACGCCGTGCTCGACGACCCGCTCGGCGAAAACCTCCTCGATCGCCTCTACGAGGTCCTGGGATCGACCGTCGAGGATCCCGGCTGGGCCTATGCGTGGGCCAAGCGCGGCGTCCAGCGCTTGGCCCAGCGGGAGGCGGTCCGGATCGGACCCCTCGGCGGCCGGATCTGCTCCCTGTCCCCGGGGATCATCGACACGCCCCAGGGCCAGCAGGAAGCCGAGGCCCACGCGGCCATGGCGACGCTCGTGGCCCAGACGCCGGTCGGCCGGATCGGTCACGCCGACGACGCCGCCGTCCACGAGCCGGCGACCACCGACCGATCCGGACGCTGAATGGAGCATCAGCGGGGCGGGTAGGTTAGTAAAACCACGCCGAGGTTACCTCGGCTGCGGCCACCAGGCGCCACTGAGGAAGTAATCAAATGGACGGATCCGCGGGCGCGGTATTCCCCGCCACTCCCAGTTTCGAACGGCGGCGTACAGGCGGTCCGCAGCCGATTGACAGTCAATGGTTCGATATGTCGTCGACCAGTTCAGCTTCGGGTTTCCGTGGCGATTGCATAGATCCCGCGCGTCATCCCTAAGGCGGAGGTCGACCTCAGCCTTTCGGTCATCGGATTTGTCAAGCGTCATCCCGTTGCCAAAGTTGCGCCACCCGAAGTCGTGCCTGACGCACGCCTCGTTGAAGAATTTATCGATGCCCTTGGGTGTCGGCCAACTACAGCCGTTCGAAGTCCAGTCAAATGGTGAGGTATGACTGACTCCCGCGGACCCGTCGGCGGCGTTATCGGTCGCTCGGCCATGGCGGAGAGAAATAAACTCATCGAGTGGCAGACTATCGATGGTGTCAGCCTCCCCGAGGAGGTCAGGATTGGCTGGGCTGATGAAGACCCGGGCGCCCTCGGCGGATGTCCAGTGGATCGCTCCATGCTGGAAGTAAGACACCTTGCCGATTCCATCGTCGTTCTCGTTGGTGAGCGGGAAACCGAGTGGCCCGATTTCCCAGCCCGTGTCCCGCCAAGCATCACGGATAGCACCCTGGACTGCGTAGGCGCCGGCGGGCGACGAGTATATCGACCCATTCTCGAAGTGAGACCCTTGACCCGAACCACTGCCGACCGAAAACTCATCGGTGGTGGGGAAACCCAGGGACCTGTTCTCCCAGCCGAGCGCCCGCCATCGGTCGACGATCCAGCCATGGACCTCGTGGGCACCCGTCTGCGGGCTCCAATAGATCTCCCCGTGCTCAAAGTGGCTGCCTCGACCTCGGCCGTCGCCGGCCGAAAACTCATCGCTCGTCGGAGACCCTAGGAAACTGGCCGCGCCGCCCAGGCTCACATACTTCTCTCGTATAAGGCCACACACCTCATGGCCTCCGTAGGAGGAACATTCGTCAGCTGCCGCGGCAGGGCGCTCTCCAAGGGTTTGGATACCCACCGTAGCGAACGCTCCGATGATTGCGGTCGCAATCAGGATCATGAAGCGGGATTTCCGCTGCGCCGTGGCGAATCTAAGCGTATGTTCAGGATAAAAATCCATCAGCCCTTCCCCATTTGTTGTCTGGCCACCTCGACATTGGTTGTCGTCGTGGAAGTCCGGCGCCTGGCCGTTCCGCACCGACCGTGGCTCCGATCCGGAGGTGCCTCACCGCCCGTTACAGGGCGTCGAACTGACGGGCGTGTTGCAGCGCGGCGCAGAGAGCCGCGGGGTCAGGCAGATCGGCGACACCGATGGCGGTCGGGCCGTAGGTCCCGATCGCCCAGACCATCAGGTTTCCGTACCCCAGGACGTCGCCCACCGGTGTCGTCGCAATGAAAACCTCCGAGCCCGGGGCCAGGAAGAGGACCTCGCTGTTCCGTCGGGACGGCCCGGGCGAGAGATAGATCCGAGTGGCGGTGAACACGACCGTGCTTCCGTGCCATGAGTAGATCTTCCATGCCAGGCGAAGGATCATGAACAGCGCGCAGTACCAGAAAAGGGTCGAGACGATCCCGGTCCTGATGGCGAAGGTCGCGGCGAACGCGACCGCAGTCGACGCCAGTGTGTAGGTCAGGTCGTGGCGCAACGCGCACCAATGGGGCCGGACCGTCGCGATCCTGGCCGGGTCATCAGGCGGAGGAACAGTAGCCGAGGCATGGGCCCGGGCATTGTTCATGCGCATGTTATTTCCGATGACCGGTGTACCCGCGACAGAAGGAAGGCCAGCCGGGGGCGAACCCGACTGAGGCTTGTTGCTGAGGGCGACGGCGAGCGCTGCCGCCCACCCGACCAGCGTCCAGCCCAAGAGCAGGTTCACCACCAGAACCGAGCCGGTCTGACGCCCCCGCAGGGCGGCGATGATCGTAGGAAGAAAGTACAGAACGGCGGCAATGGCCGCGATTGCGGTCAAGATTCCCATGATTCCCCCATTGTGTGCGCACAAATCCGCCTCTTTGCGCCGGCTTCGTCCCGTACGCCGGTTTGAGGGCGGTTAAGTGCTGGAATTTCCCTTGGGGCTGACCATAAGGCCGCAACCCGGCGATGACATGTCGTGCAAAATGCGACTGAGCACGAGTCGGCCGGACCGGGTCGTCGGTGGTGTCGGGCCGGTCGGCTCCGTCCGGTCCGGTGGGGAGGACGGACCTCGTTGCCGGCCCGGATCCGATTTTCCGCGGTCCGGGCGCCTTCTACGGCCCCTCCACAGCGGGCTTCGCGTCCCGGGTCGGTAGCGCCGGCCCGGCTCGGCCGGGGCGGCCCCAAAGCCCTCCGACTGGAATCGTGAAAGCGTCAGCGCGCGACCGGTTGGATCGGTACCCTGCTGGTAGCCGGGCACGGGGGAAGCCGGACGGGGGCGAACGCGCGTGATTCGCGTTGCTATTGTCGATGATCATCCGATGACACGTCGCGGGATCGAGAGCATTCTTGCCGCGGCCGATGGACTGACGGTTACGGAGTCCGTCGCCACGCCGGACGCGTTGGACCCAGCCGAGCTCGACGTGATAGTTCACGATCTGTATCTGGCCAGCGAGACACCGGCACTCGACTCGATTACCACGCTCGCCATGGGCACGCAGGTGCTGGTGATGTCGACATTCAGCAAACCAGCGGATGTTTTAGCGAGCGTACGGGCCGGTGCGCGTGGCTACCTGACCAAGGATGCGTCTGTCCGCAGCGTCGTCGAGACGGTGGAGACCGTGGCGGCGGGCGGCTTCGCGATGTCAGCGCAGCTCGCGGACATCCTGCAGGCGGCGATCGCTGAGGAAGAGGCCGGGCCGGTTCGGGAACCGGGACCGCTGGAGGGGGCCGGGTCAACCCAGCCGAAAGCACCGGCGGCGCTGGTCCTGTCGCGACTGGCCCCACGGGAGACGCAGGCTCTCGACCTCATTGCTCAGGGTTACACCCATCAGCAGATAGCGCGCCGGATGGGCGTGACGAAGGCGACGGTCGACACCTATGTCGAACGGATCCGCAAGAAGCTCCAGGTCGGCAACAAAGCGGAACTCACCCGAGCCGCCCTGTTGCGCCGCGACCACGGCGCCGCGGGGGGTCCCTAGTGGGCGGGACGCGGGTGGTCGCGGCGACCGCCCAGCTGATGTGACTGACACGATACCGGCGGCGGCAACGCCCACCGGGGGACAACCGGACCGGTACGCGGGCCCGGAAACCCCATCCGCCGGTGGGCAGCTGTTGCGGTCGCTCAGCCTCGCGGGCGACAAGGCGCCGGCCGGGGAGCGATTCCTGCTTCTCCTGTTTTCGGGCGTCAGGATTGCGGCGGTCGTGGCTTTCGCGGTAATCCTGCTGACGGGTTCGCACGAACTCACGTTGAATCGCCTGGTGGTGGGCTTCGCGGTGGTGCTGCTCGCAGAAAGTGCGGCCCTGCTGGCGATTTGTTGGCGGCAGGGCACAGTGACGGGGCGCTGGTGTGTGGCCGACACATCCTTCTGCGCCGGCGTCATGATTGTCGGCGTGCTGGTGACCGCACGCGGCGAGACCGAGAGCTGGAATCAGCTGATGTCACCGTTTGCACTGGTCACCTTCACCGGGCTCGGCATGTGCCGCGCGCGGACGAAAACGATCGCCGCCGCGGCGGTGGCACTCGCGGGTACCTTTATCGCCACCGCCCATATCTATCACGTCCCGTATTCCACCGCCGCCTATTTCCTCGTCCTCACCGTTGTCGCCCGGGCCTTCGCCCGCAATGTGCGCTTGTCGGAGCAGGCGCTGAATGCCGCTCGCCGGGTAGTGTTGGAGAAGGCTCGCCAACTCACCCGTGAACAGGAGCGAATCCGCCACGGCCGGATCTTGCACGATCGCGTCCTGCAGACCTTGGACAACCTGGTTCGTAGCGGAGCCGTGCGAGACGAGCAGTTGGGCGCCGAGGTCGCGGGCGAAGCCGCGTGGCTGCGCATGCTTCTCGCGAACCCGGACTCCGTACCCGAGGCCAGCGCCGATCTCGTTGTCCGGCTGCACGACATCGCCAACCGGAAGACCGCCGGCGGACTGGTCGTCGAGGTCAACGCCGCCGGTCTGTCCACGACCACGGACGTGCCGGTCACGACCGTCGACGCACTGGCCCGCGCCACCGAGGAGGCGATCACCAATGTCGGCAAGCACGCGGGCACCGCCCGCGCCCTGGTCCGGGCGGTCCGTACGGCCGACCACCTCACCGTGACGATCCTCGACCACGGCCGGGGCTTCGAGCCGGCCGAGTCGACCCCGGGCTTCGGCCTCGCCCAGTCGGTCCGGGCCCGGATCGAGGAGGTCGGTGGGAGGGCCGTCATTGACAGCGTCCCGGGCGAAGGCACAAACGTGACGTTGACTGCACCGACCCCTCTTCCCCGCGCCCGCCAGCGCCTGCCCCAGCCGGCTGCGGCGCCCGTGGCACCTCCGCGGCGACCGTCGCCTTCCCGACCCGACGCCTCCGGCCGGCCGGGCCGGATCATCACCGAACACGCCCGGGCGGTTGCGGCCGCGGGGATCGTCCTGGTCCTGGCGGTGGGCGCGACCGTCGTCACCGGCCTCGCGACCGGCCCGGGGACGGATCAGGGATCAGGGCCGGCGGACCATCCGGCCCGGCCCGGTGAGCCAGCCATCCACCGCTCGGCCGCCGCCGCTCCCTCGACGTTGCCAAGGTCGCCGGCTCTGGCGGCGGACGTGCTGGTCTGGTCCAGCGGACGGGACGGCAACCGGAACAACATCGCCACCGCCCACGTCGACGGAGCCCCCGACCTGCGCCAACTCACCCGGACGACGGGTTCCAGCAAGCGGCCCGTCGTGTCACCCGACCGGCGGACCGTCGTGTACCTACGTCAAGATCTCGGGGCCCTGTGGGTGATGGCGGCCGACGGGTCGGGACAACGCCCGCTGCTCCGCTCCGCCCGGGCCCGCTCGACGCGGATCGCGGTCGACGCTCGGCCGTCCTGGTCGCCCGACGGACGGCACGTCGTCGTCCCGGTAACCGGGCCGCGTGCCATCGACCTCTACGTCCTGGGCGTCGATGACGGCACCGTCCGCCGGATCCCCACGCCGGGCCTCCCGCAGGTGGGTGACCCGGCCTGGTCCCCCGACGGGGCGTGGATCACCTATTGGGCGAGTACCGACCCGACCGGCGGCGCGTTGTACAAGACGTCGGCTGACGGCCGCCACGAACCCGTCCAGCTCACCCACAGCCGGCCCGGCACCGACGCCGGGCCGGCGTGGTCACCGGACAGCCGGCGCATCGCCTTCCGCCGCGGTGCCGATGACCGGGCGCGCGATGTATGGGTAATGGATGCGGATGGAAGCAATCAGCGGCGACTCACCTTCACGCCCGGAGCCGACCAGGATCCCACCTGGTCACCCGACGGAACAAGAATCGCCTTCAGCAGCGAAAGAAACGGCAACCGCGAGATCTACATCATGCGCGCCACGGGAAAGGGAATCCGCCGGTTCACGATCAACCGGCTCTGGGATTCAGCCCCTTCCTGGTAGAGCGCGGGCGCGCTCTCACATGACGCACCCCCGGTCCCCACGCGGGGGGAGCCGGTTAGCCGGTGCCGCCGCCGTTCCGCTCACCCGGACGCGACTCAGCCCGGGATCCTCGTGAGCCACGGCACGACCGTCTGCAGGAAGGCGTTGCGGGCCGGAGCGGCGAGCAGCGGGTCGAGATGGCCGTAGTCGGGCCGGCTCACGATGTCGACGCTGGGGATCCGCGAATGGGCCTGGTAGTAGTGGGCGCCGTTCGCGACCGTGTTCCCCACGCCCCCGAGCGAGGTCTGGATGGCGTAGAGGGGGACATTCACGTCTTTCAGGTGCGTGACCGGCAGCCCGAGGTAGCGCGTGACGGCGGTCGGTTGGAGCGTCGCGGCGGCCTCGTCGTCGATGGTCAGCCGGGCCGGGTAGTACCAGTCGATCGCTCCGAGCGGTTCGCGGGCGAACACCGATGCGATGTTCCCGACCGGCGTGGGTCCATCGTCGACCCATCCGCGCGGACCGGCCGTCGTCGCCAGGTGGCCCGAGTGGACGTGAGTCAGAGCCAGCGCCGCGGGCGCGGTCGAGGCATCGAACGTCCAGCCCAGCAGGCCCCGGTTGGTGGTCGGCACGGACGGGACGAACGCCGGGGGCAGCAGCTTGAGCGACTGCAGAGCGGACGGGGCAGCGGGCGCCTTCAGCGTCGCGACCGCTCCGAGCTCACCGAGCGCGCCCGAGATCCACGGCAGGCCGACCCCGAGCAGGTCCAGCCAGGGCCCCCTGGTCGTGAGGGCGTCGACGGCGGTCCGCGCCGACGACACGGTCAAGGCGGTCCCGAAAAGCTTCCCGCCGGGTGCGAATGCGCACCCGTCGATGCAGACGATGCCGGCGAGGTCCTTGTATCCGGGCTGGCCGTCGAAGTCCCAGGCCGGGTAGATGGCGGCTTCGGAACCGCCGAGGGAGTGCCCGCCGAGCACGACGGTCCGTTTGCCCCCGTCGCGCGCGGCGAGGATCACGTTGCGCAGATCGCCCATCGCGACCCGCATGCCCCAGTCCCGGGCGAACGCGACGTCGGCGTTCCTGAGCGGCTGGTAGTGCCGGGTGATCTTCTTGTTCGTGAGCCAGCCGACGTAGTAGTCGACGACCTGCGCCACGGTGGCCTTCCCGGCCAGCCCCGCGACGATCATGGAGTTGTCCTCGAGCGCGCCCTCGCGGCGCATCTCGGCCCACACCTGCAGGCCGGGGACGTGCGCGGCAAGGTATGGACCGACGATGTCGAAGTCGGCGGCGCCCGCGAAGGTGCCGGGCACCAGCACGAGCACCTTCGGCGCGGCCGGCGAACCGTAGCGCCGCACCTGGACCTGGTCGTACTTCGCCGGCGTGCCCGGAGCCGCCACCCCGCGCACGGTGAACGTGCTCGGGCGGGTCGGAACCGGGACCGGGCCGGGGCCGCTCGAGCCGCCCGAACCGCAGGCCCCGACGGCCGCCGCGACCAGCGCGGCGACGGCCAGCGCCGTCCCGAAACGCGGTGCCGGCCGGGCCGGTTCGCGACGGTGCCGCGCCGGCCACCATGCGGTGGAGGCGGGGGGAGGCGGGCCGGCCGTCGAGGGGAGCACGGTCCGGAAGTTAGGCAATCATGGTCCCCGGCGCCGCCTCTATCGCCTCCACCGTCACCAATGGGCGTGACACTCCCTGTGTCAGCCCCTGCGGCGACCGGTTCGTTCTGGGTTGGATCACGTTACGTCGCACGACCCGTCGGCTGTGTTACGCGAGTTGGTCAAGTCTTGTCATCTTGTTGACTGGTCAGGTGTTCGGGCCTTAAGGTAACTCTTAAGTGACGGTATGAAGGAAGCTGGTGGGAGTCCAGCACGGTTGCGCCACTGTGAGTCAGTCGCCGCTCCACGACGCCTGACAAGTCAGACACTTCGCCGGCAATGACGCTTCACTACTGACCTGGGACGCATAATCCCTGAGGAGGCAGCACCATGGCGACGATTCCTGTTCCCAGTAGCCGCATGCCGCGGGCCACGATTTCCCCGGAGGCTCTCTCACGCGGCCGGGTCGCTCTGATCCTGGGTCTCACGGTTTTCCTCGCCCTGGCGGCCTACTACTTCGTCGGTGTCGACGAGGGCATGACGTCGGTCTTCGGCAAGACGATGGCCGTTCACGAGTGGGTGCACGACTCGCGCCACTTCCTCGGTTTCCCCTGCCACTAATTGCGATAAATTAGCCAAGGGAATTCCCGTGGAAATCCGTGTCATTCTACGTGGCGCGTTTTCTGGGTTCGTTGCTGGCATATTTGGCTTTATTTTTGCCAAGATCTTCGCCGAGCCACAGATAGACAAGGCCATCGACTACGAATCCGGCCGCGACACGATCCTCGACCAGTTGAACAGAGCCGCCGGACGACCCATCGCCCCGGCCGGCCCTGAGTATTTCAGCCGACACATTCAATCAACCGTTGGTATCGCGACGGGCATCATCGCTTTCTCCACCGCGATGGGCGCGCTCGTCGCCGTCGCCTACCTGGTGCTGCACGGCCGGTTCCAGATCCGGCCCCGCACCCTGGGCCTGCTGATCCCGGGGTTCGGCTTCCTCGGGGTCTACCTGGTTCCGTTCCTCAAGTACCCGGCCAACCCGCCCGCGATCGGGCACACCTTCACGATCACGACGCGCGGCCATCTGTATCTCACGATGGTGGCCGGCTCTCTGGTGTTCCTGTGTCTGGCGGTCTACCTCGGGCATCGGCTCCGCCCCCGGTTCGGCGTCTTCAACTCCACGTTGATGGCCGGCGGCGCCTTCATCGTGGTCATCTCGGTCCTGATCGGGCTGCTCCCGTCGCTGGGAAACCTGGCCGCCAACGTCGCCCACCAGAACCAGTTCGGATACGCGCGGGCCTCCACCGAGACCCCGCAGCCGATCACAAACCTGCGGCACCAGATCGTCTATCCGGGATTTGACGCCGACGTCCTGTGGAAGTTCCGCTTCTACTCGGTGATCGCCCAGATGCTGATCTGGACGATCATCGGACTGATCTTCTCCACCCTGATCGAACGGGCCGTCCTGGCCGAACGCCCGGGCCCCGCCCGGGAACCCGAGCCGGAACCGATCAGCCCGGCCCCCGCGAACGCCTGAGTTCGGGCCGC
>JAMFSN010000165.1 GCA_026225295.1 Frankia alni
CCGGGGCGGGTACCACCGCGTTCGCCGGGGACCCGGGCCGGTATCCGGGCGGCCAGCGGCGGGTGGTTCGACTGGATGAACTCGTAGATGGAGTCGATCCCGATCTGGGACCGGGCATCAAGGTGGTCGCGGGCCTCCTCCAGGCCGCGCAGGCCGTCGGTCGCCTCATCCTCCAGTCCGTGCCACAGCAGCAGCTTGATCAGCGCGATGGCGTGAGCGCCCGGCAACCGGCCCTGCCGCAGCGCGGGGATCAGGGGTTGGACGTGACGGAGCGCCGCGCCCGGGTTGACCCGCCACTCGACCCGGGCCCGGGTCAGCGCCACCTCAACCCGCGCGTCCTCGTCCGGGCAGGCGGGGCCGGCCAGCCGCAGGCACTCGAGGGCGAAGGACCCGTCGTCCCGGGCCAGCGCGGTCTCCGCGGCGTGACGCAGGACGTCCAGTGCCCACGGCTCGTCCGCGTGACCGGCGGCCACGAGATGGACGGCCACCTCGTCGGCGGGCGCGCCGGCACTGTGCAGGAGGCCGGCGGCCCGGCGCCTCAGGGCCGCCTGGTCGGGGCCGGCGAAGTCGGCCAGGACGGCCGCGCGGGCGGCCGGGTGGCGGAACCGGCCGGCCCGCAGCACCCCGGCCGTCTCCAGCGCCTCGAGGGCCCGGGCCGGTATCGGCTTCGCGTGGCCCTCGTCGGCGTCGAGCAGGCGCGGCAGAAAGGTGGCCGGGCCCGATTCGGGCAGCACGGCGACCGCCCGCGCGACGTTCACCAGTAGTTCGCCGCCGTGGTGCAGGCTGGTCAGGACCGCCTTGGCGAACGCCTCACCCGGCTCCGGGCGAGCCAGCGGCGCGGTCCCGGCCGCGCTCCGGCGGTCCTCGATGAGGGCCCGGATCAGGAGCGGGTTCCCGCCCGTCAGGTCGCGCCACGCCGGGGCCGCTTCCCGGGCCGTGGCGGTCCCCACCGACAGGATCAGGGCCTCGGCGACCCCGTCCACCGACAGCGGCCCGACCCGCATCCGGTGGCACCGGGGTTGCCGCAGCAGGTCGGTCTGCCAGGCATCCCGGACGGGATCGGCGGCCGGGTCGTCCAGCTCGGTCGCGATCAGCAGCACCCGGGCGGACTCCAGCCGCCGACCGAGATACGCCATCCCCCGCAGCGAAGCCGGATCGGCCAGGTGCACGTCGTCCAGCAACAGCACGACCGGAGCCTGCTCGGACAGTGCCCGCAGGGTGACGCACATGTGTTGCAGCAGGTGGGACCGCGGCTGCGCGGACGACCCGTCCGGCCGGTCGGTCAGCGCCCCCGGCCCGCGGTCGAACCATTGGCGGAGCACCCCGAGGGGGACATCCCGTTCGGCCGGCGACCCGAACGCCTCGAGCACGGTGGCGCCGGCCCGCGCGGCCCGCGCGCCGAACGCGTGGAGCAGGGCCGTCTTGCCGGCGGCCACTCCCCCACCGATCACGACCGCCCCGCCCCGGAACGCGCGGCAGTCGTCGAGCAGGGTATCCAGCCGGGCGAGGTGATCGTCCCGCTCGATCAGGCCGCACGCGGACGCGGCCGGCTTCGACCCCGGAGTGGGGTCCGGCCATCGGACCTTGGCGTGCGAGAGGGCTGCGGTACCCATGCGTGACGTCCTCCGACTACGACCGCCGACGAGCCGGGCCGAGCGGCTGACGGCCGGCGGGGTCACCGTCCGTCGCTGCCGTCCGGCGGGCTGGAAGCCGGCCTGTATGGCTTTCCCTACTATCATCACCGAACTAGTAGATTTTGTTCCCCGGACGGACCGCTACGCCCCCGGCGATGGCCGAGCACGCCCCAGAACTCCTGTTCATGGTGCTGGTGGAGTGGTCACCACCACACGGGTCGACGCCCCCCGGTCCGGTGGCGCGGTCCGGCCGCCGACCGGCCGCGGGACCGCCGCCAGCAGCTCGCGGGTGTAACCGGCCGCCGGGTGCGCGAACACCTGGGCGACCTCGCCGGTCTCGACCACCGCGCCGTCCTTCATGACGACGATGCGGTCGCTGACGTGGTGGATCACGCCGAGGTCGTGCGAAATGAACAGGAGAGCGACCCCGAGCTCGCTCTGGAGGCCGGCCAGCAGATCGAGGATCTGGGCCTGGACCGATACATCCAGAGCCGAGACCGGCTCGTCACAGACGATCAGGTCGGGTCCCGGCGCCAGGGCCCGGGCGATCGCGACCCGCTGGCGCTGGCCACCGGAAAGCTCGAGCGGCCGGCGCCCCATCAGGTCGGCTGACAAACCGACCTGCTCAAGCAGCTCGGCGACCCGCGCGCCGCGCCCGGCCCGGGTCACCCCGGCCGTCGCCGCCGCCTCGCCGATGATCCGTTCGACGCGGTAGCGGGGATCGAAGGATCCCAACGGATCCTGGTAGATCGCCTGGATGTGGCGGCGCCGGCCGCGCCGGTCCGGCTCGCGGACGCCGCTGCCGCCCCACGGACGACCGGCGAACCGGACGGTTCCCCCGTCCGGCTCGAGCAGGCCGAGCACGATCCGGGCCACGGTCGTCTTGCCCGAGCCGGACTCGCCGACGATGCCCAGGGTCTCGCCCGGGTGCAGGCGCAGCGAGACGTCCCGCACCGCGGCCCGGCTGGTCCCGTCCGGAGACCGGAACCGTTTGGAGATGCCGTCGACCTCGAGCAGGGCGGCCGCGGTGACCGGTCGGCCCACCCCCGGGCCGGCGCCGGACGCCGGCCGGTCGTCGACGGCGTCGAGCACCGCTGGCGCGTCGACCGTCGGGTACCAGCACAGCGCCGCATGCCCGGTGCCGACGGTCGGGCGTCCGTCCGCGACCCCCGGTTCCGCCGCGGCGACGTCGGGCCGCGTGGGGATCACCACCCGTTCCGGCAGCTGATCACGGCACCGCAGGTCGGACCGCGGGCACCGCCCCGCGTACGGGCAGCCCGACGGCGTCGGCGCCGGGTGCCGGACGGCCGCCGGCGCGAGCCGGGCGCCCTTGGCGTGGGTGACCGGCACGGCGTCCAGCAGGGCCCGGGTGTAGGGATGGCGCGGGTCGCCCAGCACCTGCGCGGCCGGCCCCTCCTCGACGATCCGCCCGGCGTACATCACCGCGATGTCGTCGGCCAGACCACCCACCACCGCCAGGTCGTGACTGATGAGCAGGAGCGCGGCGCCGTCCTGTTTGCGCCGACGCAGCAGGTCGAGCACCTGGGCCTGGACCGTGACGTCCAACGCGGTGGTCGGCTCGTCGGCCAGCACCAGGTCGGGCCCGGCGGCGATCGCGGACGCGATGAGGGCCCGCTGGCGCAGCCCACCGGACAGCTGGTGCGGGTACTGGCGGGCCCGCTGCTCCGGCTCGGGCACGCCGACCTCGGTGAGCAGGGACAACGTCCGGGCTTCGAGGCCCGCGCGGGGAACGACCCGGTGGGTGCGCAGCGTCTCGGCGATCTCCGCCCCGACGGTGCGCAGCGGGTCCAACGAGACCAGCGCGTCCTGGAGCACCAGCCCGATGCGCCGGCCGCGCAGCGTCCGCCAACGGGGCTCGGTGAACGCCGTCAGGTCCTCGCCCGCGAAGGCGAGCCGGCGGGCCGTGACCGTCGAGCGGCCGCCGGTCAGCCCGACCAGGGTGCGGGCGGTGACGCTCTTGCCCGACCCCGACTCCCCGACCAGGGCCAGGCAGCGACCCCGGTCGAGCCGGAAGGACACATCCCGGACGGCCGGCACCGACCGCGGGTCGGCCGCGAAGGTGACGTCCAGACCGTCGACCACCAGGAGCGGCTCGGCGGGGAAGGTCAGCGCTTCCTGGTTCGCGGGTCGGGGAACCACTCGACTCCAGCGCCGACCTCGTCCCTCGGTCGACACCTCCGCTCGCTCCCCCCGCCCCCTCACCGGGCCCGCCCGGCGAAGCGCTGCTGGGCGTAGCGCCCGACGACGTTGACCGCGATGACCGCGACGGTGATCCCCAGGCCCGGGAACACCCCGATCCACCAGGCCGAGGACAGGAAGTCGCGGCCTTCGGACAGCATCGCTCCCCATTCGGGCGACGGCGGCCGGGCCCCCAGCCCGAGAAAACTGAGCCCCGAGGCGTAGATCACCGAGGTGCCGAAGCCGACGGTTCCCAGCACGAGCAGCGGCCCGAGGGTGTTGGGCAGGACGTGCCGGGCGACGAGCACCGGCCGGCGCAGGCCCAGCCCGACGGCCGCCTCGACGTAGCCGGACCGGCGCACCACCAGGGCCTCGGCCCGCACGATCCGGGCGTAACCGGGCGCGAACGCGATGGCCACGGCCAGCATGACGTTGACGGTCCCGGTGCCGAGCACCGTCACCGCCAGCAGGGCCAGCAACAGCGGCGGCAGCGACAGCAGCACATCGACCAGTCGCATCAGCGCCTCGTCGCCGACCCGACCGCCCAGCGCGGCGGCCAGGCCGACGGCGGTGCCCCCCAGGAGCGCGAAGACGGTGGAACCGAGCCCGACCAGCAGCGACGGGCGGGCGCCGTAGAGCACCCGCGCGAACATGTCCCGGCCGAGCTGGTCGGTGCCGAACCAGTGAGCGCCGCTCGGCCCGGACAAGGCCCGGGCCAGGTCGGTCTCGTTGGGCGCGGTGGAGGTGAACAGTCCGGGGTCGACCGCGACCAGCGTCAGCAGGACGAGGACCACGCCGGCCAACGCGACCCCGGGCCGCGACAGTCGGCGCCGGGTGCGGTCCCCGGTGACGGGCGGGTGGGTCAGCAGAGCCGGATCGGCGACAGCCATCGCGGTCATCCCTTCCGCAGGCGTGGATCGATGGCCAGGTAGGCGAGATCCACCAGGGTCGAGAGGACGACGAACACGCCCGCGGACAGCAGGACCACCCCGATGACGACCGGCATGTCCTTGTTCGAGACGGCCTGCAGCGTCAGCGCGCCGATTCCGGGCCGGGCGAACACGACCTCGACCAGCACCGCGCCGCCCAGCAAGGTGCCGGTCAGCCAACCGGCCAGCGTGACCAGCGAGACGGCCGCGTGGCGCAGCGCGTGCCGCAGCCGGACGGCCGTCCGGGACAGCCCCCGGGCCCGCGCCGTGACCACGAAGGGCTGGTCCAACGCGGCCTCGAGACCCTCCCGGAGCACCTGGGCGAGGACCCCGGCGATCGGCAACGCGAGGGTCAGGGCGGGCAGCACCAGGGAGGAGAAGCTCTGCGAACCCGCGACGGGGAAGATCCGCCACCGGAACGAGAAGAACGTGAGCAGAACGATGCCCAACCAGAACGACGGGGTCGAAACGGCGACCAGTTCCCAGGTCGAGGCGATCGCCGTCAGCCGGGGCCGGCCGGCGGTCGCCACCGCGGACATCACCGCGATGACGACCGCCAGCCCGATCGCGGCCAGCGCCAGTTGCGCGGTGGAGCCGAGCTGGCTGCCGATCAGGCTCGAGACGGGCCGCTGGAGCTGGTAGGACTGGCCGAGGTCCCCCCGGGCGAGATGCCCGAGGTAGATCAGGTACTGCGTGACGACGGGCCGGTTGAACCCGAAGTCGACGCGGATCTGTTCCCGGACCGCGGGCGGCGCGGTCGTGGCCGGGCCGAGCAGGACCGCCACCGGATTCCCGGGGACGAGCTGCAACGCGGCGAACGCCACGGTCGCGGCCCCGAACAGGACGGCCACCGCCGCCGCCAGCCGGATCCCGACCGCCCTCACCAGCCCCAGGGCCGTCACTTCTTGTCGGTCCAGGTGCCGTAGAACAGCGGCCAGGAGCTCGCGTCCGCGGTGAATCCGTGGACCTGCTTCGAGACGCCGACCAGCGTCGTGGGGACGTAGATCGGAACCGCCGCCGCCAGGGAGATGACCCGCTCCTGGACCTTGCCGTAGGCCGCGTCGCGAACGGCCGGGTCGAGGGTCGCCGCGCCCTGGTTGGTCCACTGGTCGAGCTGCTTGTCACTGATGAACGAGGCGTTCTGGCCACCCGTGGCGGCCGTGCTGGTGCTGTTGAAGAACAGCCGCAGGATGTCCGCCTCGGGTCGGGCCCAGCTGGCGTCCAGGATGTCGAACTGGCCGGCGTAGCCCTTGGTGATGTACGTACCGATGTCGAAGGTCGGGCGCTCCAGATCGATCCCGATCTTCTTCAGGTCGGCCTGGATGGCCTGCCCGAGGATGGTCCGCTGGTCCTTCTCGTACTCGGCCGGCATCAGCGGCCAGACCAGGGTGAGCGCCTTGCCGTCCTTGGTCCGGACGCCCTTGGCGTTGCGACCCGTCCAGCCGGCCTCGTCCAGGAGCTTGTTGGCCAGGGTCGGGTCGAACGGCCAGCTGTTGTTCAGGGAGCTGTCGTAGGAGGGCGTCGTGGGCGACAGGGGGCTCCAGGCCCGGGTGTACTGGCCGAAGTAGACGGCCTGGACGTCCGCGCCGATGTTGATGCCCCGCTCGATGGCTTCCCGGACCCGCTGGTCGGTCAGCGGCGCGCGGGTGACGTTGAGGAAGATCTGGTACGAACCCCCGGCGGCCTGCTTACGGACCAGGCTCAGGGCTGGATCGGCCTGCACCGCCTTGACGTCGGACGGGGGTACGGCCCGGGCGATGTCGACCTGGCCGCTGGTCAGGGCCCCGACCCGGGTGGAATCCTCGGGCAGGATCCGGATCGTGAGCTTGCTCAGGTACGCGGGACCGGTGTGCCCAGCCCCCTGGGGGGCCCAGTTGTAGGCCGGGTTACGGGCGAACTGGACGCTCTGGCCCTTCGTGTAACCGGCGACGGTGAACGGTCCGGTACCGACCTGGGCCGCGCTTTCGGCGCACAGCTTGCCGCCGCCCGCGGCCAACGTCTTCGGCGAATAGAACCCGAGGTAGGTGGTGCTGGCCGCCTGCAGGAAGGGTGCCGAGGGGGTCGAGAAGTTGATCCGTACCGTGTCCGGGTCGATGATGTCGGTACCGGTGTAGCTCTTGATGAGGGTCGAGGCGTACTGCGACTTCGTGGCCGGCGCCGCGATGTAATCGAAGTTGGCCTTCACCGCGCTCGCGTCGAAGACCGTGCCGTCGGTGAACTTCACCCCCTTGCGAAGATGGAAGGTGAAGCTCTTGTTGTCCTTCGAGATTTCCCAGGACGACGCCAGCCACGGGTGGAACTTTTTGTTCGCGTCCTCGAAGACGAGAGAATCAACGACGTTTCGCTGGATCTCGGCGGTGATGTCCTGCGAACTGACGTGCACGTCGTAGCAGACCGGTTCCGTGTCCACGGCGTAGGTGACCGAGCCACCGGCGGTGGGCCGCCCGGCCGCCGCACCGGAGGTACCGCCCCCCGATCCGCACGCGCTGAGCGCGATCGCGGCGGTGGCCGCGGTGGCCACCAGGGCGTAGAAGGGCCTGGATCTGGACCTGGACACATGCATGGTGCTGCTCCGATGTTCTAGGAAGCGCGGTTGTTTTTGTTTCTTTGGACCAACGTTTTTCCGGATTGGTTTCGCCAGCACCGTCGCGGACGTCAGATAGCGTGCTGAATCCCCGCGACACACGGGTCAGGGTGCGCGCGGGGATATGCGACGAACAAAGAAGAAAGGTGACGAATCGTTACCGCCGGACGCCTCCCCCGGTGCGTCGGCATCGCATCCCGGCCGCCGGTACGCGTAACAACGAAGGTCAGCGTGAACAGGTGGCGCTGGCGACCCGCAACAGGTCGATGTGACGCCGTGACGTCAGGATGTCGGGGACCCGAGTCCACCCATTGACATCCACGAACCTCATGCGGGGAACATTAGCGGAATACAAACCGGCGTCGAGAAAACATCGATGTGACGCTCGCCATAGGGGCCGATAAGTTGATCGGCTTGTGGTTAGTGGGCATTGTTTTGAGAGCCGGTCGGAAGAATACCGGGGTAAGGATAGGGGTCTACTGGGGTTGACGGCCGACCGGTTGGGCATCAACCGGGCCGGCCGACGGGACGACCGTCCCGGGCACCGCTTCGGCCGGCCGGTTCACCGTTTCCGGGGGTCCGTCCACCGCTGGCGCGGCCCCGTCCGGCGCCGGGGCCGGACGCCCGGCCAGACCCAGCGCCAGCACCGCGCCCAGCGCGCAGACGGCGGCCGACACCCAGCCCCCGACCCGCAACGCATCCACCACCCCGTCCGGGGTCGCGACCCCGGACGCCGGCCCGTGCGGCCGGGCGGCGACCACCGCGACGATCGCGGCCAACCCGACCGCGGTGCCGAGCTGCTGGAACGTGGAGGCCAGCGCGTTGGCGATCCCCTGCTCCCCGGCGTCGACCCCGGAGGAGGCAGCCACGAACACGGCGGTGAAGGCGAGCCCACCACCGATCCCCCACAGCACCAGGCCGGGCAGCAGGGCCGCGTACGACCCGTGGGCGGACATCCCGGCGGTGACCCCGGCAATGCCGGCCCCACCGAGCAGCATGCCCAGCGACAAGGTCGTGCGCAGGCCCTGGCGGGCCAGCAGGGTGACCGCCGCCGCGCCCCCGACCATGGAGATCACGGTCAGCGGCAGGAAGGCCAGGCCGGCCGACAACGGGCTGAATCGGTGGACGTTCTGCAGGTAGGTGGTCAGCAGGTAGTACTCGCCGGCCAGACTGCCGACCAGCAGCAGCACCGCGAGCATGGCGATCACGAGCGTCCGGTGCCGGAACAGCCGCAGCGGGGCCAGCGGATCCCGGGCCCGGTCCTCGACCAGGACGAACAGACCGACCAGCGCCGCGCCGACCACCAGCGCGACCACGGTCCGGGTCGCTGTCCACCCGACCTCGGAGCCGCTGGCCAGGCCGAAGACGACGAGCGCGACGCCGGCCGTCCCGACCAGGGCGCCCGGCAGGTCGAACCCACCCCGACCCCCGGCTCCCGCACCGGTCCGGCCCGGGTCGAGCGGGTCCGGGTCGGTGCGGAGTCGGTCGGGCGGCAGCAGTCGGGGTGCGGCGATCGCGGCGATCGCGGCCAGCGGGACGTTGACGTAGAAGACCGATTCCCACCCGAACAGGTCGGTCAGGATGCCACCCAGCAAGGCGCCGGCGGCCAGGCCACCGCTGGCCGCCACGCTCCAGACGGCCAGCGCCCGGTTGCGGGGCGCGCCCTCCGCGTACAGGGTGTTGATGAGGGTCAGGACGGCGGGGAACAGCAGCGCCCCGCCCACCCCCTGGACCGCCCGGGCCGCAACCAGCATCCCCGGGCCCGAGGCCAGGCCGCCGGCCAGGGATGACAGGCCGTAGATGGCCAGCGCGACGACGAGCACGCGGCGGGCACCGAGCCGGTCGGAGGCCCGCCCGCCGAGCAGCAGGAAGCCGCCGAACGCGACGGCGTAGGCGCTGACCACCCATTGCACCGACTGGCTGTTGAAGCCCAGATCGTGGCCGATGTCGGGCAGCGCGATGTACACGATGTTGTAGTCGACGGCCACGATGAACTGCGCGAACGCCAACAGCGCGAGGGTCAGCCCGGCGCGTTCGCCGGACCGTCCCGCAGCAGGGGAAACACTCATGCGTCCTGACCCTTCCGGTGAGGTGGCGACCACCGCTCGAGCACGATCGCCGGGGTATCGACTGCACAGCGCTCGACTTCTACACGGCGTTCATTTTTCGAGCGGAGCATAGTTGATAAGCGCTGTAGAGTGTCAAGGGTGGAAGATCCGGCACCCCGTCGCCGCGAGCGGCTGCGGGCCGAGACCGTCCGCGACATCAAGGCGATCGCGCTGCGCCACATGGCCGCGGGCGGCCCCGCGGCGCTGTCGCTGCGGGGCATCGCGCGGGACATGGGCATGACCGCCGGCGCGCTCTACAGCTACTACGACACCCGCGACGACCTCATCACCGCGCTGGTCACCGACATCTACACCGCGGTCGCGGACCGGCTGGAGGCCGCCCGCGCGGCCGGCCCGCCCGGGGATCCGGGGGCCGCCCTGGCCGCGGTGGCCACCACCTACCGGGCCTGGGCCATCGCCCATCCCCAGGAGTTCCAGCTGCTGTACGGCGATCCGATCCCCGGCTACCAGTTCCCGACCGGGGGCGACGCCTCCTACGCGGAACAGCAGGCGTGCGGGGTGCTACTGCGCCTCGTCGAGGCGGCCTGGCCCCGTCTCACCGCACCGGGCCGGGCCCCGGCGACCGACCCGGGTCCGGACGCAGTGGAGTGGTCCGACCTCACGCCCGAGTTCGCGGCCATGGCCCGGGCCTCGTTCCCGGACCTGCCGCCGGCCGCCGTGGCGCTGGCCCTGCGCATCTGGGGACGTCTGCACGGCCTGCTGGCCCTGGAGATCTACGGTCACCTGCGGCCCCACGCCGCGAATCCGGCCAAGCTCTACCGGGCCGAGGTGCGGGACCTGGCGGTCGTGCTCGGGGTCGCCCCCGGGTCAGCCGGCGCGTCGGCGGCCGCGGGGCCGGAAGCGGCCAGCACCGCCCGGATCGCCGCCACCACCGGACCGGGATCCTCGGCCAGATAGAAGTGCCCGCCGGGGAAGACCCGCAGGTCGAAGGCGCCCGTCGTGTGGTTACGCCAGCCGGCCGCCTCCTGCGGCGTCACCTGCGGGTCGGCCTCGCCGGTGAACGCGGTGACCGGGCAACGGACCATCGCCGACGGCGACGGGCGGTAGGTCTCGACGGCGGCGTAGTCGGCCCGGATGGCCGGCAGAATCATCCGGAGAACCTCCTCGTCACCGAGCAGCCGGGCGTCGGTGCCAGCCAGGCGGCGCAGTTCGGCGACCACCCCGGCATCGTCGCGGCGATGGACGTCGCGGTGGCCGCCCGGGCCCGCACCGGCCCGGTCGTCGGCGGCCCGGTCGCCCGGCCGGTGGCGGAGCGACGGCGGCCGGCGGCCGGACACGATCAGGCGGGCCGGAGCCGCCCCGTCCCCAGCCTCCAACCGGCGCGCGACCTCGAACGCGACCATGGCCCCCATGCTGTGGCCGAACAACGCGAGGGGTTCACCGGCCCAGGGCCGCAACGCGGTCGCGATGCCGTCGGCCAGGCCTTCGATGGTCGCGAGCGGAACCTCGGAATGGCGGTCCTGCCGCCCGGGGTACTGGGCGGCCAGCACCTCGACGCCGGGCGGGGCCGCCCCCGGCGGGGCGGTCAGGTCCCGCGAGAGGGGAAAGAAGAAGGTGGCCGATCCGCCCGCGTGAGCGCAGCAGACCAGGCGCGACGCCGGGGTGGACGCGGGATGGAACCGTCGGATCCACCGGTCGGTATCGGACTGCGATCGCGTCATCGCGGCGAATATCCTTTCCGGCCGACCGCGGGGTCGACCCGGTGGCGTAGGTCCTTTCGGGCGCCGTAGGTCCTTTCGAGCGCCGTAGGTCCTTTCGAGCAAAAGGCCGATCGCCGATCCGGCGCAACCCGGCCGCGCGAGCCTTGAAACAACCGTCGGGCTAGCGGCGACATTGAGCTTACGTTTTCTGCGAATCGCATGGATAATACCTTCCGCCGCCCGTGCTGTGAGGTGTGCGACAGCAGCCGCTAAGGGTCGGGTAGGGGTCCCGGTAGGGGTATTCGACGCTCCATTCGATAGGGATTATCGGCGGGGGAAGCGGCACCGGATCCACCGGAGCGTGCCCAGGCCGAGGCGGAAGCGGGTGAGGGAATGCGACTGATATCGAGCGGTCCGTGGGCCCACCCGGGTCGCCGGCCGCGCCGCGCCAGCCGCTGTCCGGGTTCAGCTCACCCGCGGCCGGGCGGCCGCTGTCCGCGCCGCCCTCGCTGAGCCCGCTCGCCCCGCGCCACCCCGCGGCCGATGCCGGACCGGACCGTCGCGACCCGCGGGGCCCGCCCCCGACGGGGGACCGCCCGGACCGACTCCCCCGGATCTTCCCGACCGACCGTGCCCGTTCCACCAGGCGGAGCGCCGGTCGTCCACGAGAGGAAACCCCGCCCAGATGTTGAATGCCGACTCATTGATCGACGACGTGGCCGTCATCGGGATTGCGGTCCGCGTGCCCGGGGCGGCGAACCCCACCGAATTTTGGAATCTCCTTTCGGAAGGACGCGAGGCCGTCACCGATGTTCCGGCCGACCGGTGGCCCGGAATCAACGAGACAGTGGCGAACCCCCGGGGTGGTTTTCTGGAATCGGTCGCGGATTTTGATCCCGAATTCTTCGGGATTTCACCGCGCGAGGCGGACGCCCTGGACCCGCAGCAGCGGCTCGCCCTCGAACTGGGGTGGGAGGCGCTGGAGGACGCCCGGATCGTGCCCGGGGTCCTCAACGGGGCGCCCACCGGGGTCTTCATGGGCGCCATCGCGAGCGACTACGCCGGACTGGTCCACGGCGCCGCCACCGATGTCGTGGGCCGCCACACGCTGACCGGACTGGCCCGCGGGCTCATCGCGAACCGGCTGTCGTACCTGCTCGGTGCGCGGGGCCCGAGCCTGACCGTCGACACCGCCCAGTCGTCCTCGCTGGTCGCCGTCCACCTGGCGGTCGAAAGCCTGCGGTCCGGCGAGTGCGAGGTCGCGCTGGCCGGGGGCGTGCACCTGAACATCACCACCGAAGGCACGGTCAGCGCGTTCCGCTTCGGCGGGTTGTCGCCCGACGGGCGGTGCTTCACGTTCGACGCCCGGGCGAACGGTTTCGTACGGGGCGAGGGCGGTGCCGTCGTGGTGCTCAAGCCCCTCGAGCGGGCCGTCACCGACGGCGACCGGATCCACGCGGTCATCCGCGGCACGGCGACGAACAGCGACGGGGCCACGGAGAGCCTGACGGTCCCGAGCGCGGTGGCCCAGGCCGACGTCGCGCGGGTCGCGACCCGGCGGGCCGGCGTCGATCCCCGGGACGTCCGCTACGTCGAGCTGCACGGCACCGGGACCGCGGTCGGCGACCCCCTCGAGGCGGCGGCGCTGGGCGCGGTACACGGCACCGGCCGGCCGGCCGCCGACCCGCTGCTGGTCGGTTCGGTCAAGACGAACATCGGCCACCTGGAAGGCGCGGCCGGGATCGCGGGCCTGGTCAAGACGATCCTCGCGGTCTCGCACCGGGCGATCCCGGCCAGCCTGAATTTCGCCACCCCCAACCCCCGGATCGCGTTCGACGACCTGCGCCTGCGGGTGGTCACCGCCCTGCGACCCTGGCCGCGGGAGTACGGCCCGCTGGTCGCGGGGGTCAGTTCCTTCGGCATCGGCGGGACGAACTGCCACGTCGTGGTGGGCGAAGCGCCGGCCCCGGGCCGGACCGGGGCGGCTCCGGGCCCGGTCGGACGGGCCGGAGCGCCGGCGGACCACCGGGTGATCCGCTCCGGCGTCGCGGTGCCGTGGGTGCTGTCCGGGCGCGGTACCGCCGCCCTCACCGCCCAGGCCGACCGCCTGGGCGCCCTGCTGACCGGCCCAATGCCGACCGAACGTCCCGGCGACCGCGTCGCCCCGACGCCGAAGCTGGCTGACGTGGCCCTGACCCTGGCCACCGCCCGGAGCCGGTTCGAGGACCGGGCGGTGGTGGTCGGCGCGGACCATGCCGAACTCGCCGCCGGCCTGCGGGCCGTCGCCGCCGGGGAACCGGCCGCCGGCGTGGTGCGGGGCACTGCCGGCGACCGGGGCCGGACCGTCTTCGTCTTCCCCGGTCAAGGTCCCGAATGGATCGGCATGGCCGGCGATCTGCTGGCCACGTCGCCGGTCTTCGCCCGGGCCATCGACGACTGCGCCGCGGCCCTGGCCCCGTACGCCGGCTGGTCGCTGCTGGACGTGCTGCACGACGCGCCCGGCGCCCCACCCCTGGACCAGGTCGACGTGACCCCGTCCGTGCTGTTCGCGGTGATGGTGGCGCTGGCCGCGGTCTGGCGGGCCGCCGGCGTCCGTCCGGATGCGGTGATCGGCAGTTCGCAGGGCGAGATCGCCGCCGCCCATGTGGCCGGGGCCCTCACCCTGGAGCAGGCCGCGGCCGTGGTTTCACTGCGCAGCCGGGCGGTGGCCGGGCTGTCGGGGACCGGGGGCCTGCTGTCGGTCCCGCTGGGCGCCCCGGCCGTCGAGGCGCTGCTCGGGCCGTGGGCCGACCGCGCGAGCGTCGGGGTCATCAACGGCCCGGACGCAACGGTCGTGTCCGGCGAGACGGGCGCGCTCGACGAGCTCGCGGCGCACCTCGCCGCGACCGGGGTGGACACCCGGCGGGTCCTGGCCCTCTACGCGTCGCATTCCCCCCGGGTCGAGCCGGTCCGGGAGAAGCTCCTGGAGCTGCTCGAAGGGATCATCCCGGCCCCGACCGACGTCGCGTTCTACTCGACCGTCACCGGCGGTCCGATGCCGACCACCGACCTGACGGCCGGGTACTGGTACCGGAACCTGCGCGAACCGGTCCAGGTCGACCGGGCGGTCCGGGCCGCGCTGGCGGCCGGGCACGCGACGTTTATCGAGGTCACGGCACACCCGGTCCTGACGGTCGGCATCGGGCGGATCGCGGCCGACGCCGGCGTCACCGGTGTGCTGGCCACCGGAACCCTGCGCCGGGGCGACGGTTCCGCCCGCCGACTGCTCACGTCGCTGGCCGAGGCGGACGTCCAGGGGGCGGCGGTCGACTGGACGTCCGTGATCGACCCCCACGGCCGCCCGACCGACCTGCCCACCTACCCATTTCAGCGCCGTCGGTTCTGGTTGGACGAGAGCGGCGCGCCCCGGGCGGCGCGCGCCGGGGCGGGCCCCGCGGTGGCGCCCCGCCCGGTCAACGAGCCCGGCCGCGGGCCGGCCGACCCGGACCCGGCCCCCCGGACGGCGCTGGCCGACCGGCTGGCGGGGTTGTCGTCGACCGGGCGAGACGAGGCGCTGCTGCGGCTCGTGCGGACCACCGTCGGCGCGGTCCTCGGCCAGGCCGACCCGGCCGCCGTCGCCCCGGGACGCACCTTCAAGGACCTGGGCCTGGACTCGATCGGAGCGGTGCAGTTCCGCGGCCTGCTGGCCACCGCCACCGGGCTCGACCTACCGACCACGCTGACGTTCGAACAGCCGACCCCCGCCGCGCTCGCCCGCCACCTCGCCGAGCTGGCCGCCGACACCGACCGAACCGGGCCAGCCGACCGAACCGGACCGGCCGACGACCCGCGGGCCGCCGCCGCTGCCGCTGCCGGGCCGACGGACGAGCCCATCGCGATCGTCGCCGCCGCCGGCCGGTGGCCGGGCGGGGCCGACTCCCCGGAAGCGCTGTGGGACCTGGCCGCCGCCGGTCGCGACGCGATCAGCGGTTTCCCGACCGACCGCGGCTGGAACCTGGCCGCGCTGCTCGACCCGGGCGACGGCGAGGACGGGGCCACCACCCGGCCCGGCACCTCGTACACCCGGGAAGGCGGTTTCCTGGGCGACGCCGGCTGGTTCGACGCGGCGTTCTTCGGGATCAGCCCGCGCGAGGCCGCCGCCATGGACCCCCAGCAACGGTTGCTGCTGGAAACCGCGTGGGAGGCGCTCGAGCGGGCCGCGATCGATCCCTCGACGCTGCGCGGCAGCGCGTCGGGGGTGTTCGTCGGCGTCACCCCGCAGGACTACGGTCCGCGCCTGCATGAGGCGCCGGCCGGCTCGGGCGGATATCTGCTGACCGGCGGCCTGCCGAGCGTCGCCTCCGGTCGGCTCGCCTACACGCTCGGGCTCGAAGGCCCGGCGCTCACGGTCGACACGGCCTGCTCTTCGTCCCTGGTCGCCCTGCACCTGGCCGCCCAGGCCCTGCGGGCCGGCGAGTGCACCCTCGCACTGGCCGGCGGGGTCAGCGTGATGGCGACCCCTGGAATGTTCACCGAGTTCTCCCGGCAGCGGGGCCTCGCGCCGGACGGCCGCTGCAAACCGTTCGCCGCGGCGGCCGACGGCACCGCCTGGTCCGAGGCGGTCGGCCTGGTGGTTCTGGAGCGACTGTCGGAGGCCCGCCGCCACGGGCGGCGGGTGCTCGCGGTGATCCGGGGCAGCGCCGTGAACTCCGACGGGGCCAGCAACGGGCTCACCGCGCCGAGCGGATCGGCTCAGCAACGCGTGATCCGGGCCGCGCTGGCCAACGCGCGGCTGGGGCCGGCCGAGATCGACGCCGTGGAGGCACACGGAACCGGGACGGCGCTCGGCGACCCCGTCGAGGCCCGGGCCCTGCTGGCCGTCTACGGTCCGGACCGCCCCGCCGGGCGGCCGTTGCTCCTCGGCTCGATCAAGTCCAACATCGGGCACACCCAGGCCGCCGCGGGCGTGACCGGCGTCGTCAAGATCGTCGAGTCGCTGCGGCGCGGGGTCCTGCCGGGCACGGCCCACGTGGACGCGCCGTCGCCGCACGTCGACTGGTCCTCCGGCGCGGTGACGCTCGCCACCCCGACCGGACCCTGGCCGGAAACGGGCCGACTCCGGCGGGCCGCCGTGTCCGCGTTCGGGATCAGCGGGACGAACGCGCACCTCATCCTCGAGCAGGCCCCGGCCCCGGATCCCGACCAGCCATCG